>NZ_CM122574.1:0-356710 GCF_051842875.1 Neobacillus sp. C211
GATGCACCATCATTTTTTTATTTTTCCTTTAGCTTTTCTAAATACCTAACTGCGTCATCAAAGGTATCAATTGGAACGATCTTCATTTTGGTTTTTATGTCCCTTGCAGTCTTAACTGCATCCCGGTAATTGGAATTCTTTATCCCTTTTTCATTAGGAGCTAAAAAGTACTCCGCCCCAGCCTTGTCAGCAGCTACGATTTTTTGTTCAATTCCTCCAATAGGTCCGACTGTTCCATCCACATCTATCGTCCCGGTACCAGCAATTTGATAGCCCTTAGTTAAGTCTCCTTCTGTTAACTGGTTATAGATTTCTAATGAAAACATGAATCCAGCAGATGGTCCCCCAATTTCATCTGTCTTTACTTTAACCTTTGGCTTGACAACTATTTCTTTATCGTCCACTAGAGAAATCCCTATCCCCACCTTTTGAGGATTCTCTTTAAAAGGCTGAAGTTTTAATGTAACAGTCTTTGTACTTTTATTACGCAAGTAGGTTAATTTCACCTTATCCCCGGCTTGTTTTTTGCTTACGTAATCAATAAATTTTTCCGAAGAAGGCAATTGCTGCCCATCCACTTTAAAAATGCGGTCACCCGTGGAAAGCTTTCCTTCCGCAGGCATTTCTGGAATCACCTGCATGACATAGATCCCCTTATATTTATAATTCACAGGCAATCCCGCCTTACGGTAGGCAACTTCTATTGCATTAAGTTTTGAGCCAGCCATCAGATGGAGCTGTCTCGCATTGTATTCTTCCTCTGTTTCTTTTTTATTTAAAATCAAATCTAATGGGTAAAGTTCTTCATAATTTCGTATCTTTGCTTCTAAATAGGAGTAAATATTTGCTCTACCCATTCTAACTGTTGTAAGCATAAAATTACCTTTATCCTTATCGCCGCCTTCAACCATAATGATTGGTCCAAGTTCTTTCGCCATTCCAGGTTTTGAAACATAATAAGGCAATGAATAGAACATTCCCCAGATAAAAAAAATGGCAACGATTAGTGCAGAACCTATATATATTTTTTTGCGCATCGCAATTTCTACCCCTTCCACTGTTCAATCACGGTTTTTATTTGCTTTAGATGTTTTTTCGCTTCTTCCTCACCAAGATTTATGATCTCATCAATATTTGTGAAGGCTCTTGAACTATAAATTTCAACAGGGGGTCGAATCATTACACTGGCCGCGATCTCTCTATTGTTAATTATTTCCGCTTGCATAATGTCTATACTCTGCATAATTACATCGTAAATTGAGGTAATTTCTGCGTTCCGTTTCACCCTGGAGACATCTACTGCGATAACTATATCCGCCCCCATCTCTTTAGCCACAGAAACAGGAATACGGTCAGATACACCACCATCTACAAGGATTCTCCCATTATATTTTTCTGGAACAAATATCCCCGGGATGGAAATACTTGCTCTTACAGCATCAGCAACCGGGCCCGTTTGAAAAACAACCTTTTCCCCCGTCAATAAATCAGTTGCGACGATACCTATTGGAATGGACAAGTCCTCAATGTTTTTTCCATGAGTAAAAACCTTAATAAATTCCTTTACTTTTTTTCCTGAGATAAATCCCATTTTCGGAACAGTAAAATCCAAAAAGTATTTTCTTTTAAAAGCAGTGGATAATTTATATAACCGATCCATGTCAATTCCTGCCCCGTAAAAACTTGCAACCAGCGCCCCCATGCTGCTGCCTGCAATCAGATGAATCGGAATTCCAGCATCTTTCAATGCTTTTATGACTCCTAAATGAGCAAACCCACGTGCACCACCCGAACCAAGCGCCAAGCCTATTTTAGGGTGCTCCATTACTAAAGACCTCCTATTTAAACCTATTAGATATTTTTTCTTCTTAACAGACGGGACTTCCTGAAGCCAATCCACAGAAATAAGAAATCTCGTTCAATCTTATGGTCTAAATAAACGTTCTATGAGTATATTTGTTTAATATGAGGACAAGTCAGGATAAGAATAATTCTTATTTTACCATTCAATTAATTGATTGCACAGTTTCATCGATCCCTCTCGGAAGGAGGTTCCTTCATTGTTTCGTTCCAAACTAAAAACTATTTTTTTATCTATATCCGTCACTATTTTAGCTGCCTCACTTATTTCTTTTCCTCAAGAGTCCTTAGACGCTTCTATCCGAGGGCTAAATATGTGGTGGGAAATTGTCTTTCCATCGCTATTACCTTTTTTTATTGTTTCTGAAATGTTAATTGGCTTTGGGGTTGTCAAATTTATCGGCGTATTATTGGAGCCATTAATGAGGCCTCTCTTTAAGGTACCTGGTGTTGGAGGGTTCGTTTGGGCGATGGGTATGGCTTCAGGATTCCCCGCTGGAGCAAAGTTTACCGCAAGATTACGTCAGGAAGGCCACTTAACACGAATTGAAGCAGAAAGACTTGTTTCTTTCACAAATTCTTCTAACCCTTTATTTATCTTTGGGGCAGTATCTGTAGGTTTTTTCTATAATCCTCATTTAGGTGTTATTCTTGCATTAGCCCACTATTTAGGAAATATTTGTGTTGGATTGATCATGCGTTTTTATGGGAATGAATCCCCTAACGAAATTAGTAAGAAAAATAAAAAGTTCAAAATCCGATTGGCTTTATCCGCTTTGCATCAAACAAGATTAAAAGATAATCGACCAATTGGTAAACTTCTTGGTGATGCAGTTAATTCTTCCATTCAAACTTTATTAATGGTTGGCGGGTTTATTATTTTATTTTCTGTGATTAACAAATTACTTTATCATTTACATATTACAGCGACACTTGCAAAATCAGTAGAGATCTTGTTATCCTCATTGTCTTTCCCTGAAATGTTAAGCATTCCATTTATATCTGGTTTATTTGAAATTACATTAGGCAGCCAACTAACGAGTCTGGTTCAAGATGCTACTCTATTACAAAAAGCAATGATTACCAGCTTTATCCTCGCATTTAGTGGATTTAGTGTCCAAGCACAGGTTGCAAGCATCCTGGCACAAACAGATATCCGATTTAAACCATTTTTTATTGCAAGAATCCTTCAAGGTATATTTGCAAGCTTGTTTGCATTGATTTTGTGGAAGCCAGTTTACTTGCGTTTCAATAATCAAGAGCAGCCTTCTAACGCTTTACCTGTTGGTTTTTTTGAAGACGGTTCATGGGGAGATCATTTTTATCATAAAATGATGGAAGTTGGTCCGCTTATCACCATTTTCTCCCTTTTTGTGTATGTGCTAATTTTGTTTTCCCGCGTAAAAAAACAATAAAAAAGAGCTGGCAAAGCTCTTTTTTATTGTTTTTTGAACTTCTTTTGTAATTCTTTTTCAACAATTGGTGGGACGAGCGTTGATATGTTCCCATTATATTTTGCCACTTCTTTTACAATACTGGAGCTTAAGAAGGAATATTGATTATTGGTCATAATAAAAAAGGTCTCGATATCTTCATTAAGCACTCTATTCATCGAAGTGATTTGCATTTCGTACTCAAAATCTGAAACTGCCCGCAATCCACGGATGATAGCATTAGCATTAACAGCCTTTGCATAATCAACAAGTAAGCCAGAATGGACATCTACCTTAACATTAGGAAGATCTTTTGTTACAGCCTGAATTAGATTCATTCGCTCTTCAACACTGAATAACGGATTTTTAGATGAATTGTTTAATACACTCACATAGACAGTGTCAAATACTTTGGCACCTCTTCTAATAATATCTAAATGACCATATGTAATTGGATCAAAGCTTCCTGGACAAACGGCTATTTTTGTCAAATTGACTCCCCCTCACTCAATATCTGTTCGTATATAAATAGTTACCGCGATCATTCCATACTTTTCATGTTTTATTTGGATAAACCGCCCTAATGATTTTGGTAATTCAACATCGAAGCTATGCTCACAGACAACGCATCCATCTATTTTTACTACATCCTGTTTATCCATTTTTTCCATTAAGCTGACAAGTTGTTGTTTTTTGTACGGCGGGTCTAAAAATATGTAATCAAAGCAGATTTCTCTTTTTATGAGAGCCTTTAATGCTCTATCGGCATCATTGCGATAGACTTCCGTTTGGTCCTCAAATTTACAAGCTTTTATATTTTCCTGGATCACTTGAATGGCCTTTAATTCTCGGTCAATAAAAATAACTTTATCCAATCCCCTACTAAGTGCCTCCAAACCTAATCCACCGCTTCCAGCAAATAGGTCCAATCCAATGCCGCCATCAAAATAAGGTCCAATCATATTAAATAAAGCCTCTTTTACCTTATCAGTTGTCGGCCTCGTTGTATTACCTGGAACAGCTTTCAAAGGTCTACCTTTGCAAATCCCTGAAACCACTCTCACTACCATATCACCACATTTTTTCAGAAATAATTTTCTTAATCCATCCTACCATAATATACAAAAAGTAGACAATTAGTAAGTGTATATCTTTTCATTTGAGTAATGATTTACAGAAAATGATTCTTTCATAGGAAAATTTATTCGAAAGTACGTATAAGCTTTTAGGTTGTGGAAATAATGTAATTAACAACATCAATTCGAGGATGTTGTTGCCAACCGCGGAGAAGACTTACGTTTCCCCATAAGTTCTTCCTCCGGTTTCTCCTCTCCCTTTGCCTTCTATCCTTTATGAGGATGTGGAAGGACCCTGCAGAATTTTCTGCAGGTTTTTTTTTTACTTATTATTCAAAAGATCGGAAATTAGTGATAGAGTATTCTTGAATTAAGCCATTTTAAAGGAGAGTTTTCATTGATCCAGCGTTTTATTGAATTAGGAGAAGGTTATTCAGATATATATGAACTGATTGAGCTTACAAATGCAAATCAACACCGTCTTCAACATATGCTCGCACTGCACACAAAGATTGATGATCAGGATAGAACCTCATTGGTTGTCGTATTAAAGCCAACAGACCCTGGAAAATTCCAAGCCCTTTATATTTGTCGTGAGGGTATTCCAAACCCCAAATTTATATCAAATAAGAGGTATGATATCTTTGCTTCTACTGCTGTAAAACATGGGAAGCAAATACATGAGCTATCTGTTAAGCCGTCAACCATTTTTTATGAAAAAGAGCTGTATTACCAGCACTTAATCGGCATTCTCCGTCTTAATCATTATTTACTTCCACTACAATAGGAAAAGGTGAGGGAAACGCCCTCACCTTTTTAAATACCCATTTTATAATCATATTCCTTTGCTTTATCTGGCGCCGAATTCTCATACTCCATTCTTAAAAATGGTTTATATGAAGGTTCTACTTTCTTTACAAACGAAAAAGAATTCAACTTTTCCATTATTTCATTCAGCTCTTCTTGATTACAATACAGAACAACATACTTCAACTTTTTTGAAACGTAATGAACGTTTCCGAAACGCCGAAGCATTTTAGCTTGTTTTAACGAGTAAAGCCAAACAACCAATCCTTGTCTTTGAACAAACATACTTTTTTCCCCTTCAACAAACCATCATTTTACATAAGTCTAGCATATTAAAACGTTCCTTTTCAATTCAAACTTTGCTACTTATTCCAGATAAGTGCTTAAAATCTGAAAAGATTGACATTACAAAAAAAAATCAGCACAATTCGCTGATTTTTCAGCCGCACCCACAGCTTCCTCCACCGCCACAACCACTAACGTGGCTGGTTTTCGTTTCAAAAAACTGATTTCCTGTTGGAACTTTTATATGTTCAGAGACCGCACCGCCTACAATAATACTAATTGCATCTAGTAGGTCTTGCAAATCATTCTCAGCCAATTTGAATTCTGCTACCAGAGGATCCATATCCATTTCCCTTTTATTTTCGCGGATTTGTGTCATTACCTTTTTATAATCAGGATGGTATTTACCAAACCGCTGCACCTCGTCATATAGCTCCTTTAGACGAACGAATTGACTTATTTTCCGCTGTGCTTCCTTGTTATTTTGCAATTTATATAAACATATTTGATATTGTTCGGCTATTTCAGATTCTAATACCATCTTTGCTAATTGCTCAGCTTGTTCCAATAATTCGACTCTCTCTAACGTAGCAAGCATTTTACGCCCACCTCCAAAGATATTTTAACATGAAAGTGGTAGTAATGTGAAAATTTCAGTTTATCTAGGGATATTTACCATAAATTCTTTCGCTAATCCATACGGTTCATTATTTGGATTGACAACTTCTAACTTTACCTTATGGGTTCCCGGTGAAAAACCTTTAATTATAAAAGCTGCCGCTTTAACCTCGCTATTTTTCTTTCCATCCACCCAAACAACAATCTTCCCGATTCTTCCTTTTGAAGGGTCTGCGTCACGGAAGCTAATTCCTGTAACAATACAATTAATTAAAACTGTTTCACCTTTGATCTGGTGGTGAACATATAGTGAAGGAATTTCAGTTCTAGGTAAGTCATTATTAAATCCAGTAAGGATTCCAATAAAAAAGATCATTAGGATTAACTGCGGAACTAGCTTTTTCATTTAAATTCACTCCTTCTTTTGCTTGTATTGTTCGCCTCCTTTTCTTTTTTTAGTCTTACTCCGCTATGACAAATAAAAAAAGCCACAAAATAAATCCTGTGACTTTGTTTAATTTTGATTTTTCATCCCCTGAAACATGTGATACATCATCGAAGCCATTTGTACACTATTCGAAAACTTATTCACTTGGTCAGGAATCGTTTTCTTATAGTAGTGTAAGGATTCAATTTCAAGCGATTGCAAATCATATGGATTTCTTGACAGCTTTCTATACCATATTGGTTGTTCGCGAATGAATTGTTTTAAGTCCTTTTGACTTTCAATATATTGCAGTATATCTCTTCGCATAAGTTAAGGTTCCTTTCCATCAATCTTTTCTAAACACAAATGGATGTTTAGGTCCTTCTGACGGCTTAACAGGACCTGTACCAGGGTTTTCTCCTTGAAATTGTGAAAGTACACCTTGGATCGCCCCCAGAGCCTGACTTAGGTTATTCATGTGGTTTTGCATTTGATTCGGATCCATTTTCTTAACCATTCCCATAATATTAGAAAGCCAATCACCTTTAGACTCTGTGCTTGTTTCATCGACTGATCCAGTATCAGATCCCATCGATTCCCAGCGGCTATCCTCTTCACCTAATAAATACCAGTCTTCATATAGTTCCTGCCAAGTTGCCTTCCCTTTCCGTACTTCTTTGATTAATTTTGGATTGTTTTTAACAAATTCTTTGAATTGTGACACGGAAGGGTGTAATTTTTTTTGTGTCATTTATCTCACCTCAGCCCAAATTAGTCCCAGTAATACAATATGAAAGAATTTTACAAATGTGAAAGAACACTGAGATTAAAATATTTAATATTTGCCTTGTAAATGGTAAGATGTCAAAAGACAAAGAAATGAAAGAGGTAAGTATAATGAAAGATGAATTACGTCGATTATTAGAAACATGTATTGAAACTGGTTCAGAGACTGATTTAAATTCTCTTGCCTACCTTTTATCGGGATTCCAAGTAAAAATTAAACAAAAGCGAAGTACATATATTGACGGAATTCTACAAATGGATAGAAAACTAAATGAGAAAACCTGCGAAATTACGATTCCTTTAGACCCAACTCTTAATAACCACCTAGATATTGTCCATGGCGGGATTACTGCGACGGTACTTGATACAGCAATGGGGAGTCTGGCTAATTATCTTCTACCAGATGGTTATGGAGCCGTAACAAATCAATTGAATATCCATTACATAGCACCAGGTATCGGAGAAACACTCTACAGTAAAGCGGAAATTGTTCATAGCGGCAGCAAAACAATGGTCATCTCAGGTGCAGCATATCGGAGTGACGGAAAAAAAATCGCCTATGCCACAGGTACATTCTTTATTATAAAAAAATAATAAGCGGAGGTGTGATCAACAATGGTCACCGCCATCCTAATCCCAATTATTTGCTTTTACTTTTTTTGGCTTACAAAAAAAGAGATGAAGGAGCACGATACAAAGTGGCTTGATACTGGCCAAGTACAGCAAGAAGCAATCATAACAGGTGAAATTAAAAGTATTATCGAAGAGAAGCAACGGTTTTATTATCATCGCTACATTTATGTTCAGTCCTTAAAACTACAAACAGAAACAAAACTAATCACCGCCCAAAAGATCACACCCATTACTAACAATTTCAATAAAGAGTCTTTTAATGTGGGGGAAGTGATCCGATTATTCGGGAAATGGGAGCAAAACAGATTTATATTTAATCAATATAAGATTGAAAAAAGGTGACCTAATCGTCACCTTTTTCATTGTTCTGTTTTTGATATAAAGTTTTGAGTATAGTACTTTTGGAATACCCCTACACCAAGATGAGAGTATTCCTTACTTAACAGTGACTCACGGTGTCCTTTACTATTTAGCCAACCCTCGACAACAGCTGGTCCATCTGTATAATTTGCCGCAATATTCTCGCCTGCAGCCTGGTAAACCACATGGGCCGTTTTTAATCGTTTGGTAAGATCTCCAAATTTCTTGGATTTATGTGAAAAGTCGTTGTTTATTGACATATCCTTACTGTGCTCAAACGCGGCCTCTGCCGTATTCTCATCCCATTTTAATTCCTTTAATTTATTTCTTACACGTAAGACATTGGTTAGGTCAAATATCTCTTGTTCCGTATCTTCTTCAATGGCACGCCGCCTTTCCTCACTAGGTTCAGGTGCTTTGATTAAATATCCACTATAAACAAGTTCATATGGCCTTTGTTTAATTAGTGTTTCTGCATTAAGGAACCGAACACTAGAAAGATTGCCAGTAAATTTATCTATGTAGAGCTGGACAAAGACATCACCCAATTGCACCATTGGCCGAAGATTTAAATCAGCATCATTCAATTCAAAATGATACGAATTACCATTAAATTCAATCTTAATATTTGTATCAATATAATGCGTATTGAAGATTTCCTCAACCGGCTCTCCTATTTCAAAAGGTGCTACATCAAGATTTTGGCCTATCGCGAAAATCGTAACTACACGTTTATTTTCAACACCCACTTGGACATACTTTTTATCGTCTTGATTATAAATATACCACTGATAACCATACATTGACTCATCAATCCGAACTGGTGGACCAAGTAGTTTTTCTAATTCACCTTCATTTTTCCCAATTAATAAAGCCAAACCTTCTTTCGGTTTATCCGAGACTAATTTTTTACTTGGCTTATTATCAGGATTTTGTGAAATAGGTTGTTTCATTTCTGAAGTATGATCTTCTTTAATTAAAATATTACTATCGTTATTTTCGTTTATACTCACATAAAAACCTATAGTTAAGAAAACTGCTGAAAGAATAAGAATTCTAGTCAGTGTACGCAGAGGCATTCACCCTCTCTATTACTTTCATGAATCATTAAATGTATAGATAAAATTATTATATCATCAATATCTTGAATAGTAATAGTCATAATCAAAAGTGTCAGACAAATGAACTGATAAAAAGAAAACAGGCACGATGAGTACCTGTTTTCTAAAGGTAAAACTATTTTTTATATAATAATTTTTAATGTTGTGCTCCATTATAATTTTGCTCAGATATTTCCGTTAATGCCTCTTTTGCTTGGTCGTCAGTCAATTCGCGGATCGCGAAATCACCAAGGGAAACAATTCCTATTAACTTACCTTCCTCTACCACAGGTAATCGTCGGATTTGATGCTTTGCCATTAATTTTGCTGCATCTTTACTGGAAGAATCAGGAGTAACAGTAATAAGGTCATTACTCATGATATCTTCTACTTTTGTTGAACCAGGATGTTTTTCAGCAACACCTCGAACAACAATATCTCGGTCTGTAATCATTCCGACAAGCTTTTCCTGGTCAATAATTGGTATAGCCCCAACATTTAAGTGCTTCATCTTTAAGGCGACTTCATAAACATTATCCAATAACGTACAGCATTCTACCTCTTCAGTCATTATATCTCGGATTTCTTCCATTTTACTGCCCCCTATGTTTATTTAATTCCTCTTACCATTATTCTAGGGTTTCCTACCAAGATTGTTTTATTCGCTGAAGGTATTCATTGCAAGTTGAAACATTTTCAACTATTATTAAATTGAATTATTATTGCTTTCCTACTTAAATAGGAAACATAGGGGCAATGGTATTGTTTTTAGGAGGGATTCATTATGAAATTCGAGAATACTGAAATTGAAAAGTTAAAGGCTGACTTAAACCGTTTAGATGAAGTAATGTTAGATCACGGTTTAGTTCGCGAAGGACAATGGGACTACGAACGAGTTACATACGACCGCAAGTTTGAATTAAAAGAAGGGGTATTTTACTTGCGTGTACGGGGTCATGCGATTGAGGGCGATATTGGCGCTGATAAAGCAACTATTCAATTAATGACACCGCTTTTAGGCAAACATTATTACCCGCATGGTGTAGAATATGGTGATGGCGAAAGCTTCCCAACCTCTCTTGTAAATCAATGTAAAAAAATTCTCGATGAAGTAAAAGCAGAAGTAAGTAAGTTTGCATTATAATCGAAAAAAGACGCATGGTTCTCATGCGTCTTTTTATTATTCGGAAGCGATTAATTTTTTACAGTCCAAGAATTGCTTTTAGCATAGATGTTGTCTGGCCGCCTCGATAAAATACATAAAGCAATAAGTATACGGCAACACCCGTGATCGCAGTAAAAAACCAAATGAAACTAGTTATCGGTCCCAGCTTTCGATGGATAGAAAGTTTGTTTTTGTATCCTGACATGATAGAGACAATGCCGAATACAGCTCCAGTCGTCGCAAGTGTAATATGGAAGATTAAAAATATTGTATAATAAATTTTGATATTATCTGGCCCTCCAAACGAAGTATTTCCAATAAAGAGGGTTCTAGAAGCATAGATTATAAAAAAGATTACAGCAAAAATAGCAGCCAAAAACATTGTCTTTTTGTGGGCCTCAATATGTCTTTGCTTAATTTGCCACCATCCAATAGCAACAGTAATAGCACTTAAAACAATAAATGAGGTACTAATAGTAGGTAAAATCGGTAAGGAATTCATTTAGGCGTCCTCTCTTTTCTTTTATTCTACAATAATAGTAGTTCAACGGTCCTTACTTTTCAAACGATACCCAAGAAATTAAGGCTTATCAGTAAAAAAATCTCCCAGGAGTATGGGAGATTATTTAATGAGCAACGGATTTAATGGTTGCTTCATTTCCTGTTCGGAGTCTGATTGATCTTTACGGTACCATTCGAAGAAAACATGACCAAGAATGACACCATATATAATTTCTTGAATAATTTTCATTAAAACTCCACCAAGCTGCTGATCATGTAGTAATGATATCGAACTAAAAAGTTGTGGACCACTCAAATTTAAACTATCGAAGTTCGCTGATCCAACACATAGGCTCATCACTTGTCCCCAAACATGGGGATCAGAATAGGTTGCATACATTGGTGTATCTGCAAAAATGATTAAGGCACAAGCTGGTGTTAACAGAATCCCATCTGCAAAAATATAACCAACCTTCTTAAGTCCATTTAATGTCTGATGTTCAGGCATCTTATTAAGCAATGGCCACCACATAAAGATTGCGACGGCAAACAATAAGATTGAATAGCCAGCATGCAGCCAAGCATTTTGCATGATGTGATCAAAAATGATGGGTACATGATAAAAAGAAAAAAAGCCGTTAAATGCAATTAAAGCTATAAGTGGTTTTGAGAAAAGCTTAAAAAGCGAATCAATAACGGAAACACTGAAAATTTTTCTCCAAAACCAGTCAGGTACAGCCATGATAAATAGAGGCGGTACGACTAAAACTAAAGCAGCCATTTGAATCATATGGACCCAAAACATAAGGTGTGCTAATAAATCAACAGGAGATCCTTTAATGGCATAAAGCAGGATCATTGATAATAAAAACAAAGCTCCTTGTGTTTTCGTTAATGGCTCACCATCTGGAAAAAAGCTTCTGTATTTTGTTGTAAGGACAAAATACCCTACAGTTATGACTATCAAGATTAGTAAAAAATACGGGCTCCAAAGTGCTTTAAAACCGAATATATCTAATGTAAGCACCCAAATCACCTCATTATGATTTAAAAGTATTATTGACTATATTATACCCTTGGCCAAAACGATACGCAAAGAAAATGGAAACAACCCTTAGATAGGTCTAAAAAAGAAAATCGGCCATAAGCCGATTTTCTTTTTTGAACATATTACCACCAAATAATAGTTGAAAACGTAAGAATAGTTATTGCTCCAACCATCACACCAGAGTATAAAAAGAGCGATGGTGCTTCATGTCCTTTATGGCTCATATGCATGAAATAATATAGTTGAAAAATAACTTGAACGACAGCTAAAAGGATAATAAATGGAACTGTAAACCACGCACTAAATCCTTTAATTGCAACAGCCGCAAAAGCAATGAGAGTTAAGAAAATCATCAAGGCAAAAGAAACCAATTGATATCTCATCTCTTCTGCATTTTTCTTGCGACGATATTCAATGTCTACTCTTGGGTTACCTGAATTTAATTGTTGATTAGCCATCAGTTTATCCCACCATTCCCATTAAATATACTACTGTAAAGATAAATACCCAAACAACATCGATAAAATGCCAGTATAAACTAAATACATAGAATTTTGGAGCGTTGTAAAGGTCTAAGCCTCGTTTGGAATTTCTAAACATTAATGTTAAACACCAAAGTAAACCAAATGCAACGTGGCCTCCATGAAAACCAACTAGTGCGTAGAAGGCAGAACCGAAAGCACTGCTTGTAAATGTATGTCCTTCATGAACATAATGGGAAAACTCGTAAACCTCAAGTCCTAAGAAACCTGCACCTAATAGCGCAGTAAGACCGAGCCAGACCATCATTTTTTTGAAGGCAAAGTTCTTCATGTGGTACATTGCGTAAACACTTGTTAATGAACTCGTTAAAAGGAGCATTGTCGCGACAAATGTTAACGGTAATTCAAATAAATCCTTAGCTAGATGGTGACTTGAATCAGGAACTTTATCCTTCAATGCAAGGTAAGTGGCAAAAAGGGAGGCAAAAAGAACTGTCTCTCCCCCTAGGAAAAACCAAAAACCTAAGAATTTATTTTTGGATTCAAGGGTTGATTTTTCCGGCGCAGCAGGCCATGTTTCATAAGTAAATTTTTCATCAGCGTGCATTATGCCTTAACCCCCTTATCATCCTCATCAATTAAGTCCTCTTTATGAATATGGAATCCATGATCATCTTTCACTGAACGTAAGAACATAGATCCAAAAGTTACTAATAATCCAATGATCATTACTGGTAATGCCCAAGCCTTATCATTTACATGGTACATTGCACCAAAAGCTGCAATGAATAATCCTAAAGCCATCATAAACGGTAAAAACGACGAATTTGGCATGTGAATATCACCAAGCGGCTCTGCCGGAGTCATTCCTTTTTTACCATCCATTTTTTCTAACCAGTAAGCATCTAAACCACGTACAAGTGGAAGCTGCTTAAAGTTATAAAACGGTGGTGGAGAAGGGATTGCCCATTCAAGTGTTCTTCCGTCTCCCCATGGATCATTACCAACTTTAACATTTTTCACAGAAGTGATAATGATGTTAAATAACATTACGATAACACCTAAGCCCATAAACGCAGCACCTATAGAACTAACCATGTTAGCAGTTTCAAATCCTTGACCAGGAAGGTATGTGAAAACGCGTCGCGGCATTCCCCATAAACCTAAGAAATGTTGGATAAAGAATGTTAAATGGAACCCGATAAAGAACAACCAGAAAGTAATTTTTCCAAGTGTTTCATTTAACATGGTACCAAACATTTTTGGCCAATATAGATGTGTACCTGCAAAAACTGCAAATACCACACCACCCACAATTACATAATGGAAGTGTGCAACAACAAAATAAGTATCATGATATTGATAGTCGGCTGCTGCGGAGGCAAGCATTACCCCTGTTACTCCACCAGCAAGAAATGATGGAATAAACGCCATTGCCCAATGCATAGGAGTGGTAAATTTTACACTTCCTCCCCACATTGTTAAAAGCCAGTTGAAAATTTTAATTCCGGTCGGTACACCAATAGCCATTGTAGCAACTGCGAAAATGGCATTAGCAACTGGACCTAAACCTGTAGTAAACATATGGTGAGCCCATACCATGAAGCCTAAGAAACCGATTAATACAGTTGCAAATACCATGGAAGAGTATCCAAATAATCGCTTTCTTGAGAAAATCGGAAAAATCTCTGAGAAAATCCCGAAAGCTGGAAGTATTAAAATATATACTTCTGGATGACCGAAAATCCAGAAAAGATGTTCCCAAATAATCGTATTACCACCCATAGTGGCATCAAAGAAATTCGCACCAAACAAGCGGTCAAACATCATTAAAACTAAACCAACTGTTAATGGAGGAAATGCAAACAAAATAAGTGCTGATGTAACAAATGTAGTCCAAGTAAACAAAGGCATTCTCATATATGTCATACCTGGAGCACGCATGTTAATGATGGTAACAAGGAAGTTAATACCACCAATTAATGTTCCTATACCTGATATCTGTAAACCTAAGATATAAAAGTCTACGCCATGCCCTTGGGAATGAAGTGCAAGTGACGCGTATGATGTCCATCCTGCATCAGGTGCTCCTCCTAAGAACCAAGAGAGGTTTAGGAATATTCCTCCAAAAAAGAACAACCAAAATCCTAATGCATTAACAAATGGAAACGCTACATCGCGGGCTCCAATCTGTAATGGCATTACTGCATTCATAAAAGCGAAAACCAGCGGCATCGCAGCTAAGAAAATCATTGTTGTTCCGTGCATTGTTATAATTTCATTAAATAATCCGGCACTCACAAAATCATTATTAGGCACTGCAAGTTGGATACGGATAAATACTGCTTCAAGTCCGCCCACTAAGAAGAAAAATCCACCTGCAATGAGATATAGGATGGCAATTTTTTTATGGTCAACAGTTGTTAAAAAGTCCCATAATGTTGCGCCAAATCCCTTTTTTTGAGCATAGGTACTCACAATTTTACCTCCCTTTCAACCAATTCCCCAATTATTGCTGGGCCTTTAAGCCCATTAAATAGTCTGCTAAAGCATCTAGCTGTTTTTCAGACATTTCCGGGTATTTTCCTGTCATCATGTTACCTGGTTTGTATGTTTCTGGATTACGAATCCAATTTTTTAACTCTTCTTTATTATGATCCAAAACACCGGCTACACGAGATCGTTCACCAAAGTTCGATAAGTTTGGTGCTAGACGTGCTGTTTCAGGCATTTTGTTTGATGGTGTTACAGCATGACAGCCAATACAGCTTTTATTAAATAGTTCTTGTCCTTGTGCCGCAGAAGCTGTCTGGGCTTTTTGTGGTTCTTTAACATTCTGCATCGAAGTTACCCAAGCGTCAAATTTGTCCCGGCTAATAGCTTTTACTTTAAAATCCATTAAAGCATGGGATGGACCACAAAGTTCTGCACATTTTCCATAGAAAAGATTTCCTGCTTCGTTTGCTTTTTTATCGTCAAACTCTAGCCAGAATTTATTAATATTCTCCGTATTTGTATCTAACTTTCCACCTACTGCTGGAATCCAAAATGAGTGTTTCACATCAGATGACTTCAAGTTAAAATATACCTTTTCATTTGTAGGAACAACAAGTTCCTGGCTTGTAACAATCTTCTTGCCTGGATATTCAAAGTCCCACCAATATAAGTGTGACCGAACATTAATTACAAGTGCCTTTGTATTTTTCTTATCCATTGGAGATACATCTGCAAGTTTAAAGGTTGCGGCCACAGTCGGAACGGCAAGAATTAATAGTAAAAGAATCGGCACAGCAGTCCAAATAATTTCTAATTTGTGACTTCCTTCTACTTGTTTTGGTATTCTGTCATCCCTTCGTTTAAAACGAACCAAAATCAAAACGAAAATAATCGCAACAATAACAATAACCCCAACCATGATTAACGTACTTAACTTCATTAAATCATATTGCGTTTGCGCAACTTCACCGGCAGGCTTTAACGTGGAAAGGTACGGTTCGCCACATCCGGAGAGAACAAGCGCTAAAATCGAAAATAACGATATTAAACGCCACTTTGCTAGCCTTTTCATAGCTTAATCAAACCCCTCTTTCACTAATAAATTATTTAAAGCATTATGTTGATCAAAGAATTATGTAGTACGATTGCTTCCCTTTAAACAAGAAACAATCATTTGCAAAACTAAATTAATGTAACTATAACCATTGCTACAAAAATAATAGTTAAATATTGCAAAGAGTAAACAAACATTAGTTTTGCCCACTTTATGTCATCTTTGATTCTATATCCATAAATCCCTAATGCAAGCCACCCGATATTTAGAACGATAGCAAGTATTAGAAATGGGATTCCTAATTTGGTAAGAAAAAATGGAATTGGCTGAAGTGCAGCAACCCAAAGGATGATGTGAATTTTTGTGGTTTTAAAACCCTTCACTACAGGTAACATTGGGATCCCAGCTGCTTTATATTCTTTAACCCGTCTCATCGCTAGCGCATAAAAATGTGGAGGCTGCCAAACAAACATTAGCACAAACAATGACCATGCCATGATATCGAGATTAGCATCAACTGCTGCCCATCCGATTAGTGGTGGTACTGCTCCTGATATGCTCCCAATAATAGTGTTGGACACCAACTGCCGCTTTGACCATAATGTATACAGGAAAACATAGCTAAAAACTCCAAGCAGTCCAATTACTGTTGCAGTCATCGTAGTAAAGAATAAAGACAGTGTTCCCAGTCCAATAAGTAAAATACCTAATACTAGAACTTTTATCGGAACTACTTTCCCGGTTACAGTAGGTCTTTCTTTTGTTCTTTCCATTAAATGGTCAATGTCACGATCAACATAATTATTGATAGCACATGAGCCTGCAATAATCAGTGAAGATCCTGCTACTGTAAAAAGCACGATATCTAAATTGTTTAGAAAGCTTTGTCCTGAAAAGTGAAGCGCAAGCCATAACCCCGTAAAAGTAGTAATAAGATTAGAATTTACAATTCCAATTTTGATAAGAGCCATAAAGTCTTTCCATGCAGAGGTTTTTATATTGGCTTGCAAGCTCGCAGCGCCATTATCAATAGCAGCTTCTCCGAAGGCCTTAGAGTTCGACATCTGGTTTCTCCTCCTAAACCTAAATAACAAATATTCATCATTTAAGTAAGTGATAATTGATACTTAATTTATATATGCCCTCATTTGTAAAAAAAAGGAACGATGATAGAAAATTAATATTAATTTTTTTCGATTTAATAAACAATCTAACTAAAAAGATAGTGATAATTAAAACACTTTCTCTGTATATTAAATCACACTTTTAGATATTTTTGTGAATTTTTTTTGAATAATTTTAGACTAAATTGTTACAAAGTTCATTTTATCGTTATAATCTTAGCTTTTTAAGGATTTATAATTCCATTTATACAAATTATCCCCTAAATTTATAAAAAATCCTAGTGTCTACATGAAGAGTTTAATTTTAATTCCTCTTACACCTAAAAAGGAATAATTCTAATTAAACTACCACTAATATATTTCTAACAGACCATCAACTGAGTTTCTATGGTTTTCACTATAATAATAGTGAAAACTATTTATTATTCCACATCTGTTTTTATTGATTTAAGTTATCTTAAAATCTATACTTAATTTCTGTTCTTTTTCAATTTTATTCGTTATGATTAATAGGGAATTTAATAATCGAATTACTTTCCAATCTATTATACTGTCAGGTTTATCCAATGACAAATTATTGAACTTTTTTAAGAGGTGAATTTTTTGCGACGATCTTTGAAATGGTTGGCTGTTGCTACTACCATCGGAATGATATTTATCTTAATTGGCGGAGCACTAGTTACAAAGACTGATTCTGGAATGGGATGCGGGAGATCATGGCCGCTTTGTAACGGTAAATTTCTTCCGTTGGAAATTACCCCAGAATTAGTTATTGAGCTTGCCCACAGACTTGTCTCTGGAGTAGTTGGAATGATGGTTCTCGTTCTTTCTGTTTGGTCATGGAAGGCGGTAGGACATATTAGAGAAACGAAATTTCTTTCCTTCCTTTCCTTTTTCTTTTTACTTTTACAAGCATTAATCGGGGCTGCTGCAGTAAAATGGGGACAATCTGGTTTTGTACTCGCATTACATTTTGGTATTTCACTTGTATCTTTTTCTGCTGTGTTATTGTTAACACTTCTAATATTTGAAATTGATAAGAGATTTGATGCAGAAAAACTATATATCGATAAGAGAATGGGGTTTCATATTGTCGGTGTTTCCATTTATAGTTATCTTGTCATCTACACTGGCGCACTCGTACGTCACACTAAGTCAAGTTTGGTTTGTCGAGACTGGCCGCTATGTTTAAATGACGCTCCTTCCTTGCCTTCCAATATGTACGAATGGGTGCAAATGGGACACAGAGCCGCTGCTGGATTAATCTTTATCTGGATTACTTTCATTCTTTATTTGACTGTTCGCCATTACAAACACCAAAAAGTTCTTTATTGGGGCTGGATTATTTCATTCATCCTTGTTTCATTACAAGTGATTGCAGGAGCTTTGATTATTTTTAGCAGCTTAAATCTGTATATCGCCCTGCTGCACGCCTTCTTTATTACTTGTTTGTTTGGCGTCCTAAGTTATTTCCTTTTGTTATACTCTAGATCTAAAAAAAGTAATCTATAAAAAAGCTGCCAGGGATACCCACTCCCTGGCAGCTTTTTTTATTACGCTTTTGTTAATTCAATTAAAAGGTCACCAGTTAATATTGCCTCACCACTGCTGACATAGATATCCTTTACAACGCCTGAAAAAGGTGCTTGAACCGTAGTTTCCATTTTCATCGCTTCGGTAATCATTAAATGATCGCCACGTTCAACCTTTTCACCTTTTTCAACGACAACTTTGACCACAGTTCCTGGCATCGAGGCAGCAAGGTGATTTTCGTTTTTTGGGTCTGCCTTCAGCTTAGATACCACCGTAGATTTTATATTCTCATCTTTAATGAAGACTTCACGCGGTTGACCATTTAACTCAAAATAAACGACCCTCGTGCCATCGGCTTGAGGATGACCCATAGATACAAGTTTAACAATTAATGTTTTTCCCGTTTCTATTTCTACTTCTATTTCTTCACCCAATCGCATTCCATAAAGGAACGTAGGTGTGTCTAGTACTGATATATTTCCATACTGTTCATCCGTTTTAATGTACTCCATAAATACCTTTGGATATAAAGCATACGAAATGATCTCAAAAGCCGTAACCTGTCTGCCAAGTTCTTTATACAATTTTTCCTTCAATTTTTCAAAATCAACCGGTTCAAGCAATTCGCCTGGACGAACTTCTAGTGGTTTTTTACCTTTTAATATAATTTTTTGAAGTTCCGCTGGAAAACCTCCATAGGGCTTGCCAAGAAATCCTTCAAATAATTCAACGACAGAATCAGGGAAATCTAACATATGTCCCTTTAAAAGCACATCTTCCTCACTTAAATCATTTTGAACCATAAATAGAGCCATATCACCTACGACCTTTGATGAAGGCGTCACTTTTACAATATCACCGAACATATTATTAACTCGTGAATACATTTCTTTAACTTCATCCCAACGCTCACCAAGGCTTACTGCTCTTGCCTGTTGTTGGAGATTGCTATATTGCCCACCCGGCATTTCATGTTGATATACCTCAGTGTGGGGGGAAATCATTCCGCTTTCAAAATCCTGATAATATTTACGGACATCCTCCCAATAATAAGACAATTTTTCTAGTGCTTGGATATTTACTTTTGGTTTCCGAGGATTCCCTTCAAGTGCATAAAATAACGAATTAGCACTAGGCTGAGAAGTTAAGGCTGCCATTGTACCCAATGCTGTATCAACAATATCCACTCCACCATCAATTGCACGAGCATAGGTATAGAGACCATTTCCACTTGTGTCATGCGTATGGAGATGGATAGGAATATCGACGGTTTCCTTTAACTCAGAAACCAGCCTGTACGCTGCTTCAGGCTTCAATAAGCCTGCCATATCCTTAATTCCCAGGATGTGGGCACCTTGTTGTTCCAGCTCTTTGGCCAAGCTTTTATAATAGTGAAGATTATATTTCGTCCTTGTCTCATCTAAAATGTCCCCTGTATAACATATTGAAGCCTCGGCAATTTTACCGCTTTGACGCACTGCATCAATTGCAACTTCCATACCTTTTACCCAGTTTAAGCTGTCGAAAATTCGAAAAACATCAATTCCAGCTGAAGAAGATTGGTCAACAAATTCACGAATCAAATTATCAGGATAATTTTTATATCCCACCGCATTGGCCCCACGTATTAACATTTGGAACAGTACATTTGGAATTTTCCTGCGTAGAGTTACCAATCTGTCCCAAGGATCTTCTTTTAAGAACCTGTAGGCAACATCAAAAGTTGCTCCGCCCCACATTTCAAAAGAGAATAAATCAGGTAAAAGTTTTGCAGAGGGCTCAGCTATATGAAGAATATCAGTCGTCCGCATACGGGTTGCTAATAGCGACTGATGAGCATCTCTAAATGTTGTATCCGTTAATAAGACCTGCTTTTGATTCTTGACCCATTCCACAAGTCCATTGGCACCATACTTGTCAAGAATTTGCTTCGTCCCCTCTTGATACGGTAAATCATAGGGTAAATTAGGAATTCTTGGCTTCGGAAATACTGGTCTTTTCTTCTTTTCAATACCTGGAAACCCGTTAACAGTGACCGTGCCGATGTACGACAGCATTTTAGTTCCGCGGTCCTTTCGGAATGGGAAAATGAACAGTTCCGGTGTTGTATCAATGAATGAAGTATCATATTCGCCATTCCTAAATTTCTCATGCTTCACAACATTCTCTAAGAACGGGATATTTGTTTTGATCCCTCTAATCCTGAATTCCTGTAAATTTCGAACCATTTTTGATGCAGCTTGCTCAAAGGTTAACGCCCATGTAGAAAGCTTTACTAATAAAGAGTCATAATACGGTGTAATTACAGCCCCTTGAAAGCCATTTCCAGCATCAAGACGCACCCCAAAGCCGCCCCCTGAGCGATAGGCCATAATTTTACCGGTATCAGGCATAAAATTATTAAGCGGGTCTTCTGTTGTTACCCTTGACTGTATAGCAAATCCATTCATTTGAATTTTTTCTTGCTGTGGTATACCGATAATTGGACCATGTAATTCGTGCCCTTCTGATACCAAAATTTGCGTCTGCACAATGTCGACTCCTGTTATCATTTCTGTTACAGTATGTTCCACTTGTACACGTGGATTTACTTCTATAAAATAAAAGTCATTTCCTGAAACCAGAAACTCTACTGTACCTGCATTTAGGTAATCAACATTTTTCATCAATTTTACGGCTGCCGCACAAATCCTTTCTCGCAACTCATCAGAAATAGACACACTTGGAGCAACCTCCACTACCTTTTGATGGCGTCTTTGAACAGAACAATCGCGGTCAAAAAGATGAACAATATTCCCATGCCGATCACCAATGATTTGCACTTCGATATGTTTAGGACTTTCAATTAATTTTTCAAGATAAACTTCATCATTCCCAAAAGCGGCTTTCGCTTCCGACTTTGCTCGTTCAAATGATTCACGGATTTCCTCTATGCGTTTAACAATTCTCATCCCGCGCCCGCCTCCGCCAAGAGAGGCCTTTATGATTATGGGTAACTTGTGTACTTCCACAAAATCTTCAACATCACTTACCTCTGTTACGGGACCAGGACTACCAGGAATCACTGGTATTCCAGCTAGCTCTGCTTGATGCCTTGCTTTTACCTTATCTCCAAACATATCAAGTTGTGTAATGGACGGACCGATAAAAATAATCCCTTCTTCTTCACAGCGCTTGGCAAAATGAATATTTTCTGACATAAACCCATAACCTGGATGTATGGCATTTGCTCCGCTTTTTTTGGCTATAGCAATGATGCCATCAATGTCTAAATAGGCATCAATTGGTTTTTTTCCTTCCCCAACCAAATAAGCCTCATCCGCCTTATAACGATGATAGGCCCCAGAATCCTCTTTCGAATAAATTGCAACTGTTCGAATATTCAGTTCAGTACACGCGCGAAAAACCCTTATCGCTATTTCTCCCCTATTGGCAACCAACACTTTATTTATCTGTCTTGTCATTTAAAGCACCTCATATTCTATGTATTTTTAAAAACGCGAAGAAGCAAATATTGTCCTTCGCGTTTTGATTAAATATAGAAAACCTTGCCATCTTTTGATTGATTACTATTAGTAACTTGATCCTGTTTATTTTTATATTTTTTTTCATATTTAGTGAACATAGAAACATTTACAAGTATTCCTGTCGCTCCCGCAAGCATCAGGAGTGATGATCCTCCGTAACTAATAAATGGCAGCGGTACACCAGTCAGTGGAATTAGTCCAGAAACTCCAGCTAGATTGATAAAGGACTGAATCCCAATCATGCTCGAAATACCAATAGCAAGCAGACTACCAAAAGGGTCCTTACATTGTAAGCCAATATAGATTCCCCTTAATACAATATAAAAAAGGAGAATGATAACGAATCCTACACCCCAAATCCCTAATTCTTCCGCAATTACAGCCATAATGAAATCCGTATGTGATTCCGGCAGATAACCAAGCTTTTGAATACTTTTCCCAAGACCCAACCCATTTACTCCACCAGAACCGATGGCGATATAGGAGTTTGCCAAGTGAAAACCTTCATTATTTACATATTTATCATTAAATGGATTATCTAATACAGCAAAACGACTTAGTTGTTCGTCAGAAAAAAACTTCCCCCAGGAAACTAAAATAAGCGGCAGAAGGACGATAAGCGCCATAATAAGTAATTTACCGATACTTTTAAAATTCATACCAGAGCATAAAACCATCATACAAGCTATGGCTATGATAATAGCTGCTGTACCGAAGTCAGGTTGAAAAATGATAAGTGCACATATGAAAAAAAGATATACTAAAGGCGGGAGAACACCTTTGTTAAATTGATTGATATAGGCTTGCTTTTTCGCATAAACGGCTGCTAAATAAATAATGGCAGCAAGCTTGACAAACTCCGATGGTTGAAATAAGAAAGTGCCAATGGAGTACCAGCTTTGCGCATTATTTTTTTCTACCCCAAATACAAATAATCCTAATAGAGATAAAATAGATGATAGCACAATCAATACCAGAACTTTTTTGAACATCATGATCTTATATGGAATAATTGCTGTGATAAGGAAGATCACAGTAAAAATCATCAGCCATACTTTTTGTTTTTGGTAAAAATAATCTGGTGGATAACCATACCTTTGAACTGCGGAAGCCATACTTGAGCTATAGATCATAACAAGTCCAAATAAACACAAAAGGATGGTGGCAATAATTAATGAAAAATCATATGATTTCAATATTTTTTTCAGCATTTAAAAAGTCCTCATTTTCAATATTGATTTATATCCCTCTATTATAATAGAAAATAAACATTTTTACTTGAGGAAAAGTTAATTTGTTACAACAATTTAATAAAGAATATTCTGAAATAAGGAAATTGATTGAGCCCGTTTTTGTTTTCTTGAAATAATAAAAAACCCAAACAATTAACATGGATTGTTTGAGTTCTTTGCTACTATTTCCTTAACGATGAATCGTGAAGCGCTGATAATTCTCTTTCTAATGTATCTAGAATTGCCTTACCGTCTTTACTATCTATTAAGCCTAACCGAACAGCAAAATCTATTTCTCTTGATAAACCAAACATTTGTGTATCCAATACCTCTTCATAAAGAGGGCATTGAGGCATCGTGAGATTGTCCATTTGCACTTTGATTAGCTTTAATATTTTTTCAGCGTCAGCCTGTAGTAAGGCATATGCTTTTTCCTGGTGATTCACAATCATTTCAGACGCCAACATTGATCCCCCCATTTCAGAGCGATAATTCAACTTATCTATAAATTTTACCGTTTACAAAGGAAAATTGCAAGAACTATGAAGTGGATTGCACAAAGGAGTTTGTTTAAAACGGCAGCTATTCAGACAGATTTTATCCTCTTAAGGAACCTGCTTTTACTATTATGACATTTTGCCCAAAAAAAGTTATACTAATTATGCAAGGGTTTAGGGGGAATGAAAAATGGAAAATATCATTATCATATCTGGAAAAGTGAAATATTCGATCACGCTTGATCCAGGTGTGTGGATTTTCGACGACCGTCGAGTTGATTTAACGACCTTTTTTTCAACAAAATTAGAGAGTACCAATTCATTAGATGAATATACTAAAGCTGTTTCTAAGCATTGGGACCGTGAAATTATGGAGGGTGCCATTTATCCTCCTACATTAAAATCTGAAAAGAAATTCGAGAAGGAAAAGGTGTTAACTGGTACCTTTGGTATTCCATTGAAGCCTTTTTTATTAAATTCGGAGCCTGCTCGTGATGCTAACACTTTTGTAATTCATAGCACAGAGGGGGAATATGAGTACCCTCTTGAAACAGCCTATGATTTTATATTGGGTTTCTCCGATAAAGGTAAACCACTTACGTTAGATGGTCCCGTTCATGTTTATTTAGGTGATGGTTCAAATCAACAAAGTCCAATTAAAAATATAAAGGGTTTTATCATAAAATAAGACGGGTGCCTTGGGCGCCCGTTTTACTTTTATGATTATTTACAGCAAATCTGCTGCCAAAAGTGCCAAACCTGACCTTTCCCCTTTCATTAATTTAACATGTCCGGAAATGACTTGATCCTTGAACTTTTCTACAACATACGTTAAACCGTTGTTATAGGCATCAAGATATGGATGATCTATCTGTTCTGGGTCACCCATTAAAACAATTTTACTGCCTTCTCCGACACGGGTAAGGATAGTCTTTACTTCATGCTTCGTTAAGTTTTGTGCTTCATCAATAATAATAAACTGCTTTGGCAAACTTCTGCCTCGAATATACGTTAATGCCTCTACCTCAATCGAACCCATACCTGCTAAAATCGCATCAAGTTCACCAGGCTTTTTAGTATTGAAAAGATATTCTAGATTATCAAAGATTGGCTGCATCCATGGTCTTAATTTCTCTTGTTTTTCTCCCGGTAAAAATCCTAAGTCTTTTCCCACAGGTACAATTGGTCTAGCCACTAATAGTTTTTTATATTCCCTGAAATCTTCCGTTTGCATTAATCCTGAGGCTAATGCAAGAAGCGTTTTCCCTGTGCCTGCCTTCCCCGTTAATGTAACAAGATGAATATCCTTACGAAGTAATAATTCAATTGCCATGGTTTGTTGTACATTTCTTGAATGGATCCCCCAAACATGCTCTTGGTTTAATGCTAATTTTTTTACCTTCTTACTCGTTTTATCTACCATTCCTATCGCTGAAGCAGAACTACCAAGAGCATCTTTCATTACTAGAAATTGGTTTGGATAAAATGGGTGATTGGCGATCTCAGAAAGATTTAACTCCCCTTTTTCATAAAAACGACCTAGTAATTCTATTGGCAGAAATACTTCAAAAAAACCTGTGTAAATATGATCGATTTCTACAACACGGTCATTTAAAAAATCTTCAGCATCTAAACCTATGGCATCTGCTTTTACCCTAACTAGGGCATCCTTACTAACAAGAATGACTGCCTTTCCATTTTCCTTTGTTTGTTCTTCTAAAAATAAATTTTTTGCCACAGCTAGAATACGATTATCATTTGTTTTTTCAACAAATATATCCTGAAGCTCATGAAAGGTACGATGATTCAATTCAATTCTGATGGTTCCACCGTTTTCAAGCGGTATTTTCTCGTGGAGTTTTCCTGAGGCCCTTAGGCCATCAATTAATCTCGAAACATGTCTTGCGTTTCTCCCAACTTCATCCATATATCTTTTCTTTGAGTCCACTTCTTCAAGAACCACTGCAGGAATAACAACTTCATTATCTTCAAAGGAGAAGAGGGAATACGGGTCTTGTAACAAAACATTTGTATCTAACACGTATATCTTACTCAAAGCAACGCCTCCTGCTTTCCTTGTTGTTAGGTTTGTTAAATTGCGGAACAACCCTTTTGCTAGATTGGACTTTGGTAAAATATATGTTTATTGGAATAAAGATAGAAGGAGTTCCGCACAATAAATGTTAGTGAGACCATTCAATAATTCGGAGGAAGAGGCTTAATTTCAATTATTTATAAGTAATGCGGAGGTGGATAATACAATGAAGAAAACCTTGATTATTACTGCGTTATGTCTGATTCTAGCCGGCTGCAGTACAAAAAAGGAACTAACAAACAATGAGAACGCATCATATGTTAAGGTAAAAAACAGCTACATTGAAAGTGTTGACCGAAAAACGGGGCAGGAAATCTCCAAACGTTTAGTTAGGCTGGCGACAAGTATCCCAAATGTTAACGATGCAACTGCAGTGGTATTAGGAAGATACGCGATTGTCGGAATTGATGTAAATGCGAAAATTGATCGTTCCCAAGTTGGATCCATAAAATATTCTGTAGCCGAAAGCTTAAAAAAGGATCCGTACGGAGCAAAAGCAGTTGTTGTTGCTGACGCTGATACAACACAGCGTTTAAAAGAAATACAAACAGATATTAATAAGGGCAGACCAATACAGGGTATTATGGAGGAGCTAGCAGATGTAGCCGGTCGATTAATGCCTGAGATACCAGGAGACTTAATTACTCCAAGCCCTAAAAATGCTACCGAAAAACCTGATAAAAAGCTTCCTGAAAAGGATAAAAAGAAACTAGAAAAGGAACAAGAAGACCAATCTAATCACTATAAATAAAAATGAGAAAAGCTTAGGGATTCCTAAGCTTTTCTCATTGCCTCCATAACTTGATTGTCTAACTTCTGGGCAGCGTTTTTATCATATGTTTTATCATATTGAACTTCAGAGACTATTTTAGATCCATAAAACATAACATCCCTTACTGCTGTTATGGCTACTTGTATCAAAGCCAGCTTTAATGGTACGTCTTTAAGTCTCTCTTCTATTATTTGGGCTGTCCCATGAATTGCGTATGTAGATTCATTAGCAATTATATTAATAACGACTTGATTGTTATTAATTAAATTCTCAAGAATTCTGGAACGATTATCCACCGCAAAATAAATGGTACTTTCATCTTTTGCTAATACCCAAGAAATAGAACTAATATTTGGGCCCCCTGATTCATGATCTACGGTTGCCACTGTCACGAACCGTTCCTTTTGCAGTTCATCATATAAAGGCTTGATTAGCTTTGGTTCCACTTGGTTTGCCATTAAAACATCCCCTTTACTTATTCCTTCACCCTGTTAAAAAACAGATATTCTCATATTACTACTATCCCATGCTTTCATCAAATTAAACCAATTGATTACATTCAAACTTTCTGCCATGATATACTAGAGGAAACAGTCGGTTATTAGAAATAGTTAAAGAGGTGTCTTAATGAGAGTTAAATGCGTAATTTGCGATAAAATTGAAGCGATTGAAGATGAATCGTTTGAGGCCAAGCGTCTACGTAATCGTCCCATCCATACATATATGTGTAAACAATGTAAGACAAGAATAACTGAAAAAACAAATGCCAGATTTGAAACAGGCAATTTCCGATTATATCGTGCGAAATCTGAAGAAGATGATTGGTAAAACGAAAAGCGGTAGCGTCCCTAGGCGCTGGAGCTGACAAGAAAAAACCATCATGCTCATTCCAAAGTGGAATGAACATGATGGTTTTTTTATTCTTCTTCGATTGGGTAATTCTCGTACTTTTCTGGCTCTTGATTGATTTGGTTTAGCATAACCTCAATTAATTCCTGAGGATAACGAGTTTTTTTAGTTTCTTCTCCTTGTTGATAGGAAACATAATACATGACATCATCTTTTGTTACCTCAATGTTTGAGAGGTGAAGTTCAGCTATCATATCTTCAAAAAGGTTTAGTGTATCTCGTGCTGCAGTGTCATCAGGCCTTGCGTCGCATACAACCTTAATAGTAAGCCAATTATATAGTGTATCCTGTACGGATTTCATTTAATTAAACCCCCGTTATTTCGCTTCAGCCTGATCCTTTTTCGTTTGATGTAAGCGTATTTTATAGATGATCAATAACACCGCCGCACCTGCAAGTCCTTCTGCAATTGGTAAGGCATAAGAAAAAATAAGCATTACAAAGCATCCAATTAAAAGGCAAATATAGATCACGATATTTTTCAAAAGAGGCAGTTTTTTTGCAAAGCCTAACTTATATACAATTGCCGCTAAAATTACAATATATAAATACTGTAACCACACAGCAGTTTTTACATCTGTTAGTTCAATGAAAAATCTAAGACTAGGAGAGAATCCTTCCATCTTCTTGCACTCCTTTTACTTAACTCTGTTCAGCATATTTTTTCTTTTTAGCTGCTCTTTCACGTTCGTTTTTATCAAGAATTTTTTTACGAAGACGAATCGATTCTGGAGTAACCTCACAATATTCGTCATCATTTAAATATTCTAATGACTCTTCTAATGTCATAATACGCGGTTTTTTAATTACAGATGTTTGATCTTTGTTAGCTGAACGAACATTTGTCGCTTGTTTCATTTTTGTAATATTTACGGTGATATCATTTTCACGAGTGTTTTCGCCAACGATCATACCCTCGTAAATTTCCGTACCTGGCTCAACGAAAATGGTTCCGCGGTCTTCAACTTGCATGATACCATAAGTCGAAGCTTTTCCTGATTCCATTGACACTAGAACACCCTGGTGTCTTCCGCCGACTTGACCTGGTAACATTGGCTGATAGCTGTCAAAGGTATGATTAATAATTCCATAACCGCGAGTCATTGTTAAGAACTCGGTTGTGTAACCAATTAATCCACGTGCAGGTACATTAAAGATTAAGCGTACTTGACCTGAACCATTGTTAATCATGTCAATCATTTCGCCTTTACGGGCACCAATGGATTCCATTACTGAACCAGTATGTTCTTCTGGGACATCTATTTGAACTCTTTCAACTGGCTCACAGCGTACACCGTCAATAACTTTGACAATAACTTCCGGCTTTGAAACTTGAAGTTCATAACCTTCACGGCGCATGTTTTCAATAAGAATTGATAAATGGAGCTCACCACGGCCAGAAACGATCCAAGCATCAGGTGAATCCGTGTTATCAACACGTAAACTTACGTCAGTTTGCAATTGAGAACGAAGTCTTTCTTCAATCTTCCTTGAAGTTAAATATTTGCCTTCTCTACCGGCAAATGGGCTGTTGTTTACGACGAAAGTCATTTGTAATGTTGGCTCATCGATTCTTAAAATTGGCAGGGCTTCCTGATGTTCAACAGGACAAACTGTCTCACCCACATTTATATCTTCCATTCCTGAAACAGCAATTAAGTCGCCGGCTTTGGCTTCTTCTATTTCTTGGCGTTTTAATCCAAAGAAACCGAAAATCTTTGTGACCCGGAATTGCTTAACTGAACCGTCTAACTTCATCAGTGCTACTTGTTGACCCACGTTCATCGTACCGCGGAAAACACGACCGATTCCAATTCTGCCAACATAATCATTATAATCAAGAAGGGCAACTTGGAATTGCAACGGCTCTTCATGATTATCAACAGGGGCAGGGATATATTCAACAATCGCATCATATAAGGATTGCATATTTTCATCTTGCTTTTCAGGGTTTGTACTTGCTGTACCATTAATCGCTGAAGCGTAGATAACTGGGAATTCAAGTTGATCCTCAGTTGCTTCAAGTTCGATAAACAAATCGATCACTTCATCAATTACCTCTGCAGGTCGTGCAAAGTCACGGTCAATTTTATTGACAACAACAATAGGAGTTAACTTCTGCTCTAATGCCTTTTTAAGAACAAAACGAGTTTGTGGCATACAGCCTTCATAGGCATCAACTACTAACAATACACCATCAACCATTTTCATAATCCGTTCAACTTCTCCGCCAAAATCAGCGTGTCCCGGAGTATCCAATATATTAATTCGTTTATCTTTGTATTGAATAGCTGTGTTTTTCGCCAAAATGGTAATTCCGCGTTCTCTTTCTAAATCATTTGAATCCATTGCACGTTCTTCTACATGTTCATTAGTACGAAATGTACCTGACTGTTTTAACAATTGGTCAACCAAAGTTGTTTTACCGTGGTCAACGTGGGCAATAATTGCAATATTACGTATATCATCTCTTAATTTCAAACAATTCCACTCCTACCTATATTTTAAAAATAAAACTATTTATAGTTTCTCATTTATAACTAAAACATTATACCACAAATAAAGTGGAAACCCCTAACCATTTTATTGTAGAATAAAAATATACTTAAAACAGTGGGCCTTTAACTAGCTGTATTTCAATGATAAAGGGGGATAAAATAATGAAAAATGTGAAGTGGCCTTTACTTGTGTATGCCATCCTTGCAGCCACAAGTATAATGGGGATTGGAATCGCAATAAGCGAAAAAAGCTTAATAGGAGCAATCGGTTGTTTCGTTGCAATTATTGTAATAATGGGAATGGGCTTTAAAACAAAAAGAAAAATGCGCGAGAACGGTGAGTTATAAAAAGAAGCCTCGATTGGCTTCTTTTTTACCATTTTCCCTCTTTTAAGTAATCCTTTAAGATTGATTGGTGGAGGCCAGGTTTAGCTGTTAATAATGAATCCTGCGAAAGGAAATTCAGCTTATCTCCCCATAAATTTGTCACTATACCACCTAGTTCTTCGATTATTACTGCCCCAGCAGCAATATCCCATGGTGATAAACGCATGGAAATATAGGCATCCACTCTTCCTGTTGCAACAAAAACCATTTCGAGCGCAGCAGAACCATAAGACCTTGTTCCTCTCGCTGCTTTAACAAGAGGAATCATTAAATTGTGATCGATACGATGATTTTCCATCACCCATGTGGCATTGAGTGCGATGATGGATTCCTTAACGGTTGTTTCCTTTAGTACATTTAGAGGCTTTTCATTTAAATAGGCCCCCTTTCCTCTTTTAGCATGATACAATTCGTCATGTACGACATCATATATGAGTCCGATCTTTCCAACACCATTTTCATACACGCCAAGGGAAATAGCAAAATTTCTTTGTTGATGGACGAAATTCATCGTCCCATCGATTGGATCAATCATCCAAACAATTCCCTCAAGATTATCAAGTGAATCACCAAATCCCTCTTCGCCCATTATTTTATGATCTGGATACACTTCTCTAATTTTACTAATAAAAAATTGCTCAATTTCTTTATCGATATTTGTTACAAGATCATTAGCATTCGTTTTTGTTTCAATATTTAATGTTTCATTAAAAGATAACCTGATTTTAACCCCTGCCTCATTTACCCATTCCTTTGCATGAGCATAAATTTGATCCCAGTTCATAATTCTCCTCCAAATATCTTATTTCTTCATTAGTTTTCATGTATGTAGTATGATGCCGGACAAATTAGATGATGTACCTTTAGCTTAATCAAATTGATGTAACACAGCAACTTTTTGGCGTATTATAAGTTCCAATTATAGTAAAGGGCAATAATAAACGAACCCCCCTCTTTTTTGCTGGAGTTCGTTTTAGATAAGTTCAGGATATATTCTATTTCGATTCATTCTTATTTATTTCTCCTTGGATAAAAAAAAACCGTCTTATTTATCAAAGGGCTTTTAATCGTAATAATTCTTGGCGGATTTTTTCTAATTTTTGTTTGCAATCCTTCATTTTTTTCTCGTTCTTTTCCTCAATCGCTTCGAATAATGTAGCTAATTCATAATCCATTTCCAATCGCAAAACTGCAGTTCTTTCCTTTTCGCCTGCTTTTTTAAGTGAGGTATTCATAAGTTGTTTCACGTTTCTCCTCCCCTTCCTAAATTTAACTATTTTTTCAGATTATTTTTTTACTGTATAATATGAGTCAGGGAGATATGTTGCAACAAATATGTGCTTTAACCTAGAAAGCATCTCACTACTCGTCTGGTAAGTGGTATGCTACAATTAAGTACAATTGTTTTGTGGAGGTTTAGTTTATGAGCTTTAAGGGATTTACAAATGAGGATTTTGATGTTTTTTTAATAGATGGTTTAGAGGCTAGAATGGCAGCTCTTAAAGAAACAATTCGTCCAAAATTAGAAGATTTGGGAGAATACTTTGCCCCTACAATATCTGTATTAACAGATGATGAAATGTTTGTTCATGTCGCCAAACATGCAAGGCGCACTATTAATCCACCAAAGGATACTTGGGTCGCATTTTCAAACAGCCCTCGAGGTTATAAAATGCTTCCGCATTTTCAAATTGGCTTGTGGAATACCCATTTATTTATATGGTTTGCCGTAATTTATGAAGCACCCCAAAAAGATAAGATTGCTGAAAGGTTTTCAAAAAAAATCACTAAAATTTTCAAAGATACACCAAAAGATTTTGTTTGGTCTCTTGATCATACAAAACCAGAAGCAATTGAACACCGTCAACTAACAAAGGATGATCTTCATTCGCTGTTTGATCGGCTGCAAAACGTAAAGAAAGCAGAATTGTTATGCGGCTATACAATCAACAGGGAACAAGTCATCCAATTAGGTTCAGATGGGCTAATACAACAAATTGAGGACGTTTTTAATAAAGTAGCCACACTTTATAAAATCTCTCTTAATAAAAAATAATAAGAAGAAGCTCCCAGACCAAATAGTTCGGGAGCTTCTTTTTATTTCATTTTAATTTTATCCCCAGATGAAGACTCTTTTGCTTTTTTTATGGTCCGATAGGACGAATAACCACTCATTTCTTCAAATTCACCACAAATAGTTTTTTCTTCCGCCTTGCTTGGGACAATTTCTTTAAATCGACGATACGCCTTCATTACAGCATCACGTTCAATTCCGTTTTCATACGCCTTCTCAATGGTTTCAAAAAATGCAATTACATCAACAATTTCATCTGTGCTCCAATGATAATCAATGGGATATTGGTATTCCATTCTTTCACCTACTAACTATTTTAACTAAAATGAATCATACATTTAATTTCCCCACTTTGCACGAATTTGTTCAGCATCTTTCATCATTCGATTGAATAACTCATGAACCGAAGGGACATCTTTAATTAATCCCATCACTTGTCCTGCCCATGCAAAGCCTTCATCAGGGACACCATCATAAATGTAGCGTTGGTTAGCCATTCCACTAATGAAATCTTTTAACTGATCATAACCTTCATTGTTTTTTTCTAACTCAAGAATTTTTTCTGTCCAGCTGTTAGCAAGTGCCCTGGCGGGAGTTCCTAGAGTTCTCTTGATGACAACCGTTCCAGATTCATTTCCTTCCACTAAAGTCTTCTTATATATCTCGTTTGCATGAACACATTCCTTAGTCGCAATAAATCTCGTACCCATTTCAATCCCTTCAGCACCTAAGCTAAGGGCTGCCATGAGCCCTCTGCCATCACCTATTCCCCCTGATGCAATAACAGGTATAGAAACGGCATCTACGACTTGAGGAACTAAAACAAGCGTGCCGACATCATCTCGTCCTAGGTGGCCTCCCCCTTCTTGACCGACGACCATAACTGCATCTGCACCGAGTTCTTCTGCTTTGACAGCCTGTCTTCTTGCCGCTACAAGGACAAGTGTTTTAATCTGCGTACCTTTTAATTGTTCAAATATGGGGGCAGGATTCCCTCCTGTCATTGAAACAACCGGGACCTTTTCATCAATAGCCACTTGGAGAAGATCAGCAAATGGCCTCCCATGCTGTCCAATCGCAAAATTAACCCCAAAAGGATTTTTCGTCCTCTGCTTCACCTTTCGTATTTCGGCTCTTAGCTGTTCAGGTTCACCTAAAGACATAGCTGTGATTTGACCAAGACCTCCGGCATTTGATACCGCTGCGGCCAATTCAGAATAGGCTAAATAAGCTAGACCCCCTTGAACAATAGGAAATCGTATATTTAATAATTCAGTAACACGTGTTTTCCATTCCATTTTAACCCCTCCTAAAAACTTCTATTTGTTATTTCGTCTCTTTAGGGTAATTTTCCTTTTTAAATGGGAAACTATCGTAAACCGACTCAGTAAAAACATTTATTTCTTTGCAATGAACGGTATTAGTGCTATAATTCCTTTGTTTTTATGTTTTTGGATGACATAATTAGAGTATTTTTTATAAAGAGGTGTGGTTATAAATTGTCTCAAAATCAAACACCGCTATTTAGCGGTTTATTAGCACATGCGAAAAAGAACCCAATTCAATTTCATATTCCTGGTCATAAAAAAGGAGCTGGGATTGACCCTGAGTTTCGAAACTTTATCGGTGATAACGCCCTGTCTATTGACCTAATTAATATTGGTCCACTAGATGACCTTCATCAGCCAAAAGGAATCATTAAGCAGGCTCAGGATTTAGCAGCCGAAGCCTTCGGAGCTGATCGAACATTTTTTTCAGTACAAGGGACAAGCGGAGCAATCATTGCCATGATTATGGCTGTATGTGGTCCAGATGATAAGATTATCGTTCCAAGAAATGTTCATAAGTCAATTATGTCTGCTATTGTCTTTTCTGGTGCCATCCCTGTATTTATCCAGCCTGAGATTGATAAGGAATTAGGAATTTCTCACGGAATAACACCTGATGCAGTAGGAAGGGCTCTAGAGCAACATCCTGACGCCAAAGCTGTTTTAGTAATCAACCCAACATATTTTGGCATCTCCGGAGATTTAAAAAAGATTGTTGAAATTTCTCATTCCTATCATATTCCTGTTCTTGTTGACGAAGCCCATGGTGTTCATATTCATTTCCATGATGACCTTCCACTTTCAGCTATGCAAGCCGGTGCAGATATGGCGGCTACTAGCGTCCACAAACTAGGTGGATCGATGACTCAAAGCTCGATTCTAAATGTGAAAGAAGGACTTGTTTCCGCAAAACATGTTCAGTCAATTCTAAGCATGCTTACTACTACCTCCACTTCGTATTTATTACTGGCATCACTTGATGTCGCTCGGAAGCAATTGGCTACGAAAGGAAGGGATTTGATCGATAAAACCATCAATTTAGCGCAATCCATGCGGAAAAGAATTAATGAGATTGAAAATCTGCATTGTATCGGTGAGGAAATTCTAGGGTCAGAAGCTACCTTTGATTATGATCCAACCAAGCTTATCATTTCAGTTAAAGAACTAGGATTAACTGGATACGATGTTGAAAAATGGTTAAGAGAAAAACACAATATTGAAGTGGAACTTTCTGATCTTTATAACATTCTTTGTATCATCACGCTTGGAGACACAGAAGTGGAAGCCGACTTGTTAATTAATGCCTTAAAAGATTTGGCAGATGAGTGTAAACATCGCACCGAAAGAATTGAACCTGTTGAAGTTCTTCTTCCTGAAATTCCTGTCCTGGCCTTAACACCAAGGGATGCGTTTTATTCTGAAACAGAAGTTATTCCTTTTGAAGAATCTGAAGGAAGAATTATTGCAGAATTTATTATGGTATACCCACCCGGTATCCCAATTTTTATTCCTGGTGAGATTATTACTAAGGAAAACCTCCATTACATTCGAAAAAACCTTGAGGCAGGTTTACCTGTACAAGGTCCAGAAGATGATGAAATTAAGTCAATTCTTGTCATTAAAGAATACAAGGCAATAAAATAAAACAACAAAAATACAGGATTCCGATATCGGAATCCTGTTTTAATTTATGTTTAGTTATTATAAATCTTCCTCTGTATGATGATCCTCGCAACATTTGCATTTAGAATAAAGCACCGTTACTTTTTCATCTTCAAAATGATCAATAGTAGAGTTACAAGTTTGACAAACTAAAGTACCCATTTGTTCAACCCCCTTTTCATTATTGAATAATCACAAAACGAAGTATTTATATATCATTAATGCAATAATAATATATCACATTAGAAATATCAAGCCTAAATTGTATGTCACATTTAAAAAAATAATAATAAAAAAGACCCTATTGGGCCTTCTCTTGATAAATTATTCGTACTGAGTCTCAAACGGGATGGTTGGTAGTGTTTCGCTGAAAAACTCTGCTAAATCTGCTGCTTGCTGTTGATCAGGGATACGGAATACGGTTTGAAGGTAATCAATATCTTCGATGTCTTTTGGGTCGAGGAGAGTGGAACGGCCAGTCTGCATGCAGACAACTAGAGGTTTGCCGAAAAACATGTTGGTGAAAATTATGCCGAAATCATAACGGGTATGTTCGGTTGCAAATCCAATAAACCTTACCTTCGCATTTTCATGTTCATCATAGAGCTTATCAAATAATTCCATAAGGCTCCTCCCTTTTTCTAAGAATGTTTAGAATATTATTATAATTCATTTTTCCTAAAGAAACAAGAAAACTTCTACTTTTATTTAAAGCTATAGTTGTCATAAGATTTTATTAAATGCTAGAATAGAGAGGCATATATAATGGACTATTAGGGGGGAATGATGATGGCTGTTAATGCATATATTAAGCTAGTGCCTTCATCTGCTAAACAAACAGTAACAATTGAAGAAGTTAAAGAATTATTTCATGAGTATAAAAATAACACTACAAAAACTGGTAATCAAATAGGTTGGCAATATGGAGAATCAGCTTTTCCCTATGTAATTAAAGAAACATCAGAAGCGGACGGAAAATGGTTCTATTTACACTCTAACGATGACCGCTACTATGCCATTTTATTAGGTGTAGACCAGGAAACTATTCGAAATGAAGAAGGACAAGAACTAGAACAAACATACATACAAGTTACTTTACCCGAACAATCTACCTATGGAGATAAGGGTAAAGCGAATGAATTTTGTAAATACCTTGCGAAAAAGCTGCAAGGGGAACTCCACCTTTTTAATGAGAGAATCATGTATTATTATCCCCGTAAATAAAAAAAGCTCCTTTTGGGGCTTTTTTTAGTGAATAAACAATTCCATTGTATAGTGAATCGAAGTATATATAACAAGGCTTAAAGTAGTGATAAAAAGCGTTTTACGCACTGATTTTGTGACCTGGTTTCCTATTAAAAATGCTAAATAAAAGAACACAAAAAACATAATGACTTTATAAATTAGCTGGTCATGCTTTGATAACCATTCAATAAATGTATATCCGCTCCAAATGATAAATTGCAGTATCACAACAATATAGACCCTCATATTTATCACCACTCTTAATACATTCACTTCTTTTTAGAATGCTCGTTCTTAAGTATATGTTCTAAAAGCGAGAGATATATTTTATTTTTAAGTTGACAAGGATTTTTTTGCTTTTATCTTTGTATAAATACAATTCGGTAAAAATAGTAAAAGTCCTTTCCGTTAGTTAACGAAAAGGACTATATATTTATGAATTATTTCATAATATGGATTGGGCTTCCTAAGGCAACTTCCGCCGCTTCCATTGTGATTTCTCCAAGTGTAGGATGAGCATGAATAGTCATGGCAAGATCTTCAGCAGACATTCCAGCTTCAATCGCAAGTCCCAATTCTGCAATCATATCTGATGCATTTGTGCCGGCAATCTGCGCTCCGATGACAAGTCCATCCTCTTTACGAGTAATTAATTTCATGAATCCATCACCACTGTCGAGTGATAATGCACGACCATTAGCTGCAAATGGGAATTTAGCCGCATTTACAACAATTCCTTCTTCTTTTGCTTGGGCTTCTGTATATCCAACTGAAGCTAATTCAGGATCAGAGAAGACCACAGCAGGAATACCTAAGTAATCAATTTCAGAGGTGTGACCAGCAATTGCCTCTGCGGCAATTTTAGCTTCATATGAAGCTTTATGTGCCAATTGAGGGCCAGCAACAACATCACCTATAGCATAAATATTGCTAAGATTTGTGCGGCATTGCTTGTCAATTTCAATTAGACCGCGTTCAGTTAATTTAACACCAACTTGTTCTAAGCCCATTTCATCAGTGTTAGGACGTCGTCCTACCATTACAAAAACATAATCTGCTTCGATTTTCTTTTCTTCGCCTTTTGTTTCGAACGTTACTACCACACCATTTTCAGTTTCTTCAACGCCCTTGGCAAACGCCTTTGTAAAGAACTCTGCACCTTTTTTCTTCATGCTTCGTTTTACGAGAGCAGCCATTTGCTTATCAAAAACACCAAGACCTAATATTTCTTCTGCACCTTCTAAAATGGTAACCTGACTGCCAAAGTTTGCGTATGCACCGCCAAGCTCAATCCCGATTACGCCTCCGCCGATAACGACGATTTTTTCAGGGATTTCATTTAAGTTAAGTGCCCCAGTAGAATTCAAAACACGTTTTGAATATTTAAAGGCGGGTAACTCAATCGGACGGGATCCAGTAGCAATAATGGCATTTTTAAAGGTATAAGTTTGCGCTGAATTTTCATCCATTACACGCAGCGTATTGCCATCGACAAAATATGCTTCACCACGGGCAATGTTTACTTTGTTTCCTTTTAATAATCCTTCAACGCCGCCAGTTAATTTATTTACAATTCCTGATTTAAACTCTTGAACTTTTGTGAAATCCACTTTTACATTTTCAGCAGTAATCCCGAAGGTTTCAGAATGCATCGCTGTTTCATAGCGGTGACCTGCTGAAATTAATGCTTTAGAAGGGATACATCCTACATTTAAACAAACGCCGCCAACATATTCTTTTTCAACAATTGTCACTTTTTGTCCCAACTGCGCTGCACGAATAGCTGCAACATATCCCCCTGGGCCTGCTCCGATGACTATAGTATCTGTTTCAATTGGGAAATCTCCTACGACCATTTTATTACGCCTCCATTAACAATAGTTCTGGATCGTTCAATAAACGTTTAATATGATTTAATGCATTTTGTGCTGTTGCACCGTCAATCATGCGGTGGTCAAAACTTAATGAAAGTGCTAAAACCGGTGCAGCAACAATTTCACCGTTTCTAACGATTGGTTTTTCTGCAATCCGGCCAACGCCCAAAATTGCTACTTCAGGATGGTTAATAACTGGTGTAAACCATTGCCCGCCAGCTGAACCGATGTTTGAAATTGTACAAGATGCGCCCTTCATTTCGTTAGGTGCAAGTTTGCCGTCACGGGCTTTTACAGCTAATTCATTAATTTCATTTGAAATTGAGAATACTGACTTACGGTCTGCATCTTTTACTACTGGAACTAGCAATCCTTTTTCAGTGTCTGCTGCAATTCCGATATTATAATAATGTTTATGAATGATTTCACTAGTAGCATCATCAAGTGAAGTATTTAAAGCTGGGAATTCACGTAATGCACTTGTTAATGCTTTAACGATGTATGGTAAGAAGGTAAGCTTAATGCCTTTAGCAGCTGCCACTTCTTTGAATTTCTTCCGGTGTGTAACAAGTTTAGTTACATCGATTTCATCCATTAATGTAACGTGAGGAGCAGTGTGTTTGGAGTTAACCATTGCTTTGGCAATTGCCTTCCTGATCCCACTCATTTTCTCGCGAGTTTCTGGATATTCACCTTGTGGAATAGCTAAGGCTGTTGTTTGCGGTGCCTCCACTTTAGCTGTTTCAACCTCTACAGCTACATTTGTCGCAGCTTGTGGCGAAGGTGCTGCTCCACCGCTTACAAAGAGATCAATATCACCCTTCAGTATCCGTCCATTATTTCCTGTTCCAGCTATTAAATTGATACTAATGCCTTTTTCACGGGCATATTTACGAACAGATGGCATAGCAATAATCCGACGATTTGGATCAACAGCTGCTTGTGGTGCCACTGCTACTGCTGCTGGTTGTGGTGCTGCATCTTGTTTAACCTCAGGTGCAGGAGTTGATACTGCTGCTTTTTCTTCTTGTTTCGGTTCATCAGCATGTTCATCGCCTTTAAATTGTAGGTTTTCATACCCTGGGGCATCAAAAGTGACTAAAACCTGTCCAACTGTAGCGACAGTTCCTTCTCCTACTAGTACTTCAAGAACTGACCCTTCAACTGGGGACGGAATTTCTACCACTGCTTTATCATTTTGAATCTCGCAAAGTACATCATCTTCTTGAACTTTGTCGCCTGGCTTTACAAACCATTTAACAATTTCGCCTTCATGAATACCTTCACCGATGTCAGGCATTTTAAATTGAAATGACACTAGGATTCATCCTCCTAAATTACATGTATTTTTGAGCATCGAAATTATAGTAATTAGAACGGCCAATTACGTATTTAATTAAAATGTTAAAACTTTTTTAGCTGTTTCAATTACATCCTTATAATTCGGCAGCCATGCAGCTTCCGCTTGCGGGAATGCAAAAATGGTATCAGGTGCGGCCACACGCAATACAGGTGCTTCTAAGCTTAGGATTGCGCGGTCGTTAATTTCAGCAACAACGTTTGCAGCAATTCCTGCTTGTTTTTGAGCTTCTTGAACAACGATCGCACGACCTGTTTTTTCAACGGAAGCAATAATCGTTTCAATATCAATTGGACTTACTGTTCTTAAGTCAATAACTTCTGCAGAATGACCTTCTTTCTCTAGTTCCTCTGCTGCTTTTAATGACTCGTGAACCATTGCTCCATAAGTAACGATAGTAATATCAGTTCCTTCACGTTTTACTTCGGCTTTTCCTAGTGGAATTGTATATTCACCTTCTGGAACTTCTTGACGGAACGAACGGTATAACTTCATATGCTCAAGGAAAATAACTGGGTCATTATCACGGATTGATGAAATGAGAAGTCCTTTAGCATCATATGGAGTTGATGGAATAACAACCTTTAAGCCAGGCTGTTGCGCCATAAGTCCTTCTAAACTGTCTGCGTGCATATCAGGTGTATGTACGCCGCCTCCAAATGGCGAACGAAATGTTACTGGAGCATTAAATTTGCCTCCGGTACGATAACGAAGACGAGCTGCCTGACCAGAAATTGAATCCATTACTTCATAAACGAAACCGAAGAATTGAATTTCTGGAACAGGGCGAAAACCTTGTAAACTAAGACCGACCGCTAATCCGCCGATTCCTGATTCAGCAAGTGGCGTGTCAAAAACACGATCTTCGCCAAATTCAGTTTGCAACCCTTCGGTTGCACGAAAAACACCACCGTTTACACCCACGTCTTCACCGAATACTAATACATTCGGATCATTGCTTAATTCCACACGCAATGCATCTGTAATTGCTTGAATCATTGTCATTTGAGCCATAGCTTACTTCGACTCCTTTTCTTTATATATTTCATATTGCTCTTTTAAGTTTTGCGGCATTTCTTCATACATAAATGACATTAAATCAGTTACCTTTTGTTTAGGCGCTGCATCAGCTTTTTTAATTGCTTCTTTAATGTCTTCTTTCGCTTGTTCGATTACTTCATTTTCTTTTTCTTCCGTCCATAACCCTTTATTTTCAAGAAATTTACGGAAACGTACTAATGGATCTTTCTTTTCCCATTCATTGTCAAGGTCTGCTGTACGATAACGAGTTGGATCATCACCAGCCATGGTATGAGGACCATATCTGTAAGTTAATGTTTCAATGAATGTTGGGCCTTCACCATTAATTGCACGCTCACGTGCATCACGAGTTGCAGCATATACCGCTAAAGGATCCATACCGTCAACTTGAATACCAGGAATACCTGCTGCAACTGCTTTTTGAGCCAGAGTTTTGGCAGCCGTTTGCTTGTCAACAGGAGTTGAGATTGCGAAACGGTTATTTTGAGCAATAAAGATAGCTGGAGCTTTATATGCGCCTGCAAAATTCATTCCTTCATAGAAATCCCCTTGAGATGTACCACCGTCACCTGTATACGTAATTGCAACTGCTTTTACTCCACGCTTTTTCATTCCTAGTGCTACACCAGCTGTCTGAACATACTGTGCACCGATAATGATTTGCGGGATAGCTATATTAACGCCCTCAGGAATTTGTCCACCTTCAAAATGACCTCTGGACCATAAAAAGGCTTGGTATAAAGGTAATCCATGCCAGATAATTTGTGGAACATCACGATATCCCGGTAGGATAAAATCTTCTTTTTCTAACGCAAACTGTGAAGCTAATTGAGATGCCTCTTGTCCTGCAGTTGGAGCGTAGAATCCTAATCTTCCTTGGCGATTTAAAGAGATAGAGCGCTGGTCAAGAATTCGTGTATAAACCATACGACGCATTAATTCCTGAAGCTGTTCATCTGTAAGGTCTGGCATCGCAGCTTCGTTTACGACTTCACCAACTTCATTAAGAATTTGAAGTGTTTGAAATTGTTCCTCTACAACTTCTAGTGTTTTCTTCGCATCAAGCTTGGCGTTCTGAGTTTTAGAAACCATTTAGGTCACCTCTTCCTTTCAATTCAAAACTTAATTTTTTTAATTATTATCCACTAAGTTAGAATACCCAAAAACTTAAGAATAAAAGACAGATGGACAATGTCATCCATTTTTCTTTATCATTTGGATAAACTCTTGATATTACACTCGATTTTGGTAAGCATAGTACATGAAAAATACTTTCAAATAGTTTTTCACATAAACGAAAAGTTAAAACAAAATATCTTTCACCTTACCATCATCTTATTCTGTACCACTATTTTATGTAACATCATTGATACAATTTATTAACACTTTTTAAGTTTACATCATTAGTTTTTGCACGTCAAATACTATATTTTAATATTTTTCACCACGTTCATATTGCTAATATTATAAACATTTTTTCGTCTGTATTACTTTTTTTTGACATCTGTTATATATAATACCTCATTTAATTTATTTGTTATAATATACAAAAAATCGGCCTATTCAGCCGATTATTTTGATGAGATAATATTTATTTGCTTGATTTAAGCCCTGCTTGTTTATAAAATGACAACTTTTTATCATTGTATTGTTCTGTTAACATATTAAATTTTTCATTGGCATTATAGACTCTTTTATACGTTTCATTTAACTTATTTACCTGTGCTTCAAGGTCTTCAAGTGGAAGATTTTTATTTTTAAACATTTCATACAATTCTTTATCATTTTTCAGTGCTTCATTATACTCTAGGTATAACGCTTCATGCGCTTTATATCTTTCCATCATTATCTCATATAGTTCATTAGCTACTTTCGTTAAATCGTGATCTTCTAATTTATCCTTAATATCCCTGGCCTTTAGAAATTCTTTCTGGGATTCTTTAATGCTGTTGGTTTCTTTCTCCATCAGCGCTTTTCTTTCATCGGCTAATAATATTGCTTCATCTGAAAGTTTTACGATTTGAGCATATTCTTTCATACCAAGTTTGATAATCTGGTCATAAATTTCTTTTTCTTTTTTTTCAAGTGTAACAAGGGGATTCTGTTGTTCCTCAAATTCTTTTTCGGCTGAAACGACTTTTTCTAACACATCATACATTTTTTCGACTGGAGACTTTTCTTTCGTACACCCAGCAAAAATAACAATCAAAACGGATAAACATAAAATAAAACAATACTTTTCTTTTAATGACACATTATAAACCTCCTGCCTATTCCAATTCCTACTATATCGACACCTGGTTTGTTTGACAATACAATATCCCATAAAAAAGGTTGCAAATCAGTTACCTGAATCAAATATTAACTTTTTATCAATTGTCTGATAGACTATTTATTATTAATAATTTTAGTTTAAGCACAGGAGTGAGTGGAATCATGATTACGATGGAAGATATCATTCGAGATGGTCATCCTTCCCTTAGAAAAGTGGCTGCAGAAGTATCCATGCCGCCATCAGAAGAGGATAAACAAATATTATTTAACTTATTAGAATATGTAATTAATAGTCAAAATCCTGAAAAGTCGGTACAATTTGGTTTACGCCCTGGAATTGGATTGGCTGCTCCGCAAATAAATGTTCTAAAACGGATGATAGCTGTGCATCTTACAGATGACACAGGCACTCTTTATAGTTACGCATTATTTAATCCCAAAATTATCAGCCATTCTGTTGAAAAGTCGTATTTACAAGCTGGTGAAGGCTGCCTTTCAGTAGATAGAGCCATTCCAGGATACGTCCCAAGATATGCTAGGATTACTGTAAAGGGAACAAACCTTAACGGTGAAGAAGTGAAACTACGTTTAAAGGGACTTCCTTCTATCTGCTTTCAACACGAAATCGATCATTTAAATGGTGTTATGTTTTATGATTATATCAATCATGAAGACCCGTTAAAACCAATCGAAGGAGCCATAACCATCGAAAGGTAACCAAACTGGAGGCCCCTTGATTTTGGGCTCCAGATGTATAAAGAACCGGCCCCTGCCTAGGGTCGGTTCTCAATTTATATTAACTGTAATTCTTTTAGCCCATTCCAGATACCATCTTCGGAAACATCGCTTGTAATAAGATCTGCAAGTTCTCTGGCTTCAGGGACACCATTTCCCATGGCAACGCCTGTTCCAACTGCCTTCAACATTTCTAAATCATTTAAACCATCTCCGAATGCATATACATCCTTCAACTCAAACCCCAAACGTTCGATCATTTTTTTTATTCCTTCTGCTTTTGAACCACCCTTTGGTAAAACATCGACAGAATATGGATGCCATCTGATAAAATCAAATTGGGGATAGTCAGAGAAATATAAACTTTCATCTTTATTTTCACAAAAAAGGAGGCTTTGATACATTTTTCGATTGACATAAAAAGAATCATCCTCTTCAGGATGTGGGAAATTTAGGCTTCCCATGCTTTTTTCAACAAATGGATGATGCTTAACACTTGCCTTCATTGTTTTTTCATTCATAAACACTAATGGATGATTGTTTGACTTCGTATGGTTAAATAATTTATTAAGCTCATTTTCATTCAAAGGGTTCTCATATATAACTTCATTCTCAAAAACCACAAATTGACCGTTAAAGCTCACATAGGAGTCAATTCCAAGTACATTCCGCAGGCCTTCAAACATAAACGGAGCTCTGCCAGTGGCAATTGCGACAAATACATCATTCTTCTTAAGTAAATTGATGGCTTTTATCGTGCTTTCGGGTAGGTTTTTATCATGATCGAGCAATGTGCCGTCTATGTCAAAAAATACAATTTTCTTCATTTAATATGTACTCCTTTTTATCGAATCCATTAAACTGTGAAAATGTACTCTCCACAGTTCTTTATTCTTTAAAACACTAAACTTTATATTAAAAAAAGTCAATTTATAATTTGTCAATGTAATTCCATGTTTAACCATGATTGAATCAGCAATTTCATCATATAATATAGTAAAAATACTCTTATTTTAAAAAAACTTCAATAATCTGCCATCGCTTACTTTACATTGGACAAGGATTGTATAAAATAAGAGGTAAGGAGATGATCCACTATGTTAAAGAAGCTAAGGAAGAAGCTTTTAAAACAGTGGAAAGAATTACTGCGAAAGAAATCCATTGCCTAAATTTTTTTAGGGCCCTTCAAACTTGCGAGGGGCTCCTTCGTTATTGTAAATTGTAAAAACAACGATTCTTTTTTACATACTTTTCATATAAGTCTAACGGTTTCCAAAGAAAATAAATGAAAAAGATGAAAATGTTTTATATAATAGAAAAAGTTATGATTCAGTTAGGAGCGAAATTGTAATGATATTTAAAGTATATTATCAGGAAAACATCAAAGAAGTACCAGTCAGAGAGAATACAAAAACCCTATTTATTGAAGGAGAATCGGTAAGAGATGTCCGCTCAAAAATTGCCGACCGTGGGTTTAATGTTGAATTTGTTCAAGAAGTAAAGGGAGCTCATTTAAAATATGAACTTCAAAATGAAGACTATAAAGTATTGGAGAAATGATAATTTATGAAATTTGTTAAGAATGATCAAACTGCGGTTTTTGCCCTGGGTGGTTTAGGCGAAATTGGCAAAAACACGTATGCGGTTCAGTTTCAGGATGAAATAATATTAATTGATGCCGGAATAAAATTTCCTGAGGATGAGCTATTAGGTATTGATTACGTAATTCCTGATTATACCTATTTGGTTAAGAATCAAGATAAAATAAAAGGATTATTTGTTACACACGGACATGAAGATCACATTGGCGGTATTCCCTATTTATTACGCGAGATTAATGTTCCAATTTATGGTGGGAAACTCGCTCTTGGATTAATTAAAAATAAACTAGAGGAACACGGCTTATTAAGAAATGCTAAGTTGATAGACATCAAAGAAGACGATATCATCAAATTCCGCAAAACATCGGTTACTTTTTTCCGCACCACCCACAGTATTCCTGATTCTTATGGGATTGTAGTTAAAACTCCGCCCGGTCAAATTGTCCATACTGGAGATTTTAAATTTGATTTTACCCCTGTAGGTGAACCTGCCAATCTAACCAAAATGGCTGAAATAGGTAAGGAAGGCGTTTTATGTTTACTATCAGATAGTACAAATAGTGAAATACCTGAATTCACCATGTCAGAACGTCGGGTAGGCGACAGCATCAATGATATTTTCCGTAAAGTGGACGGACGTATTATTTTTGCTACCTTTGCATCTAATATCCATAGATTGCAGCAAGTGGTAGAGGCAGCAGTAGAATACGGAAGAAAAGTAGCGGTTTTTGGCCGAAGCATGGAAGCAGCTATCAATATCGGACTTGAATTAGGGTATATTAATGCACCTAAAGAGACTTTTATTGAAGCGAATCAAATAAACCGTCTTCCTGCTGATAAAGTTACGATCCTTTGTACCGGAAGTCAGGGCGAAGCTATGGCTGCTCTTTCAAGAATTGCTAATGGGACACACAGACAAATTCAAATCATTCCTGGTGACACAGTGGTATTTTCATCTTCACCTATTCCAGGGAACACAATTAGTGTGAGTCGAACGATAAATATGCTCTATAGAGCCGGCGCGGAAGTTATTCACGGTAAACTAAGTAATATCCATACTTCTGGTCATGGTGGACAGGAAGAACAAAAACTAATGCTTCGTTTAATTAGACCAAAGTTCTTTATGCCAATCCACGGTGAATATCGAATGCAAAGAATGCACGCTAAGATCGCGGTTGATTGCGGAGTACAAGAAGAAAATTGTTTTATTATGGACAATGGTGAAGTGTTAGCTCTTTCTGAGGATACTGCTCAGGTTGCTGGAAAGATTCCATCAGGTTCTGTTTATATCGACGGCAGTGGTGTAGGCGATATTGGAAATATTGTCTTACGTGACCGTAGAATTCTTTCTGAGGAAGGATTAGTTGTTGTGGTCGTAAGTATTAATATGAAGGAATTTAAAATTGCTTCAGGACCTGACCTAATTTCTCGAGGATTTGTTTATATGAGAGAATCCGGTGATTTAATTAACGATGCTCAAAATCTAATCACCAAGCACTTAAATAAAGTGATGGAAAGAAAGACAAGCCAATGGTCTGAAATTAAAAATGAAATTACAGATACATTAGCGCCTTTCCTATACGAAAAAACAAAGCGCAGACCAATGATTTTACCAATCATTATGGAAGTGTAAGAATAAGAAAAGCGGAAGCGCCTCGAGCGCTTCCGCTTTTCTTATTCTAGTACTTTTTTTTCAAATCGATTGATGTCTTGGTCGGTTCCAATCACGATTAAAACATCATTAACGTGAAAAGTTTCTTTGGCTTGTGGAGAAACAATAATTTCTTCTCCTCTTTTTATGGCGACAATATTCAAACCATATTTCTTGCGAATATCCAAATCCATAATCGTATGACCACTAAGTTTTCCATTCGCAACAATTTCAACGATACTGTGTTCATCTGATAGTTCAAGATAGTCGACCACATTACTCGAAGCCATATTGTTAGCAATCCGTTTTCCCATGTCTCTTTCTGGGTGAACAACACTGTCTGCTCCAATTTTCCTCAAAACTTTTTCATGGTAATCGTTTTGAGCCTTAGCTGTAATACGCACTACACCCAATTCCTTAAGAATAAGAGTTGTAAGTATACTTGATTGAATATCATCACCAATAGCTACAATCACATGATCGAAGTTACGTATCCCAAGGCTTTTCAAAACAGCTTCGTCTGTTGTATCCCCTACAACCGCATGAGAAGCAATCATTGCATACTCATTTACTCGTTCTTCATTTTTATCGATAGCAAGAACTTCCATCCCCTCATCGGTAAGAGTTCGGCAAATACTTCCACCGAATCGGCCAAGCCCAATGACTGCGAAACTTTTTTTCATATATAACTCCCCCGGTTAAATCATTATCTTATTATGTTTCATTTTAGCATCATTCGTCAGATTTATATAGAGAGCTACCCCTTCTTATTCCTGCCCCTGTCTGGACTTCCTCTTTTTAAGATAGTAAAGGAGAAAAAATACTATAATAAATAAAATGGCTAGAACTGGCAGGTTACCAACGATAAAAACAACCAAGCCTGATAAACCAACTAATAACATATTGATGCTTTTCATGAATTGTTTTTTGGTTTTCTCCCAAGTATTTAATTTATCTTTATTAATTGTAGGTACAACTACGCTTTTTTCGTAAAGGGTTATGTTAACCGTCGAAAGGGAGGTTTGGTTTTCTAAAAACTTCATCTTCCCTTCAATGATCTCAATTTCCTCTTGTACGGATGCTAAATCAGCAGAAATTTTCAATAAATCTTCTGTTTTTACTGCACTTTTCATGAAAGTGAGTAACCGTTCTTCCACCACCTTTTTTGATTTTAATCTGGACTCAAGATCAATATATTCCTCGGTTACATCCTGCCCGGTTATGCTTCTTTGCAAAACCTCTGCTGCTTGGCTCTCAGCATCATGTAAAAAGGTCTGAAAGTGCTTTTGTGGTATTCTAATTTTAATGCTGCCACTTACCAGCTCGTTGCCCTCTTTTGATACATTGGACTCTGCTATATAACCTCCATATTTTATTACTTTTTCTTCAAGGATACGGACAGTCTGATCAAATTTCTTTACTCGCAGTTGTAGATCCGCTTGATAAATAACCATTTGGTTTTGAATTTTTATATTTGCAGCTGCGGAACTTTTTTCAGCCTTTTCTGTTTCACCCGAGTAAAAGTCTGCTTCCTCCCCACTGCCAGATTGGGCTGAATCCATAACTGTATCATTACTTTCTTTCATTTTTGCACGTTTATCTTCGCTGCTGGGACTGCACCCTGTTACCCAAAATAATAAGATAATGAAAAAGATAGGAAACCAACGTTTTAGCTTTATCAACTTCTGACACCCCTTTTTTCTCTAATGGTTAAAGCTAGGTATATATAAGTACCGACGATTAAAAGGAGGTAAGGTTACAGTTAAGAAAAAAAATAAAAATGCTGCCCGTTGAATATAACGGACAGCACTTAGATCGTTTTTTATTCTGTTTTTTCCAACTCATCCAACACTCGGTTTACACGCTTCTCGAGCATCTTCATGCCGCTTCCGCCTGCTTGGAAATGGCGGAGCTTGCCTTCTTTATCAAATACATAATAAGCTGGTACATATTGATTTTCAAGGGCTTCTGTCAACTTGTGATCACTGTCGACAAAAATCGGTTGATTGATTCCATGCTCAGCTGCCACTCGTTTAATTTCATCTAGGTTAAGGTCGTTTTCAGAACGCGGCATATGAACAGCAACCACATTTAACTGGTCCTTAAAATCATCACGGAATTGATTTACCTGCGGCATCGCTTCTTTACAAAGATGGCAGCTAATCGACCAAAAATGAAGCAATGTTGGTTTTTCTCCGATTAGGTCTTCTCTTGTCACTTCACCGTTTAACCATTCAGTTGCCCCAGTTAACTCTGGCATTGGTTCACGTAATTTCATAGATAATCCCCCTATTAAAAAGACCTAACACTTTAAAAGGTTAGGTCTATCTGTTTTGTGCAAATTATACGTTCAATGTAGCTTGTCCAGGCTTCCAGTTTGCTGGGCAAAGACCGCCAGTTTGTAATGCTTGAAGAACACGTAAAGTTTCATCCACGTCTCGGCCAATGTTGTTGTGATTTACAACAGAATACTTTAATTCACCCTCAGGATCGATGATGAATAAACCGCGTAGTGCGATACCTTCTTCTTCAATTAATACTCCATAATCACGAGCTACCACATGGTTAGTATCTGCAGCAAGAGGATAGTTTAAATCGCCAAGACCATTTTCTTTGCGATCTGTTTTAATCCAAGCAAGATGAGTGTGGATTGTGTCAGTAGAAGCACCAACGATAACTGCATCTAAATCATCAAACTCTTCAAAACGATCGGACATCGCTGTAATTTCAGTTGGACAAACAAATGTAAAGTCCATTGGATAAAAGAATAACACAGTCCATTTATCGTTTTTCATGTTTTCTTCCAAACTTACTTTTTTAAATTCTTTGTTTGGCATTACAGCATCCATTTCAAAGCGTGGTGCTTGTTTACCTACCATACGTTCTGGCATTCAAATCCCTCCAAATATTTAATAAATGAGTATTTATAGCAATTCTCATTTGCTATCCTTTTCACAATTCTAATTATAGGACACATCTTATTTTGAGTCAATATTAAATTATAATTAATTTAATTAAATACTTATTATTAATTATAACCTTATTTCCCCTTCATAAGTTTTCCCTAATTGTGTAAGAATAATCGACGATATGTAACAATTTCCCTTTTAATTCTCTTTAATTTTATCATGATTGCTAATCAGAACAAAATAAAACGCCTTCTTATATAAGATTTAATCTATTCCCTAGATTAGAGATATAGGTTGTCATTACTTTAACAGCTACTTCAATCGCACCTTCTTGTGGATTTAATTTTGAATGGTGTAAACCATAGGGCGAATCGACACCCAGCCAAAACATAAGCCCTGGAATCTCTTTAAGCATATATCCAAAGTCTTCTCCCGTCATCGCTTCCTTGCACTCGATTACTTCAACATTTGTTTCATTTTGAAGATATTTCATAAAATCTCTTGTAATAGATTCAGTATTATAGACTTGATGATACATCGAACCATAATCAATGACTGCTTCACATTCAAAACCTGCTTCGATTCCCTTCAAAAGCGCCTCAATGCGATGTTTAACCTTTTTCATCGATTCAGCAGAAAGCGTCCGGATGGTTCCCTCAAGCCTTGCATTTTCAGCAATAATATTTTGAACAGTACCGCCAGTGATTTTTCCAATCGTTATAACCGCACTATCTAAGGGGTCGACATTCCTCGAAACAATCGTTTGCAGCTGGTTTACCAATGTACATGCTGCGACAACCATATCATTCGTTTCATGGGGTCTAGCGGCATGCCCCCCCTTACCCTTTAGATCAATAAACAGTTCAGAAGTATTAGCAAATAGTAACCCTTCCTTAACCGCGATAGTTCCAACTGGATACTCTGGTGCAATATGTAAGGCAAAAATCAGGTCAGGCTTCCATTCCAGCATCTCATCTGATTTTAACATCGGTTCCGCTCCGCCAGGTCCTTCCTCTGCAGGTTGAAAAACAAACATAAGGTCGTCTGCAATTGGGTTATTCGTAAAATAAGTTAGTACCCCAAGAGCGATGCTCATGTGGAAATCATGCCCACATGCATGCATCTTGTTATCGTGGGTCGATGAGAAAGGTAATCCTGTTTCTTCGCTAATCGGAAGTCCATCGATGTCTGTTCTATAACCAATCGTTTTTTGGGGATTTAAGCCATGAACCTTTACAAACAACCCTGTCTTCCATTTTTTTATCGTGATACGATCTTGTGGTAAAGACTCAAGGTAAGATAATAAATAGGCTTGTGTCTCAAACTCTTGAAATCCTAGTTCTGGAATTTGATGAAGGTCACGGCGGATTTTAATCAATGGATTCATTTATTAACTCTCCTTTTAAAAAAGAAGCGTGGATATGCTCCACGCTTTTCTGCTTATACTTAGAGAACTATCTAGCTCCAGCGCCCAGCGGCTAGAGTACTTCGCGCAAAGGAAGCGGGCTTTTAAAGTTGACGAAGTTCTTGCATTATTTCAGTTTTTGACTTCGTTTTTTCATCAATATCTTTAATTTTCCTTGCCGGCATCCCTGCTACAACTGTATAAGGAGCAACATCTTGAGTGACAACTGCACCTGCAGCGACTACTGAACCTGTTCCAACTGTTACCCCTTCAAGAACAACGGCATTCGCTCCAATAAGAACATCATCCTCAATAATAACAGGCTTCGCAGATGGGGGTTCAATAACACCGGCCAAGACAGTTCCCGCCCCAATATGACAATTCTTCCCGACAGTAGCTCTTCCACCTAGAACAACACCCATATCAATCATCGATTTTTCACCAATAACGGCACCGATATTGATAACGGCTCCCATCATAATAACGGCATTATCACCAATTTCCACTTGGTCACGAATAGTAACACCTGGCTCAATTCGGGCATTAATATGCTTATTATCTAACAAAGGGATTGCAGAATTACGACGGTCATTTTCAACCACTTGATCTTCAATTTTTTCTTTATGTGCTTCTAATACTTCATTAATTTCAGACCATTCACCAAAAATGACACCCGTATTTCCATTAATAAAAGTTTTTGTATTGTTTCCAAAATCAATTCCTGCTAATTCACCTTTTAAATAAACCTTAACAGGTGTAGATTTTTTACTATTTTGGATAAAAGAAATAATTTCATTTGCATCCATCATCTTCATTATTTTACCCCCTATGTATTCGTACTAAAAAATACTTTAACAAACAAAAGAAACGAAAACAAGAAAAACTACCCTAATCTCCTGAAGATTCAGCGATATGTTCCTTAATTAATTCTACAAAGGCTGAAACTTGCTTTAATTGAAAGGCCGATTCATAGCCCAGTAGCCATGTATCACGATTTAGAGGTTCATTATTCTCATTTAAAAGCGGTATTTTGAAAATTTCCTTTTCTGCTTTAGTTAATGTTATGGCGGGCAGGATAGCGTAGCCAATGCCATTGAAAGCCATCTGCTTGCATGTCTCAATTTGATCAACCACAACGGTCCTCTTGGGTGAAGTCTTAAAATTGCGCATCCACCAATCTTGAATTTCCTGGAAATAATTAGAATCACTTTTAAATTGAATGAAGGGGCGGTCCGTATTCAAAACTTGTTCCGGACTGGTAATTTCCCTGTCAACTAAATAAAGAGGATCGTTAAATAGATGAACCTTAATTCCTTTCCAATCGGGTGTACCACGGATAATCCCAATATGAACTTGATCGTCATATAAGCATTTTAAAATTTCGCTGCTCCATCCAGTTACTAATGAAATTTTGGCTTGAGGATATCTATCAATAAATTTCTTTAAAACCTGCGGAAGCCAGTTTTGGCCTACAATCGAAGCAACTGCAATCTTCAAAGTACCTGACACACCTGATTGAAGGGAGTGAATGGTTTCACGCACCTTTTCTTGCTTAGTTAGTACTTCATTTGCAAATTGGATGACATGCTCACCTGAGGGGGTTAGAGCTAGTCCTTTTTGCGAGCGAATAAATAATTTCGTTCCCCAATCTTTTTCGATTGTTTGCAATCGTTGCGAAAGGGCTGGCTGTGAAACAAACAGCCGTTCCGATGCCTTCCGCATATTCATCTCCTGGGCTAAAACGGATAATAATTGAAATTCTGATAATGAGGACAAGATTGTTCCCCTCCTTAAAAAAGCTCTGTGAAGTTACACAGAGCTATCGTTCTTTTTCGGTATACAAAATATTAACAGTAAACTTATGATTGCCAAGGCGAAGACAACATAATAAACAGAGTGAAGAGAAATGGTTAACCCATTCTGCAAGAAAGTCCGGACTGATTCAGAGAGATTTTCACGCTCAGCAGATTTTAAGAGTAGATTGACATCATCTACTGATAAGGAATGATCATTCTCGCTTAAATATTGACTCAACCTATTATTAAGGATTCCCCCCAGTAATGCTGCACCAATTGTATTTCCAAGATTTCTCATAAACATATTAGATGCAGTTGCGATGCCTCTCTGTTCCCAACCAACCGTACTTTGAATCGAGACAATAAAGGCAGTGGATGTTAAGCCCATCCCTAATCCAACGAAAAAAGAACCCACTGCTGCCCATAAAGGCCCTGAGGAGGCTGACATCGTCAAGAAGGCAATGCTGCCAATGATTAACGAAACACCACCGATAATAGATGTTTTTCGATAACCCATCGTTATCAACAACCGTCCCGCAAGTGTGGATGCAATTGGCCATCCGATTGACATAGCTGTCAACGTAAAACCCGCAACAATGGGTGTTTGTTCCATAACACCTTGCACAAATGTAGGTAAAAAGCTCGAAATTCCAATTAACATGATTCCCGTAGAAAGCGAGGTAGTGTTGGCTATAAGAATAGAGCGTTCCTTCCAAATTGAAAATGGCATTACTGGCTCTCTAGCACGGGCTTCCTGAAATACAAACCCAAGTAATGTTACAGCGCTGAAAGCAAAAAAGCTTAGCGACTGCCAAGATCCCCATGTAAAGCGGCTCCCACCTTCTACAAGGATAAACATTAACGAAGAAATTGTCATCGTTAACAAAATAGCACCAAGATAATCTATTTCATGTTTTTTCCTTTGGACATTTTCATGTAAGAACAGCCATAGGCCTACTAAGGACAGAATCCCAAGTGGAATGTTTATCCAGAATACATAATGCCAACTTACATATTGGACAAGTAAGCCTCCAACAGCAGGTCCTGAAATCGCCGAAACACCCCATACACTAGCTAGGTATCCCTGAATTTTAGCCCGTTCTTCTGCAGTATAGATATCGCCAATTATTGTTGTCGCAATCGATGTGACAGCACCTGCTCCAACCCCTTGAATCAAACGAAAAATAATCAACATTTTCATTGATGTGGCGAATCCACAAAGAATGGATCCTAATAAAAAAATTAATATTCCAATCGTAAGAATTGGTTTTCGACCAAATAAGTCGGATAATTTACCATAAATAAGAACGGTTACAGAATTCATTAACAAGTACGCAGAAAATACCCAACTATATAGTGTAAACCCACCTAAATCAGCGACAATTGCGGGCATTGCGGTTGAAACAATCGTTGCTTCAATCGCCCCCATAAACATCGCTAACATTACGGCGGCTAGAACTAGTGGCTTTTTCGTTTGCCTGCTGTTGGACTTTCCTTTAGATATCTTCTCAGTAGAAGTACTCATATTCACACCTCAAACTTAAAAAAAATCAAGCCCCCTGCTTGGGGGCCTAAATACATCATTTTTCATTTTTTTTTATTATTTTATTTAATTGATTTAATAACGTACTTCTTGGCAAAATTCCTTCAAAGTATCCATCTTCAGTCTCAACACAAAGAAATGGTTGGTTAACAAGTAATTCAAGACATTTTTTTAAGGATGCAGTAATTTTAACTCGTGGAATAGAGCCTTTCATGACCTCTTCCACTCGTTTTTTCTCAAGTTGTTCAAATTCAATTCTTTCTAGTCCAAGGATAGAATCCATAATAATCGGGGTGCTAATTAACCCATGAAGCTTGTAATGAGGGTCTAAGACCGGTATAGCCGTATACCCGCTTTTTGTTAAAACTAATAAGGCATGTTCTAGATTATTACCTATTTGAACATGCGCTACCCGTTCGGAAGGGATCATTAATTCTTTTATTGTTAATTTTAAAAATTCACCGTTGGGAAGACTGATCATCGCCGAAAACTCCTCAAAAATTTGTTTTTCTACAGTTACATTCTACCATAGTATTCGGGAGTCTGTGCTAATTTTGGTAATGTATAATTAGAAACCTAAATACAACCTCCGCAGTCGTTGACATAAAGGAAACTCGCCGACTGGCGAGCCGTTAGGCAAAGACAGAGGCGTAGTTGCACTTATGCGAAATAAGAAAGTATGAACTTTCGATTCGAAAGTTTATACTTTCTTATTAGCCGAAAAATAAAGGAACCCTAAAGGTTCCTTATTGAATCAAATCAAAAATTTCAATTGTAATCATATCAACATTATCAAATTGATATCTTTTTGGTTTTTCCTTCTCATTATATACTTCTAATTCAAATGTCTCCGTTTTCGGATGAAATGTTACTTGACACTTTCTATCACCGTTTACCTCGAAATAGCGTTGTGCTGGCTCACCACTATTAGCTTGTTCCTGAAGATTTTTTAATCTTGTTAATATACCTTGAAGCTGTGACATATGCTCCGTCTCCTTTCAAACCCAAACAAACATCTACAATTATGTTTCTCATTTGGCATTTTTCTATCCGATTGGATTACTTTCATAATTTTCCAACCGCATAATTAATATGCCAATATTAAAAGAATAAAATAACGTTGTCCATTTGTCCAAGTAAAAATAAAAAAATAAGGAATTTTTTAATACACTTCCCTAAAAAGAAGCTAAAAGATAGCAAATTCAGTGCATTTTAAAGTAATTGGTCATGTTGGAATAAATATTGATAGGATATATCGATAAACAAATAATCTTCCCCATTCATTGGGAATGAAAAAGTACGAATTGTTTCCCCAGTATCAATATCACAATATAAATCAGATAAGATTCCTTTTCGTTCATTTCTCATTTTGATAATATTTTCTAAAAAGTATGGACGCCAGCTCCAATTTTTTTGAATGTACTCGGATTGAGTGATCCAGCCCTCTTTTTCTTTAAAGATATTAGCAGATTTCTGGAAGCCATCTTCATCACAAACATACATTCTAAAGGCAATCTGATCCAATTCTTTTATTAGTACTTGGAAAAGGTTTTGATATGTTGCATTTCTGTTCTTAATCACAATTTCTTGGACTTTGGCTTGAAAAAATTCTGCAGTGGTATAAACTGCTTCTAATTTCTTTTTTTCATATGAGATAAAGTCATGGAACTTCTCTTTTAAGCGATCCTTTAGGAAATCACGTTGAATGAACTCTGCTGCTGGCGGGTGTAAATAATAACCTTGATAATAACGACCGCCATTTTTCCATGCAAACTGCAGTTGGTAGCTCATCTCAATATTTTCAAACAAGAGTGTGGCACCTATTTTCCGAGCCAAAAGAGACAATGTAAACAAGACATCGTGATAATTTATACCAGTTGATGTCGATTTTAAGGCTTGTAGGTTAATTTTCAGTATATCTGGTTCAAGTTGTCCTATTCGTTCAAAATAGTTACTTTCACTGTCAATTCTTGCTATCGCTATTTTAATCCCATATGTTCGATAATATTGCAATAAGTGATCAAATTGGTCTAAATCCCCAGTATAATTTCGATCTGAAATTTCCAGAACAATTCGATTTAACATCAAGCCCTTTTTTTCAAACGCAAGGAGCTCTTGTAAAAAAGGTTCACCATGTCCATACATTAATAAATCAGCATTCCGATTCAGAAAAATACTTACATCCTCATCAAGCTTTAACGCTTTTTCAAGTGCCAACTTGACTAATAACAAGTCCACTTCAAACTTATATTCATCAGGAATTTGATCATCCTGAAAAAAGGCCCCTAAACTGATGATTTTCCCTTCTGATTCATATCTCCCCAATACCTCATAGGCAATTACGCGTTGTTCATCGGCACTAATAATCGGTTGAAAATAGGGAAATACATTTTCAAGATCCGATAGTATTTCCAATGCATCCATCCAAGTACCTCCAAAATTTTTTCTCATTATACCATACGCAAAACGACGGATTCTCGTTCTTTTCCAAAAGGATACCATTATAGTCGCTTATAAACAATCATATCCTATACCTACGCTGTTCTATAAGGAGGATAAGTTTTGAAAAAACTTTGCTTATTAGCCTCGATCCTTCCCATGCTGGGATGCAGCCACTTTAATGCTGATACACATTCCAGGACAGAAAGTAAACAGCCTCTTTCCACGATATCCGTGAAAGAGAATACTCAATCCAGATTATCTGTCGATTTTGAAAATAACCGATATACAATAAAAGAACTTAATCAACAAGTGATTTATGGAAAAAATGAAGTCAATAAGAGTGATTCAGTTAGCACTACTCCCAAAAAGAATTCTGCTATGCTAAATGTGGTATTAATTAAGCAAAACCCTGAACTTAGATACGGCTGTGAAGTCACAAGCCTAGCAATGGTGCTAAATTTTGCAGGCGTTAAAACAAGTAAAATGGATCTATACCGGTCTATACGGAAGGATGTAGACCCGCTTATTAGATCTCCAAAGGGAGATATAGTACGTTGGGGAAACCCAGCAGATGGTTTTGTTGGGGATATGACAGGCAGAAGAGCAGGGTATGCAGTATTTGACCAACCGATGATTGCCCTAATCAACCAAAAGCTCCCTGGAAGAGCCATTAATTTAACAAATATGCCATTTGACAGGGTCTTAGAGCATGTTTCTGCAGGGTATCCAGTGGTTGTATGGACAACCGGGGATTACCGTCTTCCAGACCGTTGGGAGGGCTGGTATCACGGGAAACAATACATTAAAACACCACTTGATTTACATGCTGTCGTTTTAGTTGGCTATGACACGAAATATGTCTATTTAAACGATCCACTTTCTGGAAAAAAACAAGTAAGAGTAGGTAAACAACAATTTATTTCATCTTGGAAAGCATTAAAAAGCCGTGCCGTAAGCTATAAGTAGGAAAAGCAGCCACATTGTTGGCTGCTTTTTATGCATGTTTTAATTTTTTTTGAATAAGAACATACCAAGGACCTTTTCACTTGCATTATCGAAAGTTTTTGAAGAAAATACAAAGGGACCCTTCTTTTTATAGAAGGTGAATAAAAGATAGGTTGGTTGAAAAAATGGCTAAAAATCAGACGAGGAGAACCTTTCTAAAACGAACACTGGGTTCATTTCTTACCGTTCTCGGATTAAGTTCGGGAGGTTATCTTTATGCTAATCGAATTGAACCCTCATTACTCGATATTCAAAAACTTCAAATAAAACATCCACTAATCCCTAACAGCTTTGATGGAATAAAAATGATTCAATTTAGTGATACCCACCTTGGTTTTCAATATAATCTTCATCAATTTAATCAATTAGTTAATAAAATTAATAGTCTTAAGCCAGACATTATTTTATTTACTGGAGATTTAATGGACGAGCCAAACCAATATACAGAAATTAATAAACTGATGCCTATTTTGAAGAAATTACAGGCTCCGCTTGGAAAATACTGCATTTTTGGTAATCATGATCATGGCGGCTATGGCTCTGATATTTACCGGAATATTATGGAAACGACTGGTTTTTCCGTACTTTTGAATGATTCAGCACCAATTAAATTAAGTGATGGAAGCATAATCTATCTGCTTGGGATTGATGATGCGATGCTAGGGAATCCTAATATATCTTTGACTTTAAAAAATGTGCCTAAAAATTCGTTTAAAATATTATTATCCCATGCACCCGATCTTGCAGAAACAGCTTCATTGTATCCAGTCCAATGGCAGCTAAGTGGTCATAGCCATGGAGGACAGATTAAAATCCCATTTTTGGGGGCTCTTGTGACTCCTCCCTTTGGAAAAATATATCCAGAGGGTCTTTATTCAATCGGCGAGCATAATCCCCTCTCACTATATGTAAATAGAGGAATTGGAACAACACGTCTCCCTTTTCGCTTTATGTCAAAACCTGAATTAACTGTCTTTACTCTAAAATCAGAAAAGTAGAAAACGAAAAAACCTTTCGAACATAATGATTATAAAGTTTCTTTTTATTCTTTTTATAGTGTAGGATTAGGTTAACAGCCTAAATTCTCTTTTATTCGTAAGATTAGAAGAATTTTTATAATTTTCTTATCATAATAGCCAAAAAGACGCACTGTTTTATTCCTATTTCTTAAAAAAAAGGGTATAATATAGATGTTTTATATAACTGAAGGGAGAACATATTTTGAATTATGATCAGAAAGGCCCCCTAATAAATCTAAATCTAACCATCGAAAACCTCGCTCAAGCTATCTTTATTGTGAATCGCCATGCAAAAACGGCTACAAATCCCAAATTATTGTACAAATTGAAACAAGAAACATTAAAAAAATTGATTGAAGAAGGCAAGGCAAAAAAAGTTGGTCTTCATTTTTCTGGAAATCCGCGTAATAGTCAGCAGCAGTCAGATGTGCTTGTTGAATGTGGAAGATACACATTTCATATTCCTCCAACTAAATCAGATTTTCTCGAACTACCTCATTTTGGGAAATTAGATGAACGGGTACGAAATCCAAAGGCAGCACTCTCACTTAATTCAGCAAAAGCATTACTTCAACTATATACTGGAATCTCAGAACTAGATCAACCCCCAAGCAATCATAAAAAGAGCAAAACTTACCAAAAGCCTATTTTTAAAAAATTAGGAGAAAGATACTCCTAAAAAGAACTGAAAAAGCCAGCTCAAGCTTGGCTTTTTTTGATTTATAAATCTGGATTACTTTTGCTAATGCTTCGTGATGATTTTGTGAACAATATCACTATTATATAGACTGTTAATAAATGTGGATTTACAATACAGTTATAAGTCAAATAGTCTTAAGTTGATTATAATTTCAAAAGAGGTGCTTGAGAAATGAAAGGAACAGCGATTCTTTTTCAGGAACAAAATGTTACATTTATTGAAGATGTTGATCATTCTATTTATGAAGAAATTAAAGAGCAATGTGGCTGCGAGAAATGTAATTGCAAGCTCGAAAATAAAATAGTTAATTTTGGTTTTGTGTCACCAGTTTTTTGGCACGAGGACGAAGTTGACTGGGACTACGGTTATTAAAACACTTTAATTTGAATTACAACTCCCCTTCCCCAAAAAACGATTTGAGAAAAACTCAGATCGTTTTTTATTTCTACATGGTGGTAACTTTAGCTAAAAATAGTCTATAATCATTATATTCATAACAGATTAAACCCAGTCGGAAGGATGGACAATATTGGAGCATTTAATTAATCAACGAGTAAAAGATATAGAAATCTCGGGAATTAGAAAGTTTTTTAATATGGTTGCGCATGTTGATGACCTGATTTCATTTACAATTGGACAACCTGATTTCCCGACCCCAGAACATGTAAAAAATGCAGCTATTGCAGCAATTGAACAAAACTTTACTTCCTATACACATAATGCAGGGACGATTGAATTAAGGGAAGCGGCGTGCAATTTTGTAGAAAAAAAATATGGCTTGCATTATAAGCCTGAATCAGAAGTGATTGTTACTGCAGGGGCAAGCGAGGCAATTGATATTGCTTTTCGGTCTATTTTAATAGAAGGTTCCGAGGTCATATTACCTGGTCCAATTTATCCAGGCTATGAACCAATTATTCGAATGATGGGGGCAACTCCAGTGCATGTCGATATTCGGCGAAACCAGTTTCGCTTTACATTAGAAATGATCAAACCATTTATTACCGAGAAAACTCGCTGCATTGTACTCCCATACCCTTCGAACCCGACTGGAGTCAGTCTCTCAGAGTCAGAGCTAAGAGAAATAGCAGAATATATTAAGAATAAAGATATCTTTATCCTTGCTGATGAAATATACAGCGAACTTACTTATGATCAGCCACATCAATCGATTGCTTCCTTTCTAAAAGAACAAACCATCGTAATAAATGGGTTATCCAAGTCCCACTCAATGACAGGATGGAGAATTGGCTTTTTATTTGCACCTGAAGGTATCACCAAACATATTTTAAAAGTCCATCAATATAATATATCTTGTGCCACTTCGATTGCGCAGAAGGCAGCTTTGGCGGCCGTTACAACAGGTATTGATGATGCGCTTATGATGAAAAAGGAATATTTAAAAAGAAGGGATTATGTTTTCAAGCGATTATCTGCTATGGGACTTGATGCCGTCAAACCGGATGGAGCGTTTTATTTCTTTGTGAAAATTCCTGATACCATCGCATTAAGCAGCTTTGATTTTGCCCTTAAGCTTGTTCAAGAAACAAAAGTGGCCGTCGTACCAGGCAGTGCTTTTTCTGAATATGGAGAAGGCTATTTCCGGTTATCGTTTGCTTGTTCTATGCAATTATTAGAACTTGGCCTAAATCGGCTGGAACAATATTTACGAAATTGGAAATAAACGAATTTTACCCTCACATTTAATGTGAGGGTATTAATTTTAAAAATTATTGGCCTTTATATTTCCCATTGTTTTTAGGAGCCTTTTCTTTTTTAGCCTTTTCTTTATGTGCTTGATTTGCTGCAGCTGATCCGAATTCATTGGCGAATTCTTCGTTCGCTACTGCAGAATCAAACCCCTTTTTGTTTTTTTGTTTCGCGTCGTTCTTTTTTGTCCTTTTAGCCATTAACAATTCCTCCTAATTCAAGGTTTCTCTTATAGTTTCAAGAAAATAGGAGGAATTTATTCAACTATTAGTTCTTCCAATATTTATAAAGCGCATGTGTGCCGCTATTTTCTTCTCCCATTTCGGCTAATTGGTCGTATAAAGATTTAGCTAATGAGAGACCTGGTACTTCCATTCCCATTCGTTCAGCTTCATTTATCGCTATTTTCATATCCTTTATAAAATGCTTTATGTAAAAACCAGGTTCAAAATTTCCGGCTAACATTCTTGGTGCAAGATTGCTAAGAGACCAGCTTCCAGCAGCTCCAGTTGTAATACTTTTCAGGACATTTTCTGGATCTAGCCCAGCTTTTTCAGCATATATAATTGCTTCACAAACACCCATCATGTTTGAAGCAATTGCAATTTGATTGCACATTTTTGTATGCTGGCCAGCACCTGGTTTGCCTTGGTAGACCACGTTAGTTCCAAGCAACTCCAATATAGGACGAACCTCTTCAAACGCTTCACTTTCACCGCCAGCCATGATGGAGAGCTTAGCTTCCTTTGCACCTACATCTCCACCAGAAACAGGTGCATCAATCGCCTGAATTCCTTTCCTTTTAGCCTGTTCATAAATTTTAATGGCAAGTGACGGAGAAGAGGTTGTCATATCGATAAGATAGCTTCCAGATGTTCCATTTTGAATTAAGCCATTTTCGCCGAAATATATTTCCTCCACATCGGTTGGATAGCCGACCATAGTGAAAGTTATAGATGCTTTTTCAGCTACCTCTTTCGGCGTTGCGGCCCAGTCTGCGCCTTTATCCAATAGGTCTTGTGCTTTTTCCTTTGTCCTTGAATAAACAACTGCAGAGTAGCCCGCCTTTAATAAATGTCCTGCCATACTTTTTCCCATTACACCTGTGCCAATAAATCCAATTACCGTATTTTCTGGAGTAAGCAAAATAATCTTCCCTTTCTTTGGAATTTTCCTTATATATTTTAGCATTAAAATTTTGTTTGATAAAAAATTATGCATAAAAAAACCGGAACGTCCCAGTCGCTCCGGTCTTCGTGCTCCATCTCCAAAGTTATGCACAAATATATTTTGTCCTTTCAAACGAGAACATAATCACTTTTTATAACTCTGAAGAAAAATTTGTTAAATAGGCACGACCGAATACTTCTTGATTATTAAATACTTCAATCGAAACAGCATTATCCTTTTCAATCATGTTTTTAAGGTCAAGAATATGTAAATCTTCTCTTAGGGGCAACGGATCCATAAAAATATATTTCTCACCTTTTCCTTTTACTTCTAAATATTCACCGTTCAACACTTGATCTTCTCCGTACACTATTTCTCGTTTACCGATTGCAGAAGCTAATTTGTCATCGTGAATAGTAACTTTCACCTTATATAATTGTTGCCCTGCTAATATTTCATTGTTAATTCGAAAACGGAATTGAAGTTCATTATTTTTTGTTAACAAGGCGTCGGCATAGCGGTTTACAATTAATTCATTGGAAAAAAGCAAATTACAGCCGCTTAGCAGAGAAGAACTGCATACTATTAGGATCAATACAGTAATGAATCGAATATTTTTCAGCATCTATAACACTCCCTTAATATTTTTACCATAGCCAAAATACATCGGTAATAAACGTAAAGAAAGGTTAATATAGGAAAGTTATTATATCGCTTTGATCATCCCTCCATCTACTAAAAATGAACTGCCTGTCATATAGGAATTAGCATCAGATAATAGGAAAGCTGCAACATTTGCAAATTCCTCTGGTGTTCCGTATCTCTTTAATGGAATTCCTTCCTTTACTTGCAATGCGATAGCTTCCCGATCGACTCCAAGTTTATCTGCACTTACTTGATCTAAATGATTGACGCGGTCAGTTGCAATCCGGCCAGGAGCAATGGTATTAATAAGAATATTATATTGAGCCAGTTCTAAAGCAAGAGTTTTTGCTAGTCCAACTATTCCCGTCCGAAAGGTATTCGAGAGTATTAAGCCTGGAATTGGTTCTTTAATCGAAGTAGAGGCGATGTTCAAAATTTTCCCGCCCTGCTCTTTTAAATAGGGCAAAGAAGCTCGGATCATTCGAACATATGATAATAAATTCAATTCAAAGGACATCTGCCATTCCTCATCTGTTAACTCCTCAAACGCCCCTGCAGGAGGCCCTCCAGCATTATTAACTAGTATATCAATTCTTTGAAACGATTCTGCTGTTACTTTTACCAGCCGGTTAATGTCATTTAAATTAGTTATATCAGTTTTTTGGTAGGCTACTTTTCCCATACCAAGAGATTCAAGCTGACTTGCTTTTTGTTTCAGCTTTTCCTCTTCCCGGCCAGAAATCATAACATTTGCTCCCTCTCTTACTAATCGTTCAGCTATTGCAAACCCTAAGCCCTGGCTGGAAGCAACCACCAAAGCTGTTTTACCAGTTAAATTCAACTCCATTGTTTAGAATTCCTCCTTCATAAATATATTTTTAGTATACAGGATAAATTGAGGGAATACTTGGCAAAATTCATACAAAAAGAGACAGATTTAATCTGCCTCAGATTGTCGAGAAAGGGTATTTTTCTCGGCAATTTTTTATTTTCTCAGCATTTAATTATTCATTGTACCTGCTAATGGGCCTGTTGATTTCCGCGGAAGGCACGCAGACTCCTGCGGGAGGACGGGGCTGGGGAGACCCCGCAGGCGCTAGCGCCGAGGAGGCTCCCCGGCACGCCCGCGGAAAGCGAAGTGCCAGGAGCGCAAATCAACAGACATGTTGCAAAGCCTATATATTAATAATATTATAATAAATTAACGCGGTGAATGGTTAAAGTTATTGTAGAAAATAAGAGGCTGTCGAAAGTTTCTCGACAGCCTGAGAGACAGATTTAATCTGTCTCTTTACCTATACTTAAGTAAGTATTTAGAATGTATGTGCAAAATCCCTTGCACGTGCAATCGCATTTTCTTTTATTTCTTCAGCCTTGTCAGGCATTGCATTATGTCCTTCCACAAACAACCCCTCTAGGGATGGAACTCCAAAGAAACTCATCATCACACTGATATATCGGTGTCCCATTTCCATCTGTGCTGCAGGCCCCTCTGAGTAAAATCCACCCCGAGCTTGAATATGCAATGCTTTTTTATCCGTCAAAAGACCTATGGGTCCCTGTTCCGTATATTTAAATGTCTTTCCCGCAACTGCTACAGAATCAAGATATGCCTTCATAATTGGCGGAAATGAGAAATTCCATAAAGGCGTGACAAACACATATTTATCCGCACTAACAAACTGCTCACTTAACTCGTTAAGCCGGCCAACCTTTTGCTTTTCTTCCGCTGTTAATTCATCAAAGCTTTGACCAGAACGAAGTTTTCCCCAGCCGCTAAACACATCTGCATCAATGTGAGGTATATGTTCTTTATACAAATCAAGATGAATTACCTCATCGCTGGAATTGATTTGTTTATAGCTATCAATAAATTCCTTACCTACCGCCATACTATAGGACTGTGTTTCATTGTGAGGATGTGCCGTGATATACAAAACACGTACCATTTAACCTCCACCTTTCTTTTAAATAAAGACAATAATATTATTAGTTAAAATAAGAGAAAATAATCAAAAAGGATTTGCCCGAAGACAAATCCTTTTCATGCATCATTTATTCATTTGTATCAAGAGAGTAAGGGTTGTGACCAATGTTAATTCTCATTTCATCAGTCAACTGGAATGGTTCATTAACCAATGCCTCATTGGTTGCTTGACCTAGTAGTGAACTTCCATCAAAATGTACAGGTTTTTGTTCCATACTTCCATTCACCTCCACCATTTTAAATTTACCATGTCCAATAAAACACTTGCCTATTCCTGTCCATCTATCATCCTAAAGTACTGGTCAAAAAATAGGTACTATGTATTACTTATTATTATACTCAAAAATCCATAATTAAAAAGACAATACTGTGAAAAATCAAAAAATAAATGAACGACAGAAAAAGACCGGCTAATCATCAGCCGGTCTTTTTTGAGTTTTGTATTTACTTTGTAGCAGCATTTACTGCTTCAATAACCTGAGCAGTTGTTTGCATATTTAAAACTTGTTGAGCAAGCTTCTCCATATCAGATTTTTTCAAATTCCTGATTTGTGAGCGAGCTTTTAAAATTGAAGTTGCACTCATAGAAAATTCATCAAGCCCAAGACCTAAAAGAACCGGAATAGCCGTTTCATCTCCTGCCATTTCCCCACACATACCTGTCCATTTTCCTTCTGCATGTGCTGCATCAATAACCATTTTTACTAATCGTAAAATGGATGGGCTATAGGGCTGATATAGGTATGAAACACGTTGGTTCATGCGGTCTGCAGCCATCGTATATTGAATCAAATCATTTGTTCCAATACTAAAGAAGTCTACTTCTTTTGCAAATTGATCAGCTAAGATAGCAGTTGAAGGAATTTCGACCATTATTCCAAGTTCAATTTCATCGGAAACCTTTTGACCTTCAGCAAGAAGCTTTTGCTTTTCTTCTTCAAGAATCGTTTTTGCCGCACGGAATTCATCCAGAGTTGCAATCATCGGGAACATGATTTTTAAATTCCCATAGTTACTTGCCCGTAACAAGGCTCTAAGCTGGGTGCGGAATATATCCTGCTCTTCTAAACATAATCGAATGGCCCGGAAGCCTAAGAATGGATTCATTTCCTTTGGTAAATCCAAATATGGTAGTTCTTTATCCCCGCCAATATCCAAGGTACGAACTACAACAGGTTTTCCTTTTAATCCTTCTAAAACGGCTTTATAGGACTCAAACTGTTCTTCCTCTGTTGGAAGCTGGTCTCTTCCCATATATAGGAACTCGGTCCTGTAAAGACCTACACCTTCCCCGCCATTTTCAATTACTCCCTTTAAATCCTTGGGAGTACCTATATTGGCGACCAATTCTACATGATGATCATCATTCGTTATCGTTGGTTCGTTAACAAGCTTGGCCCATTCAGCTTTTTGTACTTCATACTCATCATGAACTTTACGGTATTGTTCAACAAGTTCTGGAGTAGGATTTATATGTACTTCACCTTTTAAACCGTCAACAATAACTAGATCCCCATTATTGATTTCCTCAGTAGCCGTTTTTGTTCCAACTACTGCTGGAATTTCCATAGAGCGAGCCATAATTGCTGAATGTGAGGTACGTCCACCAATATTTGTTGTAAATCCTAAGACATATTGTCTGTTTAATTGTGCTGTATCCGAAGGTGTTAAGTCCTCTGCGACAATGATAACTTCCTCAGCAATCATGCTTGGATTAACCAGTTGAACACTTAATAAATGGGCTAATACACGTTTCGTTACATCACGAATATCTGCTGCACGTTCTTTCATATATTCATTATCCATTTGTTCAAACATCATAATGAACATATCTGCCGTTTCCTTTAAAGCAGACTCAGCATTCACTTTATCAGACTGAATTTTTTCTTCAATTGGTGTATTTAATTCAGGATCACTTAGGACAAGTAAATGTGCTTCAAAAATTGCTGCTTTATCCGCACCCAAGTCAACTTTGGCACGGTCACGAATTGCTTCGAGTTCTGCTTTAGATTTTTCCATTGCCTGTCGAAAACGGTCAACCTCTACAGCAGCATCGTCAATTGTTTTTTGTTCAAAAGATAAATCTGGTTCAACCAGACGGTATGCCTTCGCAATTGCGATACCGTTTGATGCTGCGATCCCATGTAAAAAAGTCATTATTCAGCCAATCCTTCTTTTTTCAATGTTTCTTCAAGGCTATTTAAAGCATCGTTTGCATCGTTTCCTTCTGCAGAAATCGTAATATCTGCACCTTGGCCAACACCTAGAGACATAACACCCATAATTGATTTTAAATTAACTTTTTTACCTTTATATTCTAAATGAATCTCAGAATCAAATCGGCTAGCCGTTTGTACTAATAAAGTTGCTGGTCTTGCATGTATCCCTGTTTCTGCGATTACCTTAAATTGCTTTTCTGACATGATCATCAAACTCCTTTAATATATATAAAAATATAAACTTGCTTCATTAAAAATAAACATTTCTCATCATTTAGTCAACTAAATCATTAATTGGCTAAAGAGTTAAATTCAAATCTTTTTCACTTATTTTTTCCAAAAGGAAAACAAATATGTAATGAATTTACACTCGCATGATAATGTTTTTTGTTTATTCAATTGATAGAATAGCACTTTCCACTTTATCAAACAACTGTAAAATCAATTTTATATCATTTGTCACAATTCTGTCAAAAACATTCATAAACTATCACATTCCCCCAAGAAAAAACAATAAAATCTGTCACCTTCGACAGCTTTTGATTATTTCAACATTTCTATATGGAGAGTTCCTGGTAATAATAGCGATTAGCTTCTTGGTTCTTTTAGATATTGATACAAAACATCGCCTCCCCTCTGACCAATTCCGCGGAAATGCTTAAAATCTTTTCTTTTTACAAGTACCTGTCGAAATTCCATGAAATCATCATTTGTTACAAAATACTCTGAAAGTTCACCAGTCATTAGTCGATCCAAGATTTCAGTGATCATTTCTTCCTTCATTCTGTTGCACCACCTTTACCTGTTTATATTAACGTATATGACTTTTATTAAGCCAATTTTCGAAACTTACGATAACTTTTGAAAGCGTTTCCGATTCTTTTATGACCTTTTTTCGCATATTATTAAAATGTTTATAAAGAATTAACATAATTGTCAAATAAAAGCCTTTACGAAATGAATAAAGTAGTGCAAACTGTTATTTAACTGGATTTTATTATAGTTTTTTGGGGTAAAGGAGAGAGACTAAAATGAGAAAAGCAGAAGTAGGAAATATCATAGAATTCCGCGGTGGTCTAAAGGGGATCGTTGAAAAGGTAAATGAAAATTCTGTCATAGTCGACCTAACATTTATGGACAATTATCGTGATTTAGAATTGGATCAACGAACTGTTGTTAATCACAAAAACTATAAGGTTGTAAAAGAAAGCGCTTATTAATTAATAGAATTATAGAAAAGGCAGTCTAACCATGGCTGCCTTTTTTTTTTAAACCGCTATTCGCCTTTTCCTGCTTCCTTTGATAACTGCTTTAAACTTTTGACTTTCCCATGAGGATTTTGATCTTGTTTCCTAACTGTCCATTCTCGTTCTTGTTCACTCCTTGATTTGCTCATCCCTTTCACTCCCTTCCTTATTATTTTTTTCTTTTCTTGGTGTTCTAAACAATATAAATGGGAAAAGGGGTGATGTAATGATTTCCATTTGAAAAACTAATTTGATAAAATATATTTTATTGTTTCGAAAAGGAGATCGCGATAATGAAAAAATTCTTCCAAGACCCTCGCATACTTATTGGTTTTATTATTGCTCACGTTCTTTTATTTTTTTCATTTCATGATAGAGCGATCTTTTGGTATATATTTTCAGGATCAGTTCTGGTACTCATCGCATACTCAACCTTTCAAGAGGAGGTGGATGATGAAGTATCATTTATTCAATTTATCCTACTTGGATCAATATCCGGTGTCTTATTATATTTTGTTTTTCGGGCTGGTATACGGGGAATGGAGATACTTCAGCTGCCAATTGATACAAGCATTAAAAATCTCTATAACTGGTATGCCCCATCCTTATTTTGGCAGTACCTTGCACTTGTTTTAGTTGCGGCACCTGGCGAAGAACTTTTCTGGCGTGGATTTATCCAAAAAAGACTCTCGAAATACTTAAATCCGGTTGTAAGTATTTTGTCTGCATCAATTCTGTACGCTTCCGTCCATATTTATTCGGGCTCATTTTTATTAGTTCTCGCTGCCTTTATTTCTGGTTTTGTGTGGGGATATCTTTATTTTTTTAAAAAGAGTATGCCCTTGGTTATTGTTTCTCATATCATTTTTGACCTTTTGATTTTTATTATTTTGCCTTTTAATTAGAAAAGCAGAGTGTCTAGCAGACACTTGCTTTTCTATTTTCTTATACTTGGTGTAAATGGTTTCATCCATAGTAAAATAAAAAAAATCATGCAAATGTAACCAAACAATGGATACAAATAGGATAGCAACGTACCGTAATTCACAAGACTAATCAGGTAGGAAACAATAAAAATAAGCGTAACCGACACAATTGTCGGAATGGGCAAATATTGCTTCAATTGTCGGTCCAGTCCAAAGACATTTCCAATTACAGAAGTAAAAATCTCTCCATAAATAACGAGAACAAAAATCCAATAAAAAAAAGGGGCTAAGTTTTTCATAATAATTGCCATTGGAATATTATACTGTTCCAAATTAGGAAGCATGATTAAAGTGAAATGACCAGCAATCAATATCACTGTTAAAGCAGCCCCCCCAAGAATCCCTCCCCATTTGATTGTCCAATCATCCTTTACCTCTGTTGCAATCGGTACTAAAACGGCTTGTGCTAGCCCCAGATTCAATGCCACATATGAAAATGGTGCAATCACACTTTTCCAGCCATCGTCGGAATGAGGAATAAATAATAATTGATTGAGGAAGTTGGGCATTTGAATGGAATAGAACATTAAAATTATGCTGAATGTGATCATTACCGGGACAACAAACGTGTTGACAGCAAAAAGACCTTTTGTACCAACTAGCATGACTAAAAAGGATAAAAAAATTGTCAGGAAAACACCGACTGCTTTGGGAAGACTTAACTGTTCCTCAAAAATAGCCCCAGCCCCTGAAAGCATCACAGCACTAACACCAAGAAGCATAAATAGCATAAAGACGTTAATGACACGACCAGGCCATTTGCCAAACAAGTACTCATTAAACTCTTGATAAGATTTTGCATCTATAAGTGCAGCCATTCTCATTAATTTTGAACCCAATGAAATAAAGAGATATCCGCTCATCAAAATACTTATTAAGCCAAAGAAACCAAACCGCGAAAAAAATTCAACGATTTCTTTTCCCGTGGCGAATCCAGCGCCTACTACAGTGCCTACATAGACCGCCGCAATCTGAAATGCTTGAGTCCAATCCCTTTTCACATCATCTCCTCCTTATAATCAATATATGATGATAAGGACAAACAAAGACGAGCTTTTTTCCTGAAATAGCAAGCATTACCAAAAACAAATTTCTTGAAAGTCAAAAAAGGTCAGAGTATACTATCGTCATAAGGTCAAATATAGTCAAAGTCAAAGTGAAAATATGAATCTTTACAAGGAGGTAATTTGCTTATGCTTTGTCAACAATGTAATGAAAACCATGCGAACATTCAATTAAATATGATTATTAACGGACAACGTAAGGAAATCAAACTCTGTCACGAATGTTATACAAAAGAAAAGCAAACTTTAGGTGCAAGTTTTGGTCCAAAGATGAATTCTTATCCAAGCTTCCCATTTGAAAATCTGTTCATGAATAACGCATCTCATGATAAGGATGATAGCATTCAACCTACACAACAAACAGGAAGAAAAACCGGAAAAGGTGGCTTTATTGACCAATTCGGACGTAATTTAACCCAAATGGCAAAAGCGGGGTTGATAGATCCTGTCATCGGCCGCGATGGAGAAGTAAAGCGTGTCATTGAAATACTAAACAGACGAAATAAGAATAATCCGGTATTAATTGGTGAACCAGGGGTCGGGAAGACAGCAATTGCTGAAGGTCTTGCCCAGAAAATTGCTGAAGGAGATGTCCCAGGTAAGTTACGGGGTAAAGAGGTATATTTGCTTGACGTCGCTTCCCTTGTTGCCAATACAGGAATCCGTGGCCAATTTGAGGAAAGAATGAAGCAAGTCATTTCCGAATTACAGGAGCGGAAAAATATAATCCTTTTCATCGATGAGATTCATCTGCTAATAGGTGCTGGCTCTGCTGAAGGCTCTATGGATGCCGGCAACATTTTAAAGCCAGCCCTTGCTCGTGGAGAACTTCAGGTGGTTGGTGCAACCACCTTAAAAGAATATCGCCAAATCGAAAAAGATTCTGCTCTGGAACGGCGCTTCCAACCAGTTCATGTACTTGAACCGACTGCAGAAGCTGCGATTGATATATTAAAAGGGATACAAAAGAAGTATGAGGATTATCATGAAGTCGTCTATTCTGATGAAGCAATCCTTGCCTGTGTTCAATTGTCTCAGCGCTATATTCAAGACCGCTTTTTACCTGACAAAGCCATCGATTTGCTTGATGAAGCTGGTTCGAAATTAAACCTAGTTTCGGATTATAAGAGCAATGAACAAATTGAAATACGTCTAAAAGAGATTGGTGCTGAGAAGGAAGAAGCACTTAAAAATGAGCAGTATGAAAGGGCAGCTTCCCTTCGCGATGAAGAAACAAACCTTGAAAAGTCTTTACATTTCATATCAAGCTCTGAAAGACCCATCGTTGATGTAGGGCTTATACAAGAAATCATCGAACAAAAAACAGGGATACCTGTTGGAAAGCTGCAACAAGATGAGCAGCTAAAAATGAAGGCATTAGAAGAAAATCTTAACCAAAAGGTTATTGGCCAGGAAAAGGCAGTAAATAAAGTTTCTAAAGCGATTAGACGTAGTCGGGCCGGGTTAAAATCAAAGCATCGCCCAATTGGTTCCTTTTTATTTGTTGGACCAACCGGCGTGGGAAAAACAGAGTTAACCAAAACGCTTGCTGAGGAATTATTTGGTTCTAAGGATTCGATGATCCGTCTTGATATGAGCGAATACATGGAAAAACACAGCGTCTCCAAATTAATCGGCTCACCTCCTGGCTATGTAGGTCATGAAGAGGCAGGACAGCTAACCGAAAAAGTGAGGAGAAATCCATATAGCATTATCTTATTAGATGAAATTGAAAAAGCACATCCAGATGTCCAGCATCTGTTCCTGCAAATTCTTGAAGATGGCCGACTCACAGACAGTCAAGGAAGAATTGTCAGCTTTAAGGATACTGTTATCATTATGACAAGCAATGCTGGTGTGGGCCACAGGACAGTTCATGTTGGATTTGGTACAACAGCGGCGATCGAAGAAGCAAGTATACTTGACTCGTTAGGCGGCTTCTTTAAGCCAGAATTCTTGAATCGTTTCGATAGTATTATTGAATTCAATTCACTCGGTAAAGAGCATATCCTCTATATTGTCGATTTAATGATTAGTGAATTACAAGAAACACTTACTGAGCAAAAGATTGAATTAACCATTACAACTGAAGCAAAAGAAAAACTAGCTATGCTTGGGTACCACCCCGCATTTGGGGCACGCCCGCTCCGCCGCGTAATCCAAGAAGAACTTGAAGATAAAATTGCTGATTTTATCTTAGAGGAGCCAGATACTAAAAAATTATCTGCCGTTGTTGAAGATAATCAACTCAAAGTAGTTTCTAAAGTAACTTCTCTTAAATAGGTCAAAAGCGAAGCCATTTCTTGAACGGCTTCGCTTTTTTCATTTAACTATAGATTTTTATCATCCACAGATTTTAACCAATCATCAATTACACCCACAACTGACTCTACACAACCAACTTCAAAAGGAGAGATTAGATTTGCTGCCTCGACTAACTTTGTGAATGACATACTCCCGCCTAGCTTACAAAGCTTAACATAATCTGCCCAAGCTTCATCTTGATTCTCTCTTGAACGCTTCCAGAATTGGAAAGCACAAATTTGGGCGAGCGTATAATCAATATAGTAAAATGGCGAATTATAGATATGCCCTTGGCGCTGCCAGAAGCCGCCATTCTCTAGGTATTCATTTCCGTCATAATCTTTATGCGGCAAATATTTTTTCTCAATCTCACGCCACTGGAGCTTACGCTCTTTTGGAGTAGCTTCTGGGTTTTCATAGACCCAATGTTGAAATTCATCAACCGAAACCCCATATGGCAAGAATAATAGGGCATCACTTAAATGAGAAAACTTGTATTTATCAGTGTCTTCCTTAAAGAACAAGTCCATCCATGGCCATGTGAAAAATTCCATACTCATCGAATGAATTTCACAGGCTTCATAGGTTGGCCATGCATATTCGGGAATCTCAAAATGACGGCTTGAATATACTTGGAAAGCATGACCTGCCTCATGTGTCAGGACATCAATATCCCCGGACGTTCCGTTGAAATTAGAAAAAATGAAAGGTGCTTTATAATTCTCTATAAACGTACAGTAGCCTCCGCCGGCCTTACCCTTCTTGGCAACAAGATCCATCAAATGATTATCTTGCATATAGCGAAAAAATGCCCCCGTATCTTCTGAAAGATCTTCATACATTTTTTGTCCATTTTCTATGATCCATTCCGGAGTACCTTTTGGAGTGGCATTACCAGTTTGAAAATTAAAGCTTTCATCATAGTACTTTAATTTATCCAGTCCAATTCTTTCTTGTTGACGTACTTTTAATTTTGTCAGAATCGGAACAATGAAATCCTGTACTTGACTACGGAAATTGGCAACCATCTCAGCATTATAATCTGTTCTCATCATTCTGTAATAACCAAGTTCAACAAAGTTATTAAATCCAAGTGATTCGGCAATTTCTGTCCTTACTTTCACCAGATCATCATAAATTCGATCAAACTCAGCTTCATGTTCAACCATAAAACCAAATTTCGCTTCATTGGCTCGTTTTCTCATTTTTCTGTCAGTCGACTGCGCGAATGGTTCTAATTGTGCTAATGTTCTCTCTTCCCCTTCGAATTCTATCTTTGCCGAGGCCATTAGCTTCGTATATTCCGTTGATAGGCGATTTTCCTTCTGAAGTAAGGGCACAATTTCAGGTTTAAATGTTTTAAGTTGTCCTTCAGCCAGGGCAAATAGCTGCTTTCCCCATTTCTCTTCTAATTCAGGACGGAACTTAGAATTTACAAGCACTTGATAATACTTAGTTACTAACCCTTCCACTTCAGGCTGGATTTCATCCATAAAATCTTGTTCATCCTTATAAAACTCATCATTTGTATCAATAGAATGACGAATATAACAAAGGTTGAACATCGTACCTAGATCATTTCTTAGCTTATTAATCTCATTCATGACCCTGCTTTGCTCTTCAACTGATTCTGCATTTTTTAGGCTCTCAAGTGCCAAATGAAATTTTTCTGTTACCTCATTTAAATCCGGACGTATGTATGTATAGTTCTCAAACCCCATTGAACCATCCCCTTTTTATACTTTGCTATTATTCCAATCTATTTTATTATATACTATCGACTAACATTCCTAACAACAAAAAAAATACGACCCAATGGCCGTATTAGAACTTACCAGCAGGCAACCCTAGTTTTTTCAACAGGTCAATTGCTTCCAGTTTTTCAGTTTCAGTCAGTGATGACATGAGGTTATCAATTTGCTCAGCATGTTCAGGAAAAATATCCTGAATAAACTTTTTCCCATCTTCAGTTATTTGTGCAAATGTGACTCGTCGGTCCTTCGGACAGGCAATTCTTTTTAACATCCCTTTTTGTTCGAGCTTGTCGACCACGTAAGTAATGCTTCCACTTGCAAGTAATATTTTCCCGCCTATTTGCTGCATTGGCTGGTCACCTTTATGGTAAAGTAGCTCCAAAACTGCAAATTCAGTAGGATTTAACCCACTGGCCTGGATCACTTTATTTACATGCTCGTTAATTGCTTTATACGCTCTTGAAAGGACTATAAAAAGCTTTAATGAATTAGCAGTTGAATTATTTTCCATAAAAAACTCATCCTTTTAGGTTTATAAATTAGACTTACTTTGAGGTATCAATATGAATAAAATATCTTGATTTCAAGATTATTATAAAAAAATTTTTAAGAAATGTCAATTCACCCTAAAAAAATCAGGAATATTTCGTATCCAAGGGGAATTGATGCATGATAGGAATTTTTTTATTAAATGGCTTTGATAAAGGTCATTGTTGATTTAAAGCCTACGTTGATTGGAGCGGAAATCAACGGCCAAGTTAGACAGAGACTATAAAATTAATTATAAATAAAATATTTCTTATTTTTATGGTTCGGTAGTAAAATATGGTTATAAAAAAATTTAGAATTTTAATAAAGAAGGGATCATTATGAGTTCACAAGCTGTTTTACCTGCAAAGGCTCCAAAGTCTTCTGAATCAACCATGTTTAAAATTCTTTTTATTATTGGATTGTGCCATTTATTGAATGATGCAATTCAAGCTGTGGTGCCAGCCATGTTCCCTATTTTAGAAAAATCAATGGGGCTAAGTTTTACCCAGCTTGGAATCATTGCTTTTTCTCTAAATATGGTCTCATCAGTTTTGCAGCCAATGGTCGGCTACATAACTGACAAGAAACCAATGCCTTTCGCACTGCCGATCGGACTTACTTTCACGTTAGTCGGTATTCTTGGATTAGGGTTTGCTTCAAACTTTGGACTAATTGTCTTGTCAGTCCTTTTCATCGGTCTTGGTTCAGCAGTATTTCACCCGGAAGGTTCCCGGGTTGCGTATATGGCTGCAGGAAATCGACGCGGGCTGGCACAGTCGATTTATCAGGTCGGTGGAAACACGGGTCAAGCATTGGCTCCACTGATAACTGCACTAATATTGGTTCCTTTAGGGCAGATTGGTGCATCCTGGTTTACGATTGTGGCAGCACTAGCTGTGATTTTATTAATTTATATTGCAAATTGGTATAATCACAGGTTGATAGCTTCCCCAAATATACTAAAGAAAAAGAAATCTAGCTCATCTAACAATGTAGCAATAACTAAAGAGGTAAAAAATACCTTAGCATTGATTTTATTATTAATTTTTGCAAGGACTTGGTATTCTTCTGGAATTACCAACTTTTATACCTTTTATTCGATAAAAGAATATGCCCTTACGATTAAGCAATCACAATTATTCCTGTTCGCTTTTTTAGTTTCCGGTGCCGTCGGTACTTTTTTTGGAGGTCCTCTTTCAGATCGTTTTGGTAAAAAAACAATCATTTCCTTTTCAATGTTAGCAACGATTCCTTTTTCAATTTTAATTCCACAGGTACCACCAACGTTGGCATTTATTTTCTTAATACTTACTGGGTTTATTTTAATGACTAGTTTTTCTGTAACGGTAGTATATGCACAGGAATTAGTCCCGGGGAAAATTGGGATGATGTCTGGTTTAACAGTAGGACTTGCGTTTGGAATGGGTGCAATTGGTTCTGTAGGACTTGGTTATATTGCAGACTGGATTGGATTACAGTCGATGATTACATGGCTCGGTGTACTTCCGATTCTAGGCTTAATTGCGTTTCTCCTTCCAACTGACCAAAAGGTTAAAGAATGGAATCAAAAGTAAAATAGGATGGGCCAGAAGCCCATCCTTTATTTTATGTCTTGGATTTTTCGGTATAATTCTTCCTTTTCCTCTTCTGTAAGCATTCTTTCAGCCATTGGGAACAAAACATTTTCCTCTTTGGAGAAATGCTCTGTTAAGATAAAGTAGGCATTTTGAATTAGTTCAGCTGTTTTTTTCGTTTCTTCCGTAGATATAAGACCACTTTCTGCTTTTCCAAGAAATTCTCCAATATTTGCTTTTGCCTGGTCATGGTCATATTCCATAACAGCTATTGGTCCAGATGTCGTCCTGATATATACACCCATCATAGGAAAAAGAACGCCTTCTTCTCTTTCTGAATGAGGGTCCAATGCTGCTTTAAATTCTTTTACTTTTGTAATTAATGCAGCAAAGTTAGTTTCTACATCTATTTCTTGATCAATTTTTTGTGTTAGATCATACAATCCTTCTAATTGTCCTAATAACGGGGGATGTTCACTTTTTAATTGCTTAAGTCCTTTACTTAGTTCAGCTTGGGGCATTCCACCAAGAGCACTCATACAGCCACTCATCAACAATCACCTCTATCTCATTCTATTGCTTCAAGTATAAAATCAACCATTAATTAATGTAGTGACATAGGTCACAATTACAATTAGGTTATGAATTTTTGTCAGTTTCATGAAAACTCGTTAATTTTTTTTAAAATTTTAACATTTATCACACAAAAAAAGTTTAAATGTTTCATATAATAGAGATAGAACATAAAAGGGAGGGAAAAAAAATATGAAAACCCCAAATTATCATGACTTTTATCAAAAGGCATTAATACCCATTGGTGTAAATGATCTAGTTTCCTTACAGGAATCCGGAGCATACTACCCTAACTCACCTTCGACACATTGGCTTATTGCCGTAGAAGGGGTGCAGCTCCCACAGTCAAAAATATACTATCATTGGAAAGTAAGTATATATCCTGCCGATAGTGAAGGTGATTTCAATTGGAAAAAACCATATTATTGCTCACAGAGTATGGAGTTAATGGATCATGCGAACTCATTTGCATCTTCGCTTGTCACAGCCAGCAAAAACGATAAACTTTCCTCAGCTACCATACTAGAGAAAATAAGCTAACCCCCTAAAAACTTACCTTCTGCTTCACCTTTTTTACCATCACTTGTGAAATAACCCACATATAGTATTATTAAAATATCTACATAAATAAAGGAGCTGTTTGCATAAATCGCAAAAAGCTCCTTTTTTATATCCAATTTACGCTAAACGGAATACAATCCCGTGTCCGCCTTTTGGATATTCCCATTTAATGTTCTGGTATGGACAGCCGATCCGGCAGCTTCCACATTCATGGCATCCTTCATAGCCAACCTGCATCCGTGTTCCTTCCCACTTATAAACCTCCGCTGGGCAAAATACTGTACAAATTTTATCGGGACATTTTGTCATGCATACGTCATGATCCATCACGGTCAAATGGGACTTTGTATCACACTTAAAACGGAGCAGATACTGTTTTTCCTCGATATTCTTCGTTGACATTATTTCACCGCCTTCCAGGCACGATAGATATCTTGCAATACTCTAATTGTTCCTCTTTCCGCAGTTACACTCTTCATTATTTGTTTTTGTTTTTCACGCTTTGGAGTCCCATCAACTGTAAAGAACTTGCTCATCGCTTTATTCATCATTGGAACATATTCATTAAAGTATTGTGGGTATTTCTCAAACGTATGTGCCGCATCCTTGTACTTCTCTAAATCCTTCATTATGAAACTACTATTAAGCGCGTCACGGTAGCTATTTAAGCTTGATTCACTGAAGTCCCCACTTTTATGTGCCTGAACTACGGCTTCAGCAGCCATCTTTCCTGATGACATCGCCATGTTCGAACCTTCACGATGAATGGCATTTACTAGCTGTGCTGCATCACCGACGACTATAACTCCATTACCAGCTACTTTCGGTACCGAACGATAACCACCTTCAGGAATAAGATGAGCAAGATACTCAGCAGATTCCCCACCAGCAAGCATTGGCTTGACCATGGGGTGAGTTTTTAAGTAGTCTAGAAGCTCATATGGCTTGATTTTCGCTTTTATCATGCTCGATAGTGTTGTACCAACTCCGATATTCAAGCTCTCTTTATTCGTGTAAACAAAAGCGGTTCCAAGATTACCCTTTGTTGAATCACCAAAGATTTCAATTGTACAACCCTGGTTATCTTCCAAATTAAAACGGTCATTTATTTTTTCTTTTGGTAAATTAACAACTTCCATTACTGTTAAGGCTACTTCATCTGGACGAAATTCTTTATGAAAGCCTAACTGTTTTGAAAGAAGAGAGTTAACACCGTCTGCAAGCACCACGACATCCGCAAATACCTCTCCATTCGGACGATCGGTACGAACCCCGACAACCTTGCCATTTTCAACGATACATTCAGTTACTACCGTTTCATTAATAAGTAATGCCCCGGCGTCTACTGCCTTTTTAGCAAACCATTGGTCAAACTGAGCCCGAAGGACTGTAAAGTTATTATATGGTTCCATTCCCCATTCAAGACCTTTATAGCCGAATTGAACGACCGATTCCTTATCCATCATCCAAAAGCGCTGTTCAATGACTGGTCTCTCAAGTGGTGCTTCTTTCCAAAATTCAGGAACTAATTCTTCCATTTGTTTGCGGTACAATACCCCGCCCATTACGTTTTTGGCTCCTGGGTATTCTCCACGTTCAATAAGCAAAACGTTTAGTCCATTTTTGGCACATGTGAGGGCACATGCACTTCCAGCTGGACCTGCCCCAACGACAATCACATCAAATTTTTCATGCATAGCTTATTTCACCACCTTTTTCAGTTCTAAGCTGCTTAAATTGTTCGATTAGTTTTGGGAGAATTTCCATAGCATCTCCTACGATTCCATATGTGGCAACATCAAAAATTGGTGCATTTGGATTTTTGTTTATAGCGATAATTAAATCCGAATTTTTCATACCGACAACGTGCTGAATTGCACCAGAAAGTGCTATAGCAAAATAAATTTTTGGTGTAACTGTTTCACCAGTTTGGCCAACTTGAAGATGGTGTGGCAGCCAGCCTGCTTCAACCACATCACGAGTACCTCCAACAGTCGCTCCAATTGTTTCCGCAAATTCATAAAGGAGCTGGAAGTTTTGCACATCTCCCATTCCTTTTCCTCCACAGACGATTACATGTGCATCCGCTAGATTGGCCTTTTTTGTTACGTCATTCACAATTTGTAACACTTTTGTACGCATGTCTTCTTCTTGCAGTGATATTTTTTCTTCATTAATCTTACCTGTTCTTCCTGATACCGGTTCTAGTGCCTTCATTACCTTTGGTCTGACGGTTGCCATTTGCGGGCGATGTTTTTTACATAGGATTGTCGCCATGATATTACCGCCAAAGGCAGGTCTGCTAGCTTCTAGTAATCTATTATCAACATCCACATCAAGCATTGTAGTATCCGCAGTTAATCCTGTGTTTAAATCTGTTGCTACGGCACTAGCTAAATCTTTACCGTTTGGTGTTGCGCCATAAAGGATAATTTCTGGCTTATATTTTTCAGCGAGGAGCATTACGCCCTTCATATATGATTCAGTACGGTAATTCTTCAATACAGGGTGGTCGACCATGTATACGATATCTGCACCATAAGAAATAATTTTATTTGCTAAAGTTTTTACTTCATTGCCTAGTAAAAAGCCCGCTAAAGGAACTTGTAATTTATCCGCTAGCCTCCTTCCAGCACCAAGTAATTCTAGAGAAACGCCTTCTACTTTACCATCGTTTTGTTCGATGAATACCCAGACTCCCCGATAATCGTCTAGATTCATGTATATTCCCCCCCATGACAAAAGATAATCGTTTTTATTTAGATGATTGGAATGTTAACAGGTCCTTTTTCTCCATCAACAACGCCATTAACTGGTTAACCTGTTCATCACTAGTACCCTCTAGTCTTTTCCCGCCTTCTGGACGTGGTGGCGTAAACATTTTTCCAACAATGGTTGGTGAACCTTTTAGTCCTAGTTGCGACCGTTCTACATTTTCAAAGTCACTTACTGCCCAAATAATTGGTTCGTACCTTGCCGCTTTAATCATGTTCGGCATTGGCGAATAATCGATGTCATTAATTTCTTTTTCAACCGTCAATAAACATGGAAGATTGGATTGAATCAATTCATAGCCATTGGTTAATTTCCGTTTAATAAGTACGGTGTTTTCTTTCTGATTGACTTCAGACACTTCAATTACATTAGTTATTGGCGGGATATCCATTCTTCTTGCAATACCAGGTCCAACTTGTCCTGTATCACCATCAATCGCGTGCTTACCACAAATAATCATGTCAACTGGGTGTTCCTTATTGATTTTTTCTAAAGCTTTCGAAAGCGCATAACTAGTTGCCAGTGTATCTGCCCCTGCAAAGGCACGGTCAGAAATTAAATATCCTTTATCAGCACCTATTTCCACACTCTTCTTGATAATATCAGTCGCTTGCGGTGGTCCCATTGATAAGACGGAAATGGTACCTCCTGTTATTTCCCTAATTTTTACGGCCTCCTGAACTGCATGGGCATCGTAAGGGTTCAAGATGGCTGGTGCACTGCGACGGTCGAGTGTGTTGGTTTTAGGATTAATTTTAATAATTTTTGTATCTGGTACTTGTTTGACACATACGACAATATGCATGTAGGACTTTCCCTCCTCCATATGATCTGAGATTATTGAAAGCGTTTGCTCCCTATGGTTTAAAAATGCTTTTATTTACGATATATGAATCGCAACACAAGCATAGTACCAAACAGTGATAGTTTTCTTTTTTTTCTTTCTCGATTTAACCTAAAACTAGTGATCATTTACCATTCTTAAAAATCTTATGCAGTAGCTAAGTAGTAGTTTGTAAAAGTTGAAGTTATTACAGTTTGTGGTAAGATATGTAGTTAATCGTGATGTGAATATTAGATAAAGTAGTACTAATATAACTATATGAAATATTAAGATATAAACAATGATAAAAATCACAGCTACTGTCTAATATTGTAGATATTTGATTTGGATTAATTGGACAAGAAAGGAGATGTGTGATGACTGAAGTTATTATTGGAAGTGTTCTTTCGGCGTTATCAACGGGGGCAGGGGCACTAATTATACTATTTATTCCTCATTCCATTACACATCGTTGGAAGGATGTTTTATTAGCATTTAGTGCAGGAATTATGATGGCAGCTTCTACGATTGGGTTGATCCCTGAGGCATTAAGGACAGGGGGCTTTGGTTCACTTTTTGCAGGAGTTTGTTTAGGAGTATGGGTGCTGACTTTTTTGGAAAAAAATATCCCTCATATTGACTTACAGCATAACAAAAAGGGAATTCAATTTGATGAGAAGGCGTTGTTAATTATATCTGCAATTACACTGCATAATATTCCTTAGGGATTGTCAGTTGGCGTAAGCTATGCATCCGAACGGGGGATACTGGAAATTTAATTGCTTTATCGATTGGGTTTCAAAATGCGCCGGAAGGCCTACTTGTCGCATTATTTTTAATCAATCAGCAAATTAGTAAACTGAAGGCCTTCATTATTGCAACTTTAACTGGAGCCATTGAAATCATTACTTCCTTATTTGGGTATTTTTTAACCTCATTTGTTCAAGGGCTTGTCCCCTATGGTCTTTCATTTGCTGCTGGCGCCATGTTATTTATTATTTATAAAGAATTAATTCCTGAAAGCCATGGAGACGGAAATGAGCGCGTTTCCACCTATGCTTTTATATTGGGGTTGCTTGTCATGGTGTACATTATTGATATTTTTTCATAAGTAATTATTTTACTAATCGGTTGAACAAAAAAAATATCACTCTCTTACCTAATTATCATTAGACTAAAACCTTCGGCCAAATCATGATCATTTGTTTAAAGGCAAATTTAATTTCTTCATTTGGCCTGGATATTTTATCCATTACTTTTTGGTACTCATTTATTAATTCATCTAGCTCCTGGCTATATTTTATTGTCATCTCATTGGTAAATCCCTGTGTATTGGCGCTATTTATCATTAATTCCCTTTTAGCCTTTATCTCTTCAATCATTTCAATATGGGTATTACTATACTCGCACACAATTATCCCCTACCTCTTACTCTATTACTGTAAACAACGAAAAATTAGACTACTTGATGAATTATGACAAGAATTTTTATAAAAGTAAACACAATCGCAAAAGTAGACAAAACATTCTATTTCTTTCGTTTTTCGACAAATTCCTCAAATAAATTCTTGTTTTTACGACAAAATTCTTCTAGTTTGCAAGCGTTTTATTCTATTTCACCATACTTACATACATAATAAAAAAACTGGCTTGCAATAATCTGCAGCCAGTTTTAGTATCTGTTATTTATTTATTTATTTATTTACTTCTTCTTTTTCGTAAATAGGTACCCATCCCTCGGTGGTAACAAAAATCCTTACAGCAACCACTTTCCGATCTTCTTCAAGGGTAAAATAGTGCCTTGTATTTTCAGGTACAGAAATCAAGTCCCCTGGATTGAGATGTACTTCAAAGAACTCACCATCTTTACCTTGGATGACAAAGACACCGTGACCGCTGACTATGAAACGAACTTCATCATCTGTATGATGATGCTCATTTTTAAAGTTTGTCAGTAATACATCCAAATTTGGAGTATTTTCTGATAAAGAAATGACATCTTGCGCTTTGTAGCCACGTCTAACAGAAATATCTGCGATTTCGCCTTCAAATGCAGCTAGAATTTCTTCCTTTTCTTCATCGCTTAAAAGATACTTTTCTACGAGTTCAGCGGGAAGCTTGCTAATATCCCAATTTTCATAAATAACTTCCTGCGACTCCAGAAAGCTTGCAACCTCATCTTGTTCATGAATTTGCTCTTCTCTGGTTTGAAAAGTAATATATGCCATTCTTCATCATCCTCTCATTTTTAATATTTTTTACACTACTTTAAATAATTGATATGGTTTATGCTCTAGTAAACGTAATTGGTAGCGGAATAAAAACTCTGAGGCTTCAAGGATTTTTTTAGCCTCAAAGGCAGTTCTCCCCCATACCGTTATCCCATGGTTGCGAATCAAGATAGCTCCAGTATCTCCTGAAACATATTCAGAAAACTTATTGGCAAGTGAGGGGATATGGGCAAAATTGTGAATAATTGGTATTGTTAAGACTGCGTCCTCTTCCCACTTATCAAAAGCCTTGATCAACTCTTGCCCTTTAAATGTAACCTCACCATTATCACCATAAACTTCTGAGATCACATTATTATCAATCGTATGCACATGGAGACTGCAGCCAGCATTGGTTCGACGGTAAATTTCGACATGAAGAAGTGTCTCTGCTGAGGGCTTTAAATGTGTTTCTTCAACTGCACGGCCAAATTCATCAACGAGTAAAAAATCTTCATCTGTTCGCTTCCGTTTATCCTTTCCACTTGCTGTAACTAAAAATTGAAGCGGATGATTACTTACTTTAATCGCCAGGTTACCGCTCGTACCCATAAACCAATCACGCTCAGCTAACTCATCCTTTACCTCGGCTAATTCGTTCCATCTTTCATTTAGCATGTTAGTTCATCCACCTCAATTCTTTTTTTAATCTCCTCGATACAATCGAAAAAGGAAGTAAATCCTTGATGATTGATTCCCCATTCCACACATTTTTCCTGAAGTAAATCTCTTGCTAACACAAAGTCCGCATGTTTTGCTGCCTCGAGATCGGTTACCGAATCTCCAATAACAATTTTGAAACGGTTTTCCTGAGTGTTTAATTTACGAATAATACTTGGTTTACAACATCCGCAATCATTGTTACATAATGAATCACATTCATTCGGCCATAGAATTTTTATTCTCTCGTCTGTAAAATCCGATTCATTGCAATAAACTCCATCAAATGGACCATATTTCTCCAAGATTGGATAAACAAAGAAGTCAATACCGCCACTAACAATATAAAATGGAATACCTTTTGCACGCGCAAATTCAACAAACTCTCCAAATCCTGGGCGAATCTTTGCATTTTCAATCGCAAACTCAGTCAATTCATCCTTTAACTTACTTGGTAATAAGGAAAAAAGTTTCCCAACTCCCTCATTGATCGAAATCTCACGTGAGAGGATTTGATCTTTAATCCGTTCCCACCCTTGAGGAGCAAACTTTTCCATCATGCTAATGATGTTATCACTTTCAGTTACCGTTCCGTCAAAATCACAAAAAATCACTGGTTTTGTCATACGGTCACCTCTGCATTACCCCATAGTTTTAGTGCCGTATGGAGCTCAGGATGCTGTTTTGCACCTTCGGCTAATAACTTTCCTTTAAGATTGGTATCAATCGCTTGACGGAACGCAAGGCCCCCTCCGCGTGCACCCTCTGGATGGCCATGGACCCCTCCGCCTGCATTAATGACAGAATCATTACCGAAGTCACGAATTAATAAAGGAACCAAGCCTGGATGAATTCCCGCTGATGGAACTGGAAATGACTTTTTAAAGACATCTTCTATGGTTAACTCACTTGCAATCGACAGTGCTTTCGTCTTCTCTAACGCCACGGTTCCATATGGGGATGGGAACAACGATAAATCCGCACCAGCATAACGAAGCAACTTTCCAAGCAATAATGAATGGGATAATCCATAAACTGGAGATGATGTAAAAGCACCACTAACTGCAGGATGTGCCATAAGCGGTAAGGCAATTTCATCGTCTTCTCTTAATTCCTGCAGGACGTCTATGCCATAGGAAAACACATTAAACAGTAAGAGGTCCGCTCCAAGCTCTGCAGCCTTCCTTGCTTTTTCCTTCAGCTGCGATGTTCTACCCGTTAGGTTAACTGCATACAAAGTTCGATGTCCTGTTTGGTCAAATACTTCTTGCAATGCCTTTTTTCCTTCGACAATTCTTTTTTCAAATGGTGTCAGCTCATTTTCAAAAAGGATTTCATCATCCTTCACAAAATCTACACCACCAAGGGCTTGTTGCTTTAATTGCTCAACTAAAAATGCGAGATCTTTACCGAGCACTCCTTTAAAGATACTCATTAAAAGCGGTCTATTATAAACGTTTAATTTCTTCCGAAGACCTTCAATTCCAAACCTTGGGCCAGGGAACTGACTCTTTAATCCGTCATCAAACTGTAAATCTAGTAATTTTATTTTTCCATCTAATGAAAGCTTACCGAAAACGGTTGTTAAAATAGCAGGCAGGTCATTAGAAAAATTAATCGCTGGATAGGCTATGCGGATTAAAGATTGGTCACCTTTTTCTGCAGGTATCGTTTCAACGGATACCACACTACCTTTATGCTTGCGTAATTGGCTTTGCTCTAGTTCAGGCAAGTTCGTCCATGAACCTACAGTTAATCCAAGTGCAATCTCTTCAGCCTTTTTGGTTGGTTTTTTTTCATCATGCAGTAAATATGTAGCAATTATTTTAGACATTCAAAAACACGTCCTTTCAAAAAACATAAAAAACCTCTTCAACAAAGAAGAGGTTAGCCGCAAACTAACATCTTCTCATCTATCAGCTTGTTGCTGCAAGAATTAGCACCGTGCCTAAAACTGGTTTAAGTCGGTTGCCGGGCTTCATCGGGCTTTTCCCTCCGCCTGCTCTTGATAAGAAAACGATTCGTATTTTATAAAGTTTTAATGTTGTTTAACTTTAATTTGCATTATCGCAAGAAAAATATAAAATGTCAATCAATTTAACAGAATATTTCCAAACGACTAATTCTTTCAACAGCTTCGGCTAATCGTTGTTCTGATGTTAATAACCCAACACGGACATATCCTTCTCCAAATTCTCCAAAGCCAATTCCCGGTGCAACCATGATATGTGCTTGTTCGAGTAAAATATTAGCAAATTCCTCAGATGTTTTGCCCTCAGGAACTTTGAGCCACGCGAAAAAGGACCCCTTTGGCGCGGTGACATTCCATCCCAATGAACGAAGCCCATCAATCAATACATTACGTCTTCGCTCATAAAGATCGTTAAGTTCCCGTACACAATCCTGAGGGCCCATTAAAGCCTCAGCCGCTGCCTCTTGTACAGCCCCAAATAAACTAACATAAAGATGGTCCTGTAAAAGTTCGATGCTTGAAATCACACTCTCATTCCCAACAGCAAAACCAACACGCCAGCCTGCCATATTAAAGGTTTTTGATAAAGTATATATCTCTATCCCAACCTCTTTAGCCCCTTCAACCTGCATAAAACTTATTGGTTTTTCACCATCGAAACCAATAGCACCATAGGCAAAATCATGAACAACACAAATATCATGATCACTAGCTAGCTTAATAGTCTCATCAAATAATTCATGAGTAGCTGTAGCTCCTGTTGGATTATTAGGATAATTGAGGAACATTAACCTTGCTTTTGATAAAACAGACTTATCCAGTTCGCAATAATCCGGTAGAAAGTTATTTTCCTCTCGTAACGGCATCGTAACCATTTCAGCTTTTGCAAGAGCAACCCCAGACCAATAATCAGGGTAACCGGGGTCAGGTACAAGGATGGTATCCCCCGGATTTAATAAGCATTGAGGAATTTCGACAAGTCCTGCTTTACCCCCAAACAAAATCGCCACTTCTTTATCCGGATCAATGCTCACTCCATATTCTCTTAAATAAAAATCAGCGGCAGCCTGTTTTAAATAACGATGTCCCTGAAAAGGAGAATATTTATGATTTAATGGATTCGCTGCTGCATCTTGAAGTTTTTTAACAATATGAGAAGGCGTTGGCTGATCAGGGTTGCCTTGCCCTAAATTAATCACATCAAACCCTTGTGAAATATATTCCCCCACTTTTTTAACAAGTGAAGCAAAAAATTGCTTTGGAAGACTAGTTAATAATTCTGATGGTGGAAATTGCTTCATTGTTCTCACCTGCTTAATTTTTTTTAAGAATCATTGTGAAATTCTAGTCACAAATGATATAACTTTTATAACGGCTTGTAAAGAAAAAATTCCGAAATTTCAAACGAGGTGAAGATTCGTGAAATTAAAAATTTCATGTCTGCAAATGGATATCGTCTTCGGTGATCCCAATAAAAACTACCAAACTGCCGAAAGACTCATTGAAAATGCACTGACTGAACAACCCGATATCATTGTCCTTCCGGAACTATGGACAACGGGATATGACTTGACCCGCCTGAATGAAATTGCAGACCCAAAAGCAGTACAAACGATTGAATTTCTGAGAAATGCAGCACAACAAAATCAGGTCCATTTCGTTGGCGGCTCAGTTGCGAACCGTGAAGAAACAGGAGTAAAAAATACTCTCCTCATCATCAATAAAGATGGCACGCTGGTGCACAAGTATAGTAAACTACATCTTTTTAAACTCATGAATGAGCATGTTTTCTTAGAGCCTGGTGCCGAGAAGGGACTTTTCCAACTTGATAATCACCAGTTTGCTGGGTCGATCTGTTATGATATCCGGTTTCCAGAGTGGATACGCGCTCACTCATCAGAAGGTGCAGAAGCACTGTTTGTTGTGGCTGAATGGCCTGCACCCAGATTGTCCCACTGGAGGGCCCTTTTAATTGCCAGAGCAATTGAAAATCAAAGTTATGTAATTGCCTGTAACCGTTCTGGAAATGACCCAAATAACCAGTTTGCTGGTCACTCGATGATTATTGACCCGTGGGGTGAGGTCATTGCTGAGGCTGGAATGAAGGAAGAAATCCTATCGGCTGAAATTGAGATGGACTTAGTCAAGGAGGTCCGTAAGCAAATTCCTATTTTCACGGATAGAAAACCAGAATTCTATAAATAATAATTTTCAAAAAATATTGACACTTTCTCTTTGTTACTGATATGATTTTTACCAGTTAAATAGATTTTCTCTTATCATGAGCTGGCTGAGGGATTTGGCCCTTTGAAGCCCAGCAACCGACCGGAAACCCATTGAAATGGGGCGCTTTTTGCGCTGGGGATCCCCCCTTTAAGGCACGGTGCTAATTCCAACAGAAGGATTATCTTTCTGAGAGATAAGAGGTGCGACAGACAATATTGTCTATCAGCCTCTTTCAGATGAGAAAGAGGCTTTTTTAGTGCCTGCGTGCATAATTAAGCCTCCCAAAAACGAGGAGGAACCATAATGAGTCTACTAAAACAAAAAACATACCAGCCTTTAACAAACGAGAGTGCAGTTGAACTGGCACTTGAATTGAAAATTTTTGACCAGCATGCAAAACTTTCCTGCAAGGAGATTGGCGATGGGAATCTCAATCTAGTCTTTCATATTGTTGATGAATTGGAAGGAAAAAGTGTTATTATCAAACAAGCTCTCCCTTATGCAAAGGTAGTTGGCGAAAGCTGGCCATTAACTTTGAAAAGAGCAAAGATTGAAGCGGATGCCTTAAAAATTTTCGGACAGATTGCTCCAGATTATGTGCCCCAAGTTTTTTTCACAGATGATGTCCTAGCTGTAACCGTAATGGAGGACCTTTCCCATCTTTCAATCGCAAGAACTGGCTTTATCAAAGGAGAAACCTATCCATTAATTTCAAAGCATCTAGGTGAATATCTTGCAAAAACATTATTTTATACTTCTGATTACGGATTAACCCCTTCCGTAAAAAAGGAATATGTACAACAGTTTATCAATCCCGAGCTTTGCAAAATAACTGAAGATTTAATCTTCACAGATCCTTTTATTGATGCAGAAACCAACGATTTCGAGGAAGGACTGCGTCCTGTCGTCGAAGAGCTTTGGCAGGATGATGAACTAAAGTTTCATGTAAATATTTTGAAGAAACGCTTTTTAACAGAGGCTGAAGTTCTCCTCCATGGTGATCTTCATACCGGAAGTGTTTTTGCCGATAATTATGAAACAAAAGTAATCGATCCCGAATTTTCTTTCTACGGACCAGCTGGATTTGATATCGGCCAAGTAATTGCAAATCTTCTCTTCCAGGTAATAGCAAATGTTGAAGAACGTGATCTTTTCCTCAATCATATTGAAACGGTATGGAGTGTATTTGAGGATCAATTTACACTATTATGGAATACGGAGAATAAAGACGATTACGCTAAATCCTCTACCTTTCTAAACTATAATTTAACTAAGTTTTTTGAGGACTCGATCGGCTTTGCCGGCTGCGAATTAATCAGAAGAACAATTGGTCTTGCTCATGTTGCTGATTTAGATGGGATCGAGGAGGATCAAACTAGAATTACTGCAAAGCAGAAAACATTAGAACTTGGTACAATCCTAATTAAACAACGAAAAGAAATAAAGAACCGTATTTCTTTCATAACGACTGTAAAAGAAGCATTATAATAGGAAAAGCAATCCGAACTTTCGGATTGCTTTTCTAGTCAAGTTTTGCCCACATTTCTTCTGGATTTAGTTCATAAATACCATTTTCACGGAACATGTAATGATTTATGATAAACTCTCTGCGAATAGTTGCATAATCATCATGGAATTGTTTTATATACTCGTTTAATTTTTTTTCTTCATACTTTTCACCTATTTTTAACCCACGTACCATGTGTTCGAACACGATTAATTTCTTCTTCCTTTGGGCAGGAATATTATTTAGCTTCCCATTTTTCATAAAGAAGTTCTCGATAATTTTTTGTCTCTCGATACTTGACTCGACCATTTCATCCAACTCCTTCCCCTTTTTTTCTAACAGCTCTGTAAACACCTTTGCCTGCTGGTTAATCAACGACTCATTTAAGTAAAAGTAAATCGTATTCTTCACTCTTCTGTCATACACCACATGGACATCTCGTAATTTCTTTAAATGGTGGGTAATCGTAGGTGCGGACAAGCCAAGCTTACCCGCTATTGCCTGCCCATGGAGTGGACCTTTTGCTAATATAGCAACGATTCTAATCCGTGTGGGATCCCCCATCGTTTTATAAAACGCAACAACACGGTCTAATTGTATCAATGCACTATCTCCTCTTCATTCTAATTTGATATACATCTAATTAGATGTATATCAAATTTATATTACCCTGTCAATAACCAACAAAAAAAACACTTCCCAATGAAGTGTTTTTTTGAATTGCTTTTTTTACAGCATAGGATTTTCATTCTTTGCTTTAAGTCTCTGCCATCTTTTCTCAACTTCTGCTTCAAATTCTTCTAGCATTGGCTTGTTTTCATCTTTAAGTAGGTGTTTTGTTTTCCCCATATATTTTAGCCAATCAGAAAGTGGAATTCGTTTGTTCTTCTCTTCTGGATTGTAAGTTATGGTTGTAAGACCTTGTTCTATTTCATATAGCGGGAAGAAGCAAGAATCTACAGCGGCTTCGATTATTTTCGCACCAAAACGGTCATCAGATTTCCAGTTAAGTGGGCATGTAATGAGAAGTTTTCCATATACTGTTCCAACATTTTGTGCGTACCATTGTGCTTTTGCACCTTTTTTAACTAAGTCCTGCGGAAAGGCTTCCGAACCGGTAAACACATAAGGAATATTGGTAGCAGCCATAATTTGCGGAGTATCCTTATGGTGGAAGGCTTTTCCTCGCTGCGCCTTTCCAACTCCCGATGTACTTGTCATATGACCCAGTGGTGTTGAGTAAGACATTTGTGAGCCTGTATTCATATAGCCCTCATTATCATATTCAAGCATAATCAGTTTATGTCCGCGAAGAGCAGTACCAATCGCTGAACCCATACCAATATCCATACCACCATCACCAGTAATCATAACAAATGTGGCGTCATCCGATACTTCAATTTCGCCACGTCGTTTTAATTCCATGAATGCTTCAACAGTACCTGAAAGCGTTGCGGCACCGTTTTGGAACAAATTGTGCATCATCGTTTGCTTATGGGAGGTGCTAGGATAAGATGTTGTTGTTACATAAGCGCATCCCGTTTGGAATAGAGTAACAATGTCTCCCTCAATCCCTTTAAAGAATAACTCGAGTCCAGCAAAAATTCCGCATCCTGGACATGCCCCGTGACCGGAGGCAATCCGTTTCGGTTTACCAGTTAAAGCACGTAACGGCGGGATTTTCACCTTTAATTTATTGGTTTCTTCATCCATTTTCACATCAATTAAACCTGTTTTATAAACATCCCCGTGCTGTGGCAAAATAACAGGCTTAAGGATTTTTTCAGGATTACCTGGAATATGACCATAGTAATCAAAGGGCTTTTCAGCATAGCCTTTTTCCTTTGCATCAAGTGCCATTTCAAAGAAAGCCTGTGCATCAGTTGCATAGAAATCCTTACCGCCGAGACCAAATACGCGGCTTAACACGATCGTCTGGTTGTCTTTGTCATCTTGAAGTGCAGATTTCACTTCATGTGTAAGGTTAGGACCATTTGCTCCGTAAGAATCCGCACGTTCCCCAACCAATAATGATTTTACATTCTTAAGGGCTTCACGAATTTCCTTTGCAGGGAATGGACGGATAATATTCGGGCTAATTACACCTGCTTTAATTCCTTTTGCACGAAGTTGATTCACTACATCTTTAGCAGATTCTGCCGCAGAGTTTAATAGGAATAATGCTACATCAGCATCTTCCATTTTATATAAATCTAGAACTGGATATTCTCTTCCAGAAAGCTTAGCATATTCCGCAGCCACTTCCTTAAATACCTCACCAGCATTGTACATTGCTTCTGATTGTTGGTAGTGATTGTTAATGAAATCGTCACCACTCATATGAGCACCAATAGTTACCGGCTTCCTCAAGTCTCTAACAAAGTTGTAATCGGTTGGACATTCACCTACAAATTGCTGTACAACACTGCGGTCCTGAAAGAATTCCACTCGACGCTTTTGGTGGGATGTGAAGAAGCCATCATAAGCAACAATAACTGGTAAGCGAACCTTTGAATGTTCGGCAATTTTAAGCGCCATAATATTCATATCATATACAGCTTGCGGTGTCTTTGCTGTTAAGATTACCCAGCCTGTATTTAATGCATAATAGAGATCCGAGTGATCGCCACGAATATCGAGCGGTCCACTGACGGCACGAGTAACAAGATTCATAACCATTGGAAAACGAGTCCCTGATTGGACAGGCATTTGTTCAAGCATATATAAGAATCCATTTGCACTGGTTGCATTGATAACACGTGCACCAGTTGCCGCAGCACCGTAGCAAATACCTGCGGAACCGTGCTCGCCATCGGCAGGAATCAGTTTAATATCATGCTCCCCGCGCGTTTTCATTTGATCCAAAAATTGAGCAACCTCTGTGGAAGGTGTAATTGGGAAATATCCCATAATATGATAATTGATTTGTGCTGCCGCCATAGCAGCCATTTCATTTCCAGATTCAAAAGTAGAAATTTGTTCTGCTACACCTTTTGTTGTTAATTTATCTTCTAAAATAGCCATTATTGGATTCCTCCTGCAATATAAGGAAAGTTTTGCTTTACGCGGTTATTATCTGCATACCCAAGCATTTCACGAAGATCACCGAGTGCGTCGGTTGGGCATGCCTCCACGCATTTCAGGCAGCCTTTACAGTATTGGTAATCAATACCTTGAAGGAACATTTGTTTTCTTCCACGCTTATCTTCTCCTTCTTCCCAAACGAAGCAAAAGTCAGGACAAACGTTGTCACATGCAGCACAGTGAATACATTTATCGTGTTGGAACTCCGGAAGGAATCCTTGGCGTGAACCACTTAAATCTTTAAAAATACTATTTGCTTGAGAAACCATGACACCACCGATTTCCTGAGTCAAGTAGCCAAGCTGAGGAAGTGGGCGTGTGAAGGCTTTTCCTTCAGCCCCTTCTGGCACTTCATATGTTTTAAATTGAACCTCATTATAACCGCGGTCAAAAGTGCGGATATTTGGTTCAACAAGATGCGGGTATTTCTTCGTAAACGTTTTCCGAATCACGTCTCTCATGGATTCAGGATCTAGAAAATCACAAATACGATATAATGCTCCTAGCATTGCCGTATTTACTTTAGTTTTTTCCTCTACGGCTATCTGGAGGGCATCAACAATCGCTAGTGTACCATAATCTAATTGTAAATCCGTTTTAACTTCATCAAAATCCCTTGCTGTATTTACTAAGACTATACTATCAGCATTCAAACCGCTAACAACATCAACCGTTCTATATAAGGCTTCATGGAAAACACCAACAATATGTGGTTGTTCAATTGGACTATGATCTCTAATTTCTACATCTGGTTCACAAAAGCGAATGAAACTCTTTACTGGAGACCCTTTTTTCTCAGAGCCGTAGGATGAAAAATTGGATCCTTTCAAGCCAAGACTTAAAACACCAGCCTCCGCTAACATTTTTCCAGCCAGGTTAGCTCCCAGCCCCCCAATTGATTCAAGACGGATTTCAAAAAATCCTAATTCATTTTTTTTCGGTAAAATAGACATAATGTCCCTCCCTAACTTCGTTCAATAAAATAACACGAAATAGACATAAAAATTTAAGGTTCCCAAAAACTATTGTAAGACAACTATTTTTAATAAGATGTGATAAAAGTCAAACATAACGATAATTATCTTGAAACACATAAAATTTTTATTGAATAAGGGTTACCATATATGACTTTAAAGAGCTTTCGCAATTATATAACAGGTGAATTTATGTTGTATAACAGATTATAAAAAAATGATCTGCATCCATTTCAGGATACAGACCATTTCATTTGTTTAAAGATCGTTAATAACAATATAGGAAGCTTTTACTGGCCCATGGACACCAACTACTAGATTCAATTCAATATCCGCAGAGTTACTTGGTCCGGTAATAAAATTGATGCATGAAGCAACATGCCCCGTTTTCTTGTGAATCTCCCTCATCTTTTGAGCAGCTTGCGTAATCCGTGGAACTAAAGTGCTTTTCGGTACAAGTGCAATATAGGTTGCTGGTAAAAAGCTAACTGTTCTTCCTTTATTCTCATCGCTAAACAAAACCACCGTGCCGGATTCTGCAAGTGTTATTTCACTTATGGTAATCCCGACATTAGCCTTTTCCGCTTTCGCGATATTTTCTTTCCCTTTGGTGTGATTCCATTCAAATACTTCCATTTTCCGGCTAGGCCATTCTTGCTTAAATAGCGGATCCAGCCCCCACTGAGAAAAGCGCTCATCTTTCCAGGTTACAATTGGGCCGCCACCATAGCCAGAAACCACTTTGTTAAGCGTAGTTGCTAAATCTTTACTGTCAGTTACATAGAGGTTTGTATGGATTTTCTTACATTGTTCTGTTAATACCTCTAACAAATCGTCCTGAGTAGCATCCTTTAACACCTCATATTGGGGCTCAAATTTCCAAGTCGGCCTTTCAACCGCAGAGGAAATTCGTGGGCGTTCAAGGCGTCCGGCAATTTGATTTAAAAATTTATCCCGATTTTGAATCGTCCCTACCATGATTATTGGCCTCCTTTTTCACGGTTTTTAAACCAATCTCTGAATCGCTCTTTATTTGGTGCCGGAAACTCACGAATATCTGTCCAAGCCTTTAATGGACCTGGCCCTTTTGATATTTTCTCTCCAACCGTAAACGGGTTCATTGCAGCTGGTGCCATTTTCGAACCAAGCTTGTATAAGAGTGGTGATGCTGCCCCTAAACCAAAAGCCTTCATCGCCAGTTTCTCGGAAATAGGTGCTTTCCCTTCTTTTTCGACAATGATTTCACGGTGTTTGTGGAGAAGGTTATGTAACGGTATTTTTACCGGACATACCTCAGTGCAAGCACCACATAGAGTTGATGCGTAAGGCAATTCTTTGAATTCGTCATATCCACCTAATAAAGGAGACAGGACCGCACCTATTGGGCCAGAATAGATCGAGCCGTAGGAGTGTCCGCCCACATGACGATACACAGGGCATACATTAATACATGCAGCACAACGGATACATTGCAACACCGACTGGAATTCCCCGCCAAGTATGTTGGATCTGCCATTATCGACAATGACGAGGTGAAATTCCTCCGGACCATCCGCATCCAATGCTTCTTTTGGTCCAGTTAACACGGTAATATAACTGGTTAATTTTTGCCCTACGGCGCTTCTCGTTAATAAACTAACAAGAACTTCCATCTCTTCAAAGGTTGGGACAAGTCTTTCCATACCCATGACGGTAATTTGTGTTTTTGGTAACGCGGTAACTAAATCAGCATTTCCTTCATTCGTCACTAAACTAAAAGAACCCGTCTCTGCCACTGCAAAGTTACATCCGGTTATACCAATATCGGCTGATAGGTATTCCTTCCTAAGCATTTCACGTGCATGCCAGGCTAATTCTTCTGGTTTTGAAGTCTTTTTATAACCAAGCTTTTCAGTAAACACGTCACGAATTTGTTCTTTATTTTTATGCAGGGCGGGCACAACAATATGAGATGGCGGATCATGATCATCAACTTGAAGAATGTATTCGCCTAGATCTGTTTCAATTACCTCACAGCCTTCTTGTTCCAGCATTGCATTTAAGCTGATTTCCTCTGTTACCATTGATTTGGATTTAACAATTTTCTTTGCTTCTTTTTTCTTAACTATTTCACGAATATAATCATTAGCTTCTTCCTTGGTCTGAGCAAAAAATACATGCCCACCCCGCTTAGCTACATTTTCACTTAATTGCTCTAAGTAATAATCTAAGTGCTCTAACACATGTTGACGAATTTCTTCCCCATGTGAGCGCCACTCTTCCCAGTTTCCTAATTCTTCTGTTGCAACACGCCTTTTAACGCCCATACCGTCCTGTGCTCCCGCAACGGCACCCCGCATGAAGTCATCATGGATCCCTTTATCAACACGTTCTTTAAATTGATCCGTGCTAATCTTCATTGACATACGACCATTCCTCCACTCAAGTAAATTTATTAAGCAAGTAAATAACTATCCACGGCTATTTAATACCTCAGCAATATGCAGCACTTTGATTGGCTTTCCTACTCGATCTATCCGTCCACCTATATTCATTAAGCATGCTGCATCAGCACCGATAAGGTATTCAGCATCGGTTTCTTCAACATGGCGAACTTTTTCATCGACCATTTGCTCTGAAATTTGTGCCATTTTAACCGAAAAAGTTCCGCCGAAACCACAGCATTGTTCCTTTCCAGGTAATTCAGTAAACTTAAGGCCTTTTACATTGCTTAAAAGAACCATAGGAGCTTTTTTAACTCCTAACAATCTCGTCATATGACAAGAGGTATGGTATGTTACACTTCCTTCAAAACGGGCACCAACATCTTCAATTTTCATGACATCTACAATAAATTGTGTAAGTTCAAATGACTTTTCCGCCAATTTTTTTGCTTTTGGTTCCCAAACAGGGTCGCCCTTAAATATATGTGGATATTCGTGGAACATTGTGATGCAAGAACCGGATGGAGATACTATGTACTCGGCATCTATAAAAGTGTCAATCATACGCTTCATTGCTTCTTTTGATTCTTTAACATAACCACTATTATATGATGGCTGTCCACAGCATACTTGGGATTCAGGAAAATCTATTTCACATCCAAGCCTTTCAAGCAATTCTACTGTTGCTTTCCCTACATTACTTTGAAACATATCTACAATACAAGTCGCAAAAAGTGTAACCTTCATGTTTGTCTTCCTCTCCTAAATATCTGATTTTCTTCAAATCATGCAGGTGAACTGGTCATCAGATGACTTGGATAAAAAATATATATTAATTAATATCTACCTTACTACAATACAAAAAAACACGCTGTAAAGAAAGTGCTTTCAAAAAAAAAATTATTATTAAAAGGTTATGATAAACTTGGCTGCTGATTTCTGCTCCAATCAACATAGTACCAAGATCAACAATTAGCTTTAACAGAGCTATTAAAAAAACATGCGTTCCTAATAAATTAGAGCCACATGTTTTTAATAAATCACTTTCGCCAGCATACTACCTAGATAAATTGGTGGATTGAAAATATTTTTGTAGTAATGCCTCAACATTTTCTAAGTGAATAAGCATAAACTTGCTTGCTTTATCTACATCTTGCTCTTTTATTGCTTCATAAATAGCAATATGTTCATTATAAAGACGTTCTACCGTTGTTTGTTTAGAAAAAAGCCATACTCGCCTAGTTTCCTTCATTGTTTCTTCCATTAATCCAGAAACATGATTCATTAAGCTAAGCAGCAGTGGGTTCTGTGCTGCATCTGCCAAAGCAAGATGAAATTGTAAATCAGCTTTCTCACCGAGTTCCTCATCACCATTTGCATGTTTCATTTCTTCCAATGCTCTCTCCATAATTATGAGCTGCTGATTGGTTCTCTTTTTAGCAGCTGCAGCTGCTGTACCTATTTCAATTATCTTACGAACCTCTAATAATTGGGCTATATCCTCTTTGTTCATTAGCATAGCTGTTGATAGTGGAAAGGTTATTTGATCTGTTTCAAACTCATTTACAAATGTACCTTCTCCTTGCTTCATTTCAATGAGGCCCATCGCTCTTAATGAGGTTAATGCTTCGCGAATGGCAGACCTCCCCACTTGAAAATTCTCCGCCAGCTGTTGTACTGAATCAAGTTTTTCACCAGGTTTTACTTGACCCGTTCGAATCATTTCATAAATAGCTTCTGCTACTTCTTCATATATCTTTTTTGGTTTAATTTTTTTATAATTCACCCATCCATCCCCTATCAACCATTTCGTAATTTGGACGCATCTTTATTATACATTTTTTTGAAAGAACTGCATCTAACATCTACGTTATCTTAAATAATAGAGGGCTTTATCATTTTTACCGTTGAAATAATAAAAAGTGATATTTTAAAAAAAAAGATTGAATTTCTTCCAATTCGTCCATATAATTCATTTTAGCACCATAAGACATCTAGTCATCAGATGACCATAACACTATTTGAAAGCGGTTACTAAAATTAAGGAGGGTAGATACCATTTATTGGGGAAAGAAAAAATCAAAAAAAGCTAATTCAGGGGGGATTAAGCTATTATGACATTTACTCAAAATATTACCGCAGTGGGGGATAATCTCGCGCTTTCCGCAGTTGTTGCACTAATTCCAATTTTATACTTCTTCTGGGCATTAGCAATTAAACGGATGAAAGGCTATCTTGCTGGATTATCAACTCTAGCCATTGCCTTAGTAATTGCAATTGTCGCCTATAAAATGCCAGCAGGGATGGCATTTATGTCCGCATCTCAAGGAGCTGTATATGGTATCCTACCAATTGGCTGGATTATCATTACTTCTGTATTCTTGTACAAACTTACTGTAAAGACAGGACAATTTGATATTATTAGAACTTCTGTTGTATCTATTACTGAGGATCGCCGTTTACAAGCACTATTGGTAGCGTTTTCCTTTGGAGCGTTCCTTGAAGGTGCAGCCGGTTTCGGAGCACCAGTCGCAATATCAGCTGCTCTTTTAGTCGGTTTAGGATTTAATCCTTTATATGCTGCTGGGCTTTGTCTAATTGCAAATACTGCTCCTGTTGCATTCGGAGCAATTGGTGCGCCAATCATTGCCATGGAAGGCCCAACTGGAGTTGCAGCTACTGAAATCTCCAAGATGGTTGGTCGCCAGTTGCCATTTCTATCTGTCTTTATCCCATTTTACTTAGTATTTATTATGGCAGGTTGGAAAAAAACGAAAGAAGTTATGCCAGCCATTCTTGTTTCAGGAGTAGCCTTTGCCCTGACACAGTTTTTTACTTCTAACTTTATGGGACCAGAACTTCCAGATATCTTATCAGCGCTAGTTTCATTATTCGCACTTGCCATCTTCTTGAAATTCTGGAAGCCAAAAACTATTTTCCGTTTTTCTTCTGAACAAGAGCTTGCTGCTACATCTACCGCAAAGAAATTAAAAACCCAAGACGTAAAACATACGGGAGGGCAAATTTTCAAGGCATGGTCCCCTTTCTTATTGTTAACAGGAATCATAACTTTATGGGGTATGCCTACTATTAAACTAGCGTTAACTGGTCATTATGAAGGTGCAAATGCAATCTTAATAGCTATTAATTCCATCGGGCACGCATTAACCTTTATTCCAAATGTACCATTAATCAATAATAAAATTATTAACAGTGCTGGTGCTCCAATTCCTGCCATTTATAAACTTGAGATTCTGGGTGCCGCAGGTACTGCAATATTAATCGCGGCATTCTTGACAAAATTCATTGTTGGCATCTCTTGGAAAAATTGGCTCGTTACATTTGGAGAAACCATTAATGAATTAAAGTATCCAGTTATTACAATTGCTGCTGTTGTTGGTTTTGCGTATGTCACGAATGCCTCTGGTATGAGCACTACTCTTGGAATGACACTTGCCAAAACAGGCTCATTACTATTTCCGTTTTTCTCACCTTTCCTTGGCTGGCTTGGAGTGTTTATTACTGGTTCTGATACTTCTGCAAACTTATTATTTGGTAACCTGCAAAAAATCACAGCAACTTCCGTCGGAATGGACCCAGTACTTGCCCTTGCAGCCAACTCTTCAGGTGGTGTAACTGGAAAAATGATTTCACCACAATCTATTGCAGTTGCCTGTGCAGCTGTAGGATTAGCAGGAAAAGAATCCGAGTTATTCCGCTTCACTATTAAACATAGCTTTTTCCTTGTCATTATTGTGGGAATTCTTACCTTCCTACAAAACGGTGTATTATCTTGGATGATACCTTAACCTTATCACACATGAAAGCTCATGCCCAATCGGCATGGGCTTTTTGATTGTTTGCTTCCTATCCTTTTGGTCTAAAATAAGTTATAATAATATATTGTTTTCATTTATGTAAAGGAGTTTTTTTATGAATGTTATTTGTTCTACCTTGAATGCTAAGTATATACATACTAACTTAGCGATTCGATATTTAAAGGCTTATGCAGCACCAGAATTCAATATACAGATCAAAGAATATACAATAAAGGACCCGGTCTTAAATATCGTAACAGATCTTTATCAACTGAATCCTGAAGTCATTGGATTTAGCTGTTATATATGGAACATCGAGGAAACCATTAAGGTTGTAAATTTGATAAAAAAAGTGGATCCATCGATAATTATTGTTCTAGGCGGCCCGGAGGTAACTTATGATACCCGCGAATGGATGGAGAAGATCCCTGAGGTTGACTTTATTGTTATGGGTGAAGGAGAACAAACCTTTAAACAGCTTCTGGCTGAAATCCAAAAAAACCGTAACTATAAAAAAGTACCTGGTGTCGCCTTCCGTGATAATCAGCAAGTTGTCATTACTCCCCAAATGAATAAGCTAGACCTTAAGGAATTACCGTCACCCTATCGCTTCCCTGAAGATATCGCTCATTTAGGCAAAAGAGTCACCTATATTGAAACTAGTCGCGGTTGTCCATTTAGCTGCCAATTTTGTTTGTCGTCTATTGAAGTGGGTGTCCGTTATTTTGATCGTGAAAAAATTAAAGACGATATACGTTATTTAATGACTCATGGAGCAAAAACCATCAAATTTGTGGATCGAACATTTAATATTAGCAGGAGCTATGCTATGGAAATGTTCCAGTTCTTAATTGATGAACATCTCCCCGGTACCGTTTTTCAGTTTGAAATCACTGCAGATATTATGCGGCCTGAAGTAATTGAATTTCTAAACCAAGAAGCACCTAAGGGACTTTTCCGCTTTGAAATCGGAGTCCAATCAACTAATGACTTTACAAATGAACTTGTGATGCGCAAACAAAATTATTCAAAACTTTGTAGAACCGTCACAATGGTGAAGGAAGGTAAAAAAATTGATCAGCATCTTGATTTAATTGCTGGTTTACCAGAAGAAGATTACGCTTCTTTTCGAAAAACGTTTAATGATGTTTTTGAGTTACGTCCTGAAGAACTGCAGTTAGGTTTTTTAAAAATGCTTCGAGGAACTGGAGTCCGACTACGTGCTGCTGAACAAAAATATGTTTATATGGATCATTCTCCATATGAAATATTAAGTAATAACGTACTCTCATTTAATGATATCGTTAGAATCAAGCAAGTTGAGGATGTTTTGGAAAAGTATTGGAATGATCACCGGATGGATGAAACAGTTGAATTCTTAATAACAAATGTTTTTCCATCCCCTTTTGATTTCTTCCAACAGTTTGGTTCCTACTGGGAAAAACAAGGCTGGTCCAGAATTGGTCATCAGCTTGAGGATTTATTTCGCAGACTTCATGCGTTTTTGGTCCACCAAAAGGTTAATGACCTAGATGTGATAATAGGCCTGATGAAATATGATTATCTAAAGAACCATAAATATAAACCGAGAAAACCTTGGTGGGAAGCTAGCTTTGATAAGGAAAAGAGAACACAAATTTACAAACAAATTTCTGAACACCCTTCGATGTTAGGACCATCGTTTATTGATCTAGGCCTTGATGAAAAGGACTTATATAAACATACCATGTTGGAAGAAATATCCTTCGATTTAGCATTGTATCAAACAACTGGTAAGATTAATAAACAGCCTTCCTGTGTATTAGCTTATTTTGACCCCATAAAGGGCCGTACACTAATATTTTCATTTATTGAGAACTAACTAAAGCCGGCATTGCCGGCTTATTTCTTTTTATTGTTTTTCTTCTCTTTTTGTGAAACCTGGAGAATATCATATAATTTTGTGCCGTTAACATCGCCAAATTCAATGCTGAATTCTTCAGTCGGAATACGGGGTGGAGTTTTACGGCGGCTTTTCATTAGCTTCTTCCCTTTTTTCCTAATTTTGAATTTCGATTTTGAAACCTTATAGCATTGTTATTATCGGTAAATTCCGCAGAAAATTCACTTTCCTGAACATTTTTATGTGGTGTTTTTGTATATTTTTCTACTGCATCAAATTCTGCTTTGCGTTTAGCCATGGAATAATCCTCCCTTAAAAATTAATCTTACTACCATAGTTTTGAACAAATATAGAGTTATCATTCCTTTCCTTATTTTTCATAAATAAAATCCCATGACTCGAAGAAAATAAGAAAAAACAGGAGTGATGTAAAAATGAAAAAAAATGCGAAGAATACAGGGTCTGAAGATCAGGTAAGCATGAATGAAACAATGCCACATCAAATTAATGCCCCAAGCTTTGAAGGTACTGGAATAAAGATGGAGCCTCCTTTTGTAAATAGACATGGTGTAACTATTGGTGATAGTATATACGCCTCTTCTAATTCACCATTGGAAACCTGGACAAAGGATACAGACCCAGCTATCATGGCTGGAGATGAATGGGTTCACCCTACAAATGATATTGGCTGGAACACAGCTGAAAATCGTGAATTATTAGAAAGTAAAAAGAAACCACAAGCTTATCCTTTTATGCATCCCACAAAAGATGTTAGTAAAGGAAGCGATTAACTTATAATTGGAAAACAAACACATCGTGTTTCCTTTTTTAGCGGCTGTTTGATGGATTCTTTATTCTTATAAAAATTTAAAATCCAAAACCGAAAAACATTACCACTTATAAATCACAAAAATAAATAAATAATACTTATACAGAGGTAAAATTATCTCTGTACCGAAAATAAGGAGTTGAATAAAATGGCCAATAGCAGTAACAAGTTGTTAGTGCCTGGGATTGAACAATATTTAGACCAGGTAAAATACGAAATTGCCCAAGAATTCGGCGTTAATTTAGGTTCAGATACTGTTTCAAGAGCAAACGGGTCTGTAGGTGGCGAAATTACAAAACGTCTTGTTCAACAAGCCCAAGCACAAATTTCTGGACAATTCACTCAAAAATAATTTAATAAATATGGAAAAAAGTCCGGGATAATATATCCGGACTTTATTTATTCTTTTGATTGTGATTATATTTTTGGTAACTTTTCCCATTTTGTTTTTCATCATGTTTTTCGCTATTTTTATCTTTATATTTTGGAGTATATTTTACTTGGTACTGGCCAATATTTTTATCATCAACTTTTTGACTGTCTTTCTCCTGTTTTTCGTTGACCTTTGATTTTTTATTCTGGGATGATTTTTCCCTTTGATTATTTTGTCTTTTTTGCTGTGGTTGTTTCTGTTTTAGTTGACCTGCTTCGATCCTTTTTAGTTGGTCAGGTGCGATAACTTTTCCATTCAACCCTTTTTTTTCAATTTGCTTTTTATTTCCGCCAAGCTCTTTGTTTTGAATAGCCTTATTTTCTGTTTGTTTTTTGACTTGGCCAGGGGGAATTTTGTTAGCAGGACTTAATGGTACAGCTTTCCTATCAATTTTTCCGCCCTTATCTTTTGTCTTCAAATTTTGATTAATAGAACCCTGAATTTTGTTTTTCTTGTATTTTCCAGTTGTGATACCAAGCTTATGAGCTTTTTTCCATTCGCTTTCCGTAGCTTTTAAAACTGTAATTTCTAACTTTTGTTTGTTCACTGACGCCTTGATCTCATCAATATTCTCTTGAAGCTTTTTATCAATCTTAACTTCAGCCTCTTTTGTCCGGACCGTGGAAATAATAATGTTTTCCTTAGTATTCAAGTATCCTTCTTTTTCCATTTCAGCTAAAATTGTTTGAGCTACTTTAGAAACATCCTCTTTTTCCCATTTGTTCAATTGGGAAATAATCTCTTTTCCTTCTTTGTTATAACCAGTTATCTCTACAACCTGCATTTTTTTATTAATACTTAACTCAATACTTGGATTTACATCGATGGACATATAGGCATATGCCTTATTATTTTGATACATGGGAAAAAACGAACCGAGGAAGATAAATAATGCTGCCATTAGCGCCCAAACTGGTTTTAATTTAAAAACATTTTTTAATGTATTAAAATGATTCGAAGTTTTAACACTTTCAATCGGAAAAAAGTGGATTTCTTCACCAATTGCATATGGCTGATTTTGTCTCTTGGCATGCAAAAACTCACCTTCAGGGGTTAAAAGCGTTAGGAAGGCATCATCTATTTCCATTACAACTCCCTTTTTCATGTTTCAAGCACCCCCTTTATATAATCTTTCATAAAGATATAATCACCCGATAAAATAAGTGCAATGGCAATAATATATTTCCTGTTTCGTTCAATCGTCTTTCTGCTGACATCTACCATTTTTTCTAATTGCTTAATGGGTAGACGCTTGTTCGTAAATAATAATTCTTTTAACTCCTGATTTTCTACTAACATTTTCGCTATTATAATGGCATTTTTTCGGGCGTCGAAGTGCTTAGGTGAATTCTCAACTAAGTCACTGAAACTTAAATCAAAGGTAGTTAATAATTTTTGAAAGTGAAGGATTTCATCTTTCCTTAATTGATCATCATTCTTTTTATTGTAGTCATCAAGTGAGAGCTCATTAACAATGATTGTTCCTGCTGATTCTTCGTCTTTGGTATCATTGGTTAAATCAAAACTTAGGTGCTGATTTTTCGACTGTTTACGGATATAGTCAATAACTCTTCTTTTGATTATGACTTCGGAAAAACTCAATAAAGAACTTCCGCGCTCAGTTGAGTATTTCTCTATCGCTTCATTAAATGCGATGAGACCAATGCTAAATTCATCATCGGTTTCATAGATATATCGTCTACATACTGAAGACACTGTTTTTGCAATAAATGGCTTATAAGCCCTGATAATTTCGTCAAGTAGGTATTGCTCACCTTGTTGAATTAAAAGAACGGTTTCTTCCAAAGTTCTTTTTTTCTTTTTAGCCATAAACAATAAACTTAGCATTTGCTCACCTCTATTCGACCAATTATAACATAAGACTGTTATATTTGACTTTATGGGGTTAGCATTTTGAAAAAGATAGCACCAAGAATGGCTATCATTTCCTCTTTATTGTTTAGTGCGATTAATGCTTTTTTCTTTTCACTACATAGTTACGTTTCTTCTGAATCAGTTTGTGGGGGTTATAAAAAAATTTTCTCAATAAAAAACTTCAAACCAGAAATATCCTGATTTGAAGCTTTTTATTCGATCACTTTTTTTCGAAGCTTTATAGACATTAAAAATTTCAATATAAAGCCAATTAGCAGCCCAGGAATTAAAAATAACATCGGTAAAAATACAGGACCTGGGTGAACTTTTAGAATCGTGATTTTTGGTGACAGCATTAATCCCACAGTGACGAAGTAAGCACCGAAGACAAATGGTAAAAATGTGTACTTTTCATTAGCAGGCATGGCAGAACGATAACCATCCCACATGGAAAACATATAAACACACGGATAAAACATAAGCCATTGATAGTTAAGAACAGCCCCTGCCTTGTCAATTTCTCCTAAGAAGCTCAACATAATTGCCATATTAAAGTGACTTTTGGCATTGATCATTACTTCTAATGCAACGAACAATATTCCTTTGATATATTGACCCATTAACAATTGACTAAAACCAGGAAAAGCAATATTCCATAAAACAGCTTCGAGTTTGCTCATCTTTTTCATCGTACAATCCCGCTTCTCATGGCATATTTTTGTAAGCTAAAGAACACTTCAACTTAGCTTTTCCAGACTATGTAAAAAAATACCATAAATTCAATATTTTTTCCAAATCTTAATTCTTTTTTAGAATGCGCAAGTGAATACAAATGAACCCAGGAAAATCAGTGAAAAAATACCCTTTTTCCAACTTATCTCCTCCTTAGTCTATAAATAAACGATTGTAATCATTGTAAAGTCCCTTGAAAAGATTCGTCTATGGATAGTTAGTCTGAATTTTCTGTTTTATAAATCCATGGAAAAGGGCAGGTATCAAACCCGCCACTTTTCTTAAGTCTCCTGATCCATTGGGTTATAGAGTTTAACTGTTGGATTTTTCTCTTGGAACCAACGGAGAGCAAAGTCATTTTCAAACAAAAATACATAATGGTCATATCTGTCTTTAACTAGAAGAGAACGGGAACTCGATAAATTTTCATCGACGGTTTCACCTTCAACCCAACGAGCTATTTTCGACCCCATCCGTTCCATCAATACTTCTGCATTATACTCATTTCTCATTCGATGCTCAAAAACCTCAAACTGCAATTGACCAACTGCACCTAATAAATAGTCATCCGTTTTAATTGTTTTATAAAGCTGAATTGCTCCTTCTTGAACGAGCTGCTGAATTCCTTTATAAAATGATTTTTGCTTCATCACGTTTTTGGCAGAAACCCTGACATACAGTTCTGGTGTAAACTGAGGCAGTCTTTCATATTGAAAGTCATCCTTCCCAGAAGTCAGTGTGTCGCCAATTTGGTAAGTTCCTGTATCGTATAAGCCAATAATATCTCCACTAACTGCCTCATCTACCGTATTTCGTTCTTCCGCCATAAACGATGTCGATTGAGAAAGCTTTATTTGTTTATTCAAACGCGGAATATTCACTGTCATTCCTCGCTCAAATTTCCCAGAACACACTCGTACGAAAGCAATCCTATCTCGGTGTGCAGGATTCATATTTGCTTGAATTTTAAAGACAAAACCTGAAAATTGGTTCCCTAATGGATCAATTTCCCCAATGGATGAATTACGCGCCTTTGGGGGCGGAGCAAACTCTAGGTAAGACTCAAGAAATGTTTGGACACCAAAGGCAGTTAGTGCACTACCAAAGAAAACAGGTGTCAGGTTACCAGCTGCTACTTTTTCCGCTGAAAATTCATTTCCAGCCTCATTAAGCAACATGATTTCATCAAGTGTTTGATCATAAAGTCCCGACGTTTTTAGCGGGTAGTCCCCAGCTATTTCCCCGTCTTCATTTAATGGAATAAATCGTTCTTCCTCATCGACACGGAACTGTTCAACCCTATTGTTAAATCGATCATAAATTCCAAGGAACTCTTTCCCCATCCCGATCGGCCAGTTCATCGGATATGATTCAATGCCGAGAACCTCTTCTAATTCAGCCAAAAGTTCAAGTGGCGGCTTGCCTTGGCGATCAAGTTTATTCATAAATGTAAAAATTGGAATACCACGCATCCGACATACTTTAAAAAGCTTGAGTGTTTGTGCCTCAATCCCTTTTGCAGCATCGACGATCATCACAGCACTATCTACAGCCATCAAAGTACGGTACGTATCTTCACTGAAATCCTGGTGGCCAGGAGTATCCAAAATATTGACACGGAATCCATCATAGTCAAATTGCATTACACTGGAGGTTACCGATATTCCCCGCTGCTTTTCAATTTCCATCCAATCACTTGTAGCAAACTTTCCCGTTTTTTTCGCTTTTACAGTGCCCGCATCACGAATGGCACCGCCGAATAATAATAATTTTTCAGTTAGCGTGGTTTTACCGGCATCAGGGTGGGAAATAATCGCAAATGTCCGGCGTGACAATACATCTTCTTTAAAATTGTTACCCATTTCGTTTTCCTCTCTTTTGACAATAAAAATTTTTGTCCATAACCTCAATCTTATCTCTGAAACGCTAACTTTGCAATATTTCAATTTGGATCAGCAACGATTATTTCTTTAATCCCTTGTTCAGAAAGAATATAATGAAGGTACGCGGAAATCATTGTATTAAGGACCGTTCATACATAACCACAACGGAGGTAACGGGAAATGAATATTATAAAAATTGATCAGCAGACCATAAATTTATTGCATAAAGCCTTTGATATTGTTTTAAAGGAGAACAACATTTCTTATAAAAAAATTGGAATTGCTGAAGAAGGCGAACAGCTATTATTTTTGTATGAAGGAAAAGATGAAAAAGTTCATGTTTTTAAATGGAGTAAAGCATCGAGTATAGGTGCAAGTATTGGTGTGATTGCTCAGAGTGTATTGATGCCAATTATTCCACATCTACGTCTATTATCCTAGTCTTTATAAAAGACACCACACCTATTCAAAAAAGTGCTGGTGTTTTTTCATTACGACAAGAGTTTCCCAACGATTCCCACATCCATTTTTCTGGAAATCCCTTTATAATAGAGTAGTATTCTGTTGAAGGAGATGAAGGTATTGAATCAAAGTATACGAAAAGTTTCAAAGTTTATTCCGCTAATTGCAGCGTTTATATTAGTTATTGCAGGAACGATCTGGGTCGTCCAGACCACAAATAATGAAGTCGCTATTCCCTTCTCTTCTGTTGAGAAAACCATTCAAGATCAACAAGGAAAAGTAGTTAAACTAATTGAAAAACCTGATGGGAGCCTTTATATTCAAACAAGGGAAGGCGAATTTATTTCCCATGTTCCTCCCAATAGTCAAATGTTAGACAAACTGGTTGGAAAATATAATATCGAATATTCATACTCCACTAGCAGTAGATATGGAAAGTGGATTTTGGGTGGTGTTATTCTTCTTCTGGCTGGAGCAGCATTTGCTCTTCAAAAAACAAAGGGCAGCCTCGGATTAAATAATTCAATGAAAAATAGTGTTGCCAATTCTCGCGCGCTTCCTTCTATTAGCTTAAAAGATGTAGGTGGCCTCGGAGACGAAATGAAGGAAGAAATATTACAAACACTTACTACCCTTAAAGAACCGGAACGGGCAACAAAATTAGGAATTAAGCCACCGAAAGGCATACTGTTGTACGGACCGCCTGGAACTGGTAAAACCTTACTTGCACAAGCAATTGCTCGTGAACTAAATGCTTCATTTTTTACAGCCAGTGGATCAGCTTTTAATGAAATGTTCATTGGTGTAGGGGCCAGTCGGGTCCGTTCCTTGTTTAAAACGGCTAGAAAACAAAGTCCAGCTGTTATTTTCATCGATGAAGTAGATGCTCTAGCTGCTAAAAGAAAAGCACATGGTGGCGAGGAAGCAGAAAAAACATTAACTGAATTACTTGTACAGCTTGATGGCGGACATTCAAATGATGGAATTCTATTTATTGCTGCAACCAATAGAAAAGACTTGCTTGATGAAGCCTTTCTGCGACCAGGAAGAATCGACTTCTCTTTTCATGTACCGCTGCCCGATACAAAAGGCAGAAGAGAAATCATTGGTATTCATGCTAAAGGTAAGTCATTTGCTAAAGATGTACTTTCAAAATTAGATGAATTAGCAGAAAGTACCTCTGGTTTCTCAGGCGCAGAGCTTCAGTCCCTTTTTGAAACGGCAAGTAGGAGAGCCGTTCGAAACGGGCAGGATATGATTAAGAAGCATGACCTTGACTATGCCTTGGATAGAACCATCTTAGGGAGTACCTCCCGCTCATTGCAAGACCTTGAAACAAAGCGCAGGGTTGCCATCCATGAAGCAGGTCATGCCATTGTGGCATCACTAACGAAGCCAGGTTCTGTTAGAAAAGCAACCATTATCCCTCGCGGTGAGGCGTTGGGTTATGTTGCACCCATTCCAAAGGAACTGCACTTGTCGACAACCAGTGACTTACTAGAGCGTGTGGCAATGGTATTAGCCGGAGGAGTTGCCGAAAGAATGCATTTGGGTGAACACAGTATCGGTGTAGGTGGAGACGTGCAGCAGGCAAAACAAATCATTGAACAAATGGTGGATACCGGAATGCTTCAAGAAGGGTTCCAGTTGACCTTCAATAAACAAGATAAAGAAGAAAAAATGCAGGAACTATTTGGAAAAGCATTAGAAAAAGCAGAAAATCTCATTAATAGTCATCACAATCAATATCAGCAATTGGTCGAGGCTTTATTAAAGAAAGAAACCCTTGAAGGCACTGAAATCGAAGATATTGTATGGGGAACGCAGACTAATTTAAATGAAAACATTGTTTAATATAATAGTAGAAAACCAGGTGCTCATGCGCCTGGTTTTTGTTTTTATTGGTGATCTATTATCTCATGTTTTTTTTAATTTGGTGGAATACTAAAGATGGTCTTTTAAAAAAGGAAGTGGACAGGTTGTTAAGTAAAGAGAAGATTTTTGAAAAAGAGCAGCAAAAATATAATGTCAAAGCTAAAGATTTCCTCGGTGATCAGCAAAAAACACAAGGCTTACTAAACAAAGCAATAAAAATGGCAAATGAGAAAAAACAAAACTTAGAAGAAGTTTGGGAAAAATTGCAATTATTTTTTGATCTGGTTAAATCTTATTCGAAGGGTGAATATAAAAATGTCTCTCCCAGTACAATTCTTACCGTTGTCGGAACCCTGCTTTATTTTGTTTCACCACTTGATTTAGTACCAGATTTCATCATTGGGCTTGGCATATTGGATGACGCCGCCTTGATTGGATTTACCGTAAAAAAAATTTCCAGCGAATTAGATGCATTTAGTAAATGGAAACGAGCCAATATATTTGTACAAGAAAACCCGCTTGATTAACCAAGCGGGTTCACCTATATATTATTATCTAAAACAAGCTGCACCTACAATAATCAAGAGGATAAATAATACTACGATTAAAGCGAACCCGCCGCCGTAGCCACAGCCACCACCATATCCATATCCAAATCCACCATATCCAAACATTTTCATGACCTCCTTTTTATTTTAATAGAAAACTTAGTAGCACCATGAAGCCCCAATAATGATTAACAAAATAAATAAAACGACTAGTAGGGCAAATCCTCCGCCGTAGCCACCAGCTGCACCAGACATTTACATTACCTCCTTTTCTGATTTCCATATATCCTATTCACATGGATAAAAATGTGCGATAGACACATATCCAAATTACCTAGTTATGAAAAAAAAGAAGAAGCCCATTCTTAGCAACAAAAAGCAATTATCAAAATAGAAAAGTATGACCCAGGGGAATTCACTTTTATAAAAATCTCTTCATTTAGTTGACAATTGCCACTGTTTTTCATAACATGTTCACAAATAAATGTAGATTGGAGTCCCAAACTTGAGGAATGCCGCAGCCCTTTTGTTTCTGATTTTTATGGTATCTTATCGATTGATGACACGGTTAAGCTTAAAGGATAAACAACACTCTCCCTTGAAAATTGGCCATAGAGGTGCAGCTGGATACTGCCCTGAGAATACATTTGCATCTTTTAAGAAAGCCGTAGACTTAGGTGTAGATTACCTTGAAATCGATGTCCAAATGACAAAAGACGGTGAATTGGTCGTGATTCATGATTCAACCGTTAACAGGACAACGAATGGGAAAGGGAAGGTAAAGGACCTCACCTTGCAAGAAATTCAAAACCTTGATGCAGGAAGTTGGTTCCATAGTAAATTTGCTGGTGAGAAGGTCCCTTCCCTCTCTGAGTTTTTCGATGAGTTTGCAGGGAAAATTGGTATTTTACTTGAATTAAAAAAACCCTCACTTTACCCGCAAATGGTAGAGAAGACTGCCGAAGAACTAATCAAAAGAAATTTAACATCAGGAGAAAATCATATAATTATTCAATCATTTGATCGTGGTTCACTTAAACGTTTTCATGAACTGCTTCCTTTCATCCCGATTGGAGTTTTAGTAAAGAATTCGGGTGTAAATATTATTTCAAATAAAGATTTAAAGTCTTTTGCAAGTTATGTTTCTTATGTAAATCCTAAAATAACCATGGTTAATAAAAGGCTTATTAAAAGAATTCATCAACATGGATTAAAAACGATTATTTGGACAGCAAAAAAAAAGAATGAGGTCAATACTTTAAAAAATCTACATGTCGAAGGTATTATTACTGACTTTCCAGATTTGTGTTAAGAAAATCGATTAGGGTCTGGGTCTATATTTTATTTCCTGATTAGACCCTAATCTGCTTTTTTTATTAACATTTCGGTTCAACAATTGGCAGTCCCCGATTAACTAATCTGGGGGATAAAGGTTGAATACTGCAAAAACAAGATAGATCAACTAAAATACAGTTATTCGTTTTTATTAATGAAAATACTTCGTCACAAAGGTCTACTGCAAAACCATCTATATCTACAGGCAAAAGCAGCGATAGCTTTGCACAGCAATGCCTTGAATCAAGACTTTCTAATCTGAATACTTGAGTAGTAAAAAATAGACCACTCTTCGTTTTTCCCATTACCTCAAATGGACATTTACTAGTAGAAAGGACAAAGGGAATGGTATCAAACCCAATTTTATCGCATACAAATCGAAAACCTTCAAAGGATAATCTTTGTTGTTCATCAAGCAACTGTTCCATTTCATTACATAAACAATGCTCCTCGCACCGTCCTTTTTCCATGTCTATCCCTCCTTCCGTCCCGTTGAACAATCCACTTATTTTAAAATATTCTATTCAGCAATTGTGGTATAGGCAACTTTCTTACGGAAAACAGGTAAATGACTATTTATTTCTAGATAGGTTCCTACCCGTTTATGTTTATTTGGGTAAATAAACATAAAACTGGCTGCAAAGTTTGAAACAAAAAAAAGCAGCTTACATTTTGTAAGCTGGCTAAAATTTAAAAGAAAATAATATAAAGAATTAATGCCAAAACAATGCGATAAATTGCAAACGGCAAAAGTTTAATTTTGTTAATCAGCTTTAAGAAAAAGCGAATGGATAATAACGCAAAAATAAAGGCACTAATAAATCCAGCAATAAAGAATGGCAAGGCATCAATCGTCATATATTCCCAGTTTTTTAATAAGGAGAGTAAACTTGCACCTGCCATAATTGGCACAGCCATGATAAAGGTAAAATCCGCTGCAGCACGGTGACTCATTCCTAGTAATACGCCACCTGAGATAGTTGATCCGGAACGAGAAAATCCAGGCCATAAGGATAAACATTGAAATAAACCAACAGCCAAAGCTTGTCCATAGGAAATCTGATCAACTGTTTGTGTTTTCGGATGTTTTGGACCAATAAAATCTGCAAGAATCATTAATATAGCACCAATAACTAAACCAATTAAAACCGTTGCGGTTGAAAATAAGTGGTCATCAATATAGTCATTAAAGAGAACGCCTAAAACACCTGCAGGAATTAAACCGACAATAACTTGTGTTAATTTAAGACGGCCTTGCTCGTTAACAACTTTCTTATTGATGCGGCCTAGACCTAATAAATCGATGAAGCGGTCCTTAAAGGTGACGACAACCGCAAGAATCGAACCAAGTTGAATAACAATTTTAAACGTGTTGGCTCCATGCTGTGTCAAAAACTTTTCAGATTGCAACCACATATCATCAACGATAATCATGTGACCTGTGGAGGAAACTGGTGCAAATTCTGTTAAACCTTCTACTAATCCAAGGATAATGGCTTTAATAATCAAAAGTAATTCCATGTTATGATTTTCTCCTAACCTATTTCGACAGTATCGTAAGTCATGATGATTTACAACCTATTTATTCTACTTATTAACTAACTACTTTGCAATATCTTTTTTTACTTTTACACCTCGTTATTAATAACGAAGTAATTCATGTAATAGTTTCATTTATTTACTTTTCGCCATAAACAAAAATGTGGTCCGCTAAATTACATGGCCACACCCGACAATTTCCTCTACAACATTTAATTATTAGCAAACAATAAAAAGGAGCGATGCATCGCTTCTTTTTATTGTTTGTCGTTGATGATTCTCATGACACGTCCATTAAATTTCTTTTTATAGTAACCGCCCGTTAAATCTGCAATCGCAATCCCCGTCGAGCTTTGTGAACCAATGAATTTACCTCCACCAAGATAAATCCCCACATGTCCGTCGATTTTATAAGTATCAAAGAATACAAGGTCCCCAGGTCGTGCTTCACTCATTGATACTCTGGTTCCAGTATTTTTCAAAATATCGGTATGGGCACCAACTTTAATCCCTGCCTGCCTGAACGCCCATGCAACAAATCCAGAACAATCAAATCTTCCATTGGCTACATCATAAGAATTTCTTCCCCCGCCAAACACATAAACAGAGTTCCCTATGTACTTATCACCTGCGTGGATGACAATATTATGTACTTCATTTGTGGTAGTTGGTATCGATACATTACTATTAACAGGTTCGGTATTCTCATCCTTAGAGGTAACACTTTTTATTTGTGCTTCCTTTGATGCAAGCGTACCATCTTGCATTTGTAAATCTGCCATTACAGTAAGTTTTTCTTGCTCTTTTAGTTTTAGTTCTTCTTTAAGTGCATCATTTTGCACTTTTTGTTCTATTATCTGTGCTTGCATTCCAACAAGCTCCGTTTTCATGTTTTGCAAATCGTTTAGCTTTTTTACTACGGAGGATTGTTTCATTTGAACTTCTTTTTGGTCCTCTATTTGCTTCGTTAAAAGATCTTGGTCCGCTTTTACCAGGGTTGAAACAGCACCAAGTCGACCCACGAAGTCACTAAAGTTAGAAGCTCCAAGGATTACGTCAATATAACTAACCTTGCCACCACTTGCTTGTAGGGATAGCGCCCGTTTTTTTATTATTTCATTCCGTTTATTGATTCTTTCTTGTATATCCATAACTTCTTGCTGAAGAACTTTCACTTTGGACTGTGATGCTTTTACTTTTTCTTCTGTTTGAACTATCATTTTATTATTATCTTTAATTGCCTCATCAACTCTTTTAATTTGTTCCGATAATTTTGTTAATTCATCTTGTACTTGAGAAATTTCCTGATTTGCTTTTGTTATATCTGTCTGAAAACCAGAACGCTGCTCTTCTATACTTTTAATTGTAGGATTATCTGCCTTTGCGTTTACTACTGGCAACGAGAAAACACTCCCTAGTCCCATAATAATTGTGGTACATAGTGCAAATAACTTCTTTTTCAATTTACACCCCTGCCTTCTTAATTCCAATAAAGCAACCCTGTATCATCCTATTTTATCTTAATTAGAAGTATAACTTCTAAATTTGTCAACTAGGTAATAATAATATTACATTAACATTTCATTAGTAACTTTTGGAAGGGATTTAACAAAGTGTTCATTTTTAGCTTAACTCTAAAGTGCCAACAAAAATAAAAGAACCACAATCTCTTGTTTCTTAAAGAAAAGAGATTGTGGTTCTAATATATAATAAAATTTACCTATGTGGATCCTCAAAGTTGATAATTCCCTAAGACGGTAAAAATAATTATTGTGGTTTAATGAATTCTTTAAAACTGGATTTGCTTCTGTCAACAAGATTCAAATGAGAATCTCTTGCTAATTTAACATATTCCTTCCTTACCTGGAACCATGCATTTCGACTTTCACGCCCATAAGCTACACTAGATTCTGCACTTTTTTCAAAATTATCTTCCATTTGTTCAACAACATGAAAGATAGATTTAATTGGTGTAAGAGCGAGGTTCTCTAATTGTCCTGAAACCTCTACAAATTGTTTCTTAAGCTCTTCAGTTTCGGGTATTGGTAACACCTCGTCCTTGACATCTTCTTTACCGAATGGTAATTGATGCATCAGTTCTGAGACCATTTCCTTGTTAGTATTTTTCGACTGTTGATACAAATTTGAAACGGATTTCCTAAATTGCTTATTAAATTTGATGACTTCCTTTAATGCATTAATATATGCATCCTCGCCATTTTCCCGTAACTGTTCTGCACGTTCACGTGATAGCTCGAATTGATCCCAAAATGTGTTAACAAATGAACCTACGGCTACCGATTCCTCTGCTGCTTGATTAATTGTTTCTACTGCAGATAGAACCGTTTCATTCTTCTTCTGTGCCATCGTCTTTCCTCCTCTTACTATTATTGACTTTCTCTATGGAATCCTTCTTATGAAATGAAGGAATGTAGAGCTCAAAGAAACTGGAATACATTTTGAAAAATTGATCCAATAATGATTGGTAGGATTCTAGTTGATTGGCATATCCCTTTAAGTATGTGATCCCGGCGTTAGTTATGGAGTACCTTCTTTTAGCAGGACCACTCCCGGTAGTATCCCATTCTGATGATAACAGCTCGTCCTTTTCAAGTTGTCTTAACAACCTGTATAAATTCCCCTGATCAAGTGTCTTAAACCCGAATGCCTCTAGCTTCTGGCTAAGTTCATATCCATGAAGAGAAACCTTACTAAGAAGCAATAAAATAAATGGTAGCACAAAATTTTTCGAAGCATTAATTGTTTGATTGTCTTGATTCACCATATCTTAATCACCTCACTCTATATATGTATTTTACACTTATGAGTAATATTTTGTCAACACAGTAAATAAATATGAATAAAAATACAATAACAACATTTACTTTTACCTTATTTAGGTAATAAACTAATAAAAATAAGAAGGTGGTGTGAAATGGAATCATCACCTTCGCTTTTGACAGGAAGAAATAAATGAAAAAAGCCATAAACCCTTCTTTCGAGAGAGTTTATGGCTTGTCCTTCAATATCAACCAGTATTTCGTAACCCTGCAGAGATCCCACTAATTGTCAGCAAAACTTCAATTAATAGTTCTTCATTAGGTTCTTCTTGATTTCTTAGTTCTTTTATTAATTCAACTTGTAAAAAGTTTAGCGGATCGACATATGGATTTCTTCTATATACCGATTCCTTTATATTAGGTGTATGATCTAACAATTCATTATCACCTGTAATTCTAAGGAGAACTTCTTTTGTTGTTTCGTATTCTTCAAGAATATTAGTAAAGATCCGTTCTGCAATGGTCTGGTCTTTCACAAGGGATAAATATTCTCTGGCTGTCGTAATATCAGCTTTCATTAATGCCATTTGCAGGTTATCAATCGTTGATTGGAAGAACGGCCATTTTTCATACATTTGCTGAAGCATCTGCAAATTTTGTTCTCCTTTAGCTGCAAATCCTGCCAAACCAGTACCTGCTGCGTACCATGCTGGAAGCAATTGACGGCTTTGAGTCCAAGCAAACACCCATGGAATTGCCCTTAAATCTTCAAAGCGGCCCTGATTTTTTCTGCTCATTGGCCTTGAGCCGATGTTTAAGTCTCCGAGCTCTCTTAGTGGTGTCGCTTCCGTGAAGTAGGTAAGGAAATCTGGATCTCCAAATACAAGTGATTGATATTTGGTCAAAGCCAAGCTTGAAATTTCTTCAATCGACTCAACCCATATTGGATCACGTTGAAAACCTTGCTTCGCTTCTTTTGATTTATGTGTTGCCGTTAAGAACAGCGTGGAAGTAGCCTGTTCCAAACTCCGATAAGCAATATCCTCAAGTAAATAGCGTGAAGATAAAACCTCTCCTTGCTCCGTAATTTTAACACCATCGCCAATTGTTTCTGCCGGTTGAGACAGGATACTTTTATTTAATGGACCGCCGCCACGGCCTAACGAACCACCACGTCCATGGAAGAACTTAAGTCCGATCTGGTACCTCTTTGCCATTTCATGAATTTCAATTTGAGCTTTATATAGTTTCCAGTTAGCTGTCAATGTACCACCATCTTTGCTTCCATCCGAGTAACCAAGCATTATTTCCTGCTGATCCCCCATAATTTGCAAATGATTTCGATAGACAGGCATTTCGAAAAGTGTTTCCATAATTTTTGGCCCAGCAGTTAAATCGTCAATTGTTTCCAGCAATGGAGCCACATGTAAATGACTTTCTAAGGTCCCATCTGCGTGCAGTCGATAAATCCCAGCCTCTTTAGCAAGAACAAGCACCTCTAGTAAATCACTTGGGGATTTTGTCATGCTCACAAGATAAACGGAAATCGACCGCTTCCCGAATTCTTCGTGTGCCTTCTTGATCATTTGGAATACTTTAATCATTTCCTGTGTTTCCGCCGAATAATCTTCATTTAATAATAGAAGCGGGCGAGGATCCTTTAGGATATTTTGCAGGATTTTTAGTTTTTCTTCTTCCGCCAACTCTGCATAATTTTCAGAGATACTGACTTTGCGCAATATTTCGGTCATGGCTGCTTCATGTTCACCACTATGATTCCGAATATCTAGTGTCGCTAAATGAAAACCAAACAATTGAACTTGTCGAATCAGCTTTTGAATAGTCATTAATTCATGTGCTGCTGGATGATGCTGTTTCAAACTTTTTTTAATAATAAATAAGTCTTTTAGTAATTCATCGGAAGATTTATAACCCAAGTTCGTTTTACCTACTTGTTTTACTCGTTCAATAATGATAGCAAATGCTCGACGGTACACTTCCGTTAGAATTGGCCATTTTTTCTCATCGGTTAAATATGTATCTTCTAGTTCAATTAACTTAAGAAGATCATTACTTACCTCCACTCTTGAAGTGGAATGACTGTATCGTTTCATTAAATCAACGAGAACATTTTTATATTTTTTTAAGACGAGTCTTCTTTGCCTATTTAGTGTCTCCCAAGTAACATCGTGTGTAACATTTGGATTCCCATCACGGTCTCCACCGATCCATGATCCAAAACGGAGAAAATTTGGAACTTCCCATTGTGTTTGAGTGTAATTCTTCTCTAAACAATCTGCCACTTCTTGATGGATTTCAGGAAGAACCTCGAAAAGGGTCTGATCAAAATAATATAGTCCGTTTCTCACTTCGTCTAAAACCGTAGGCTTAGTTTGCCGTAATTCATCCGTTTGCCAAAGAATTGAAACTTCATTAAACAAACTCTCTTCAAGCTTTTTTCTTTCTCTACTTGTTAATAACGGATGATCGAGACTTTTTAGGATAACAGCAATCCGCTGCTGAATTTCAAGAATTGAACGCTTAGTTGCCTCTGTTGGATGGGCTGTAATAACGAGTTCAAGTGACAAAGTATTAAGGAGATCTTGAATGACTTCTTCCTTAATATTGTTCTCTTTAAGCGAAAGAATAGCACTCTCTATTGAGGCGGGTTGGACAATAGTTTCATCCTCGAGTTGGTACTGCCTCCGTCTACGAATACGATGATTCTGTTCTGCGGCATTAATTAAGTGGAAATACATGGAGAATGCTCGAATAACTTGTTTCCTTAAAGGTGCGCTTAGACTAGCAATTTCTTCCTTTAATGCATCATAGATATCTTGATCAAAATGTTCTCTTAATGTCTTACACATTAAACGTATTTTTTCCACTTTATCCAGTAGTTCGGTCCCACCGTGATTGAGCAGAATCTCACCAAGCATATTTGCCAGTAATTTCACGTCTTGTCGCAACGGAAGACTGCTGTCATTCAATTTCAATTCTATAGTCATACTGCCACCTTCCCTTAATCGAAAATTCGGTAAATTTTTTATTTATTAATATAACATATTTTTTTGCATCATGTTAGAAAATAAGTGCAGTTTTTTAAAAATAAAGTTTATTCTGATTCAAAAAAACCTGCTAAATGCAGGTTTCTTCAAGTAAAAAAAAATATAAAAGTTCTTCATTTTAAGATTTTTTATCAAATACTAGCACATATGTTTTTCGATCATCTTCGTTTGTTACGATAATAGAAATAATCGTTTTCGAGTCGTCTTCGAGCTTAATTGTTTCCTTAGTACTGCCTTCAATCAAAATTTCTGAATTGCTGGATTTTGCAATCGGGTTAAGAGTTACCTCGTCCATATCACTTGACACGGTTACATGGTAGGTAAACTCATCACTCGTAAATGTGCTATCCCAGGATCCTTCTGAAACTGACAGTGAGGAAAGTAACGCTTTACTTGTTTTTTCTACGGTCAAAGAACTCGCCTGTTGTGATGTTGGTTGGGTAGAATGGGGCAGATTATTTGGTTGCGATGTTGATTGGGAAAGACCCGGTTTATTATTCTGATTTGAATTGGCATTGGCATTGGTATTGATATTGGTATTGGTATTGGTTTTAATCTCAGCAGCTGCTCTTGTAATGTGTAAGGTATAAATTCTTTTTTCACCATTTTCAGCTGTTACCGCTATAATAATATCCGACTCTCCGACGGGAAGTTCTACTGCAGCACCATCTTTTGTTACTAAAGTTTCATTCACCTTAATAGTTGATGTTGTTTCAACAGATGTAGGTTTAATGGTAATCACAGGAACGTCATTTGGAACAACTACCTTGTAGTCTGTACCAGTAGAAGAAAAGTTTGGTGATAACTGCCCTTTTGATAGGATAATACTTTGCAAGAGATTATTATCATTTTCCGCTCTCATTATAGTCAGGGTATAGGTATTGGTTGAGTTACTCCCATTATCCACAGAAATAATAATTTTATTCTCACCTGTTTGAAGGGAATATGCACCGACAACTCCACTTATAACCGTCTGCCCATTTATTGTAATCGATGAATCTGAATTGCTGCTTTCTACTAATAACTTAATCGATGGAACCTCGTTTTTTACTGTGGCAGAATATTCCTTTGAATCTGCTGAAAACAGCTGGTCTAGCTTAATTCCTTCTATCTCTATTTTTGATAGTTTGCCTTCTTGTTGGTCCTCTTGGACTGGAGGCGTATTTGTTTCAGCATATGCTGTTGGTATGTACGTTCCAACCCCCATCCATACCATTGAAATTACAAGCATTACATTTAGGGCTTTGCTTTGAATCGGTTCTTTCATAGTCAATCCTCCTGTCTACTATCTTTGGAGATAGTGGAATTTGGACTAACTTTATCATTCATAGCTTAAGTTTATCTTAAGTTTAATTTTTATCTGCGATGAAATTCTTCTAGCTTTGATGAGATTACTGATGCTACTTCTTCATCCGATTTTTGGAGCGCTTTTTTAAATAGCGAATTTGCTAAGGAGCCCATCGGTCCTGATGCATTGATTTCAAGAAAGCCTGTCACTCGAGTTTTATTTCTATTTAATGCTTTTGCTTCAAAGTAGCCTTCACCCAAATACTTTTCGTTTGCCCTTTTTAATTCAAAACTTACCCTGGCAGGTTCATTCCACTCTTTAATATCAATCAATAAACTAACCTTCTTTTTCATAACGCCGAGGTCACTCTTAAATTCCCAGCAGATTTGACGTTCATTTATTTTTTCATGTTGAATATAACCTGGTACAAGCGGTGCCCAATTATTTTCGTCTCGAATAAAGTCCCAAATCACTTCAATCGGGATATCTAATTCTAGATGTTGCAAATCGCTTAGCATTTGTATCCCTCTTTCGTCGTCAAAGTAAAAGACCTTCAAAGTGCGGAAGGTCCTTTTAAAAAATATATGTGGATTTTTCTGTTTATAGAAGAGGCAAGTAGCAGTTCACCAGAAAAATCCTAACACTAAAGATGTTAGGATTTTTTAATTATTTTTTTAATGAGTATCCCATTAGGAATTCATGAATCCGTTCTGCCGCCAGTGAAAGGCGATCTGGAGGTTGTACCATGGCGATTCGGACATACCCTTCACCAAGATCTCCAAACGCATCCCCAGGAATCACTGCCACACCCGCTTGGTCAATTAATTCAAAGGCAAACTCACGGGAATTCCATCCTGAAGGAATTCTTGCCCAAACAAACATGGTGGCAGGAGACTTAGTTACTTGCCAGCCGCTTTTTTCAAGCCCAGAAATCAACGCATCACGACGAATTTCATATTCATTCACCTGTGTTTGAAGGAATGAAAAATCTGAAGTTAATGCCATCACAGCTGCTATTTGGATTGGATAAAAAACTCCATAATCAATATGGGATTTAAAGGAAGCCAAGATATCGATAGCTTGCTCATTGCCAACAACATAGCCTATCCGGCAACCCGCCATATTAAAGGTCTTTGAAAGTGAATTGAATTCAATTCCAACCTCTTTTGCACCGGGAACCGACAGGAAACTTATTTGTGGATTCCCATCGAATATCAACTCAGAATAAGCAAAATCATGAACAACCAAAATCTCATGAAGTTTAGCAAATTCAACTACCTTTTCAAAAAAAGATTTATCCGCTAATGCTGTGACTGGATTCCCAGGATAACTGATAATCATCATTTTCGTTTTATGTAAAACTTCTAACGGGATTGCATCCAGCTCTGGTTGAAACTTGTTTTCTGCTAATAACGGCATTGGGTAGATAACACCACCCGCAATGTTTACGCTAGCCTCATAGATTGGATACCCTGGATCCGGCACCAGCACATAGTCACCTGGATTAATTAAGGCTGTAGCCAAATGGGCAAGACCATCCTGCGACCCCATCAACTGCAATACCTCACTACTGGGTTTAAGTTCAACAGCATATCTTTGCTTATAAAAAAAACCAACTGCCTCATTAAATTCAGGTATCCCTTTCAGTGTGTAGCCATACTTACTGGGGTCTTTAGCGTAGTCACTTAATGTTTCCACGACAAATGAAGGCGGTGGAAAATCTGGACTCCCTACACTTAAATCAATTACATCTTTACCATCTTTGATAGCCTCTTGTTTCCGATTAGCTATTTCTTGGAAAATACTTGCCGACATCCTTTTTACTTTTTCAGAAGCAACGAGATTCATAGATATCCCCTCAATCACAATTTTGTAAAGTAATAATTCCAACTATTCAAATATATTTCAAATTATATCAGTCTAATGATTACAATTCTATATTTCTAATTAACAATTGATTATTATTGATTCATCCTTTAGAATCTTATGATAGGTTTAAATATTCGAAAAACGATGAGTAAGTGGAGGTAACTGAAGATGAAATTCTTTCAGTATTTCTTATTTTTTGCAGGATTAACCTTTTTCGGCTTGGGAAATGCGATTGCCGTTAAGGTTAAATATGTTGGGTTACACCCATGGGAAGTACTAAATGTCGCCCTATATCAGCATTTTGGTTTAACTATTGGTACTTGGGGAGTGATTTGCGGGTTAATTCTGATCTTCATTTCCTTTTTTGTTGCACGAAGCTATATTAGCATAGGTACAATCCTAAATGCCCTATGTATTGGACCTATCATGGACTTTTTTCTCTGGTTGGATATTCTCCCAAAAGCAACTGGCACATGGTTGGATTACCTCATTCTCCTCAGTGGAATCATGATTACAGGGATTGGTGGCGGCATGTATGTAGCAGCAGGGATTGGCGCTGGTCCACGTGATGGCTTCATGCTTTCGATTTCTGATAAAACAAAGTTGTCAGTAAGTCAAGCACGCATCATAGTTGAAAGCATTGTTTTAATGATCGGTTTATTATTAGGTGGTCCTGTATTTATTGCTACTTTCCTTTATACATTCATTCAAAGTCCTATTTTCCATCATTCTCTTAAGCTATTTAAGTCATTAGTAGAAACTGTCAAAAGGAAAAACAGTAAAACGCAAGAAGGTATTGTTATTTAAAATAACGGAAATTAAGCACCTGTTGGAAGTGGTGACTTAATTTCCGTTATTTCAGCTAAATAACTTCGACACTCTCAGGAGTAAACTCTTTATAATATTTTCGATGGGAATCGGTGATGAAGGCCGACAATTTCCCTTCATAAATTAATTCTAAGGGTGCCGACTCCTTTATATCATGGGGAGTTACAAGGGATAGAGGCTTTTGACTTTTGATATCAATCCCGGATTCTTCCAAGATGGCTGCAACAAAATGGGAACAAAAGAAGGCATTTTTACGGGTCATCTCCATATTCAGCATCACAGCAATTAACCCAATGAGATTGTACCTGTATTCTTCCTTATGGTCTTCCATATCCCTTAATTTACAGATCATTTTTTGAAATTGTTTTTCGGTAATCGTTATGCAATAAATAGCACAATCAGCATTCCTAAATAGACCACCACGGACGTTTTCTTCCACAAATCCTGCAAAGAAAGGATTTCTTGGATTTCTTCTCCCAAAACTATAAACCTTGTTGAATTGTTCATCAATCACAATTGAGGCATGATTAAGTGGTTTTTTTGTATAGAGCTTAATCATTTTCCCTAAAACTGTACCCGTGTCTGTTAGAAGAACATAAACTTTCCTGCTCATTTTTAAAACCCCCTATTCGATTGGGAGGAAAATATAGTAAATTCTAACCCTTATATTTTCTATAAGTTAATCATAATTAATTCAAATAAAAGGGAAAACAATCTGCAGATTTATTTTCTTCTAAGACCTAAGCCTTAGGAACAGTCTTTTTTTGCAAAAGGATGCAAATAAATATCCAAAATACTCCTAATATGATAAGGACTGATAATATTATTATAGTTCTTTCTTATTTAGAATTATAACAGTTCTAAGGGAAAATTTAGTATTTTTTACAAATAAAAGTATTTGCCATTACAAAATTTTAATTACTTTATATAAGAAAAGCTTATAAAAAAACAGAAGATACACATGGCATCTTCTGTTTTTTTACTATTTTTACGGATTGCTATAACCTAGGCTGCAAATGAAAGCAATGAGGCTATTCCTGATTAAATTAGTGATAAGTTTTTTATTGACTTCCCACTAAAACTTTGAAATCAGTGTCGATACTTTCTAACGACTTGGTTAGAACATGGACATGTACGTTCCAATGACCTGCCATGCTAAAATGCAAACCCTTCACTTCATACTTGCCTTCAGCCGCTTTTGTTAAACTAACGGTTTCTTTTCCCATGTCCATTTCAAGCATGGTAAAGGTTAAGTGAATTTGTTCAATATCTTTAATTGGCTTCCCTTCTCGGTCTTTTAAGGTAATTTCGAATAAATTCACTCCAATAATATTAGGCGTTGCTTCTAAAGTCACTTGCCTGCCTTGGGTCACTATGTTAGTTTCCTTAAATGGTCCCGGAGATTGCATGGCTGTTGGTAAATTGGTTAAAACAACGGATAGAACTAAGATTAACAAACCAAGGGTAAGCTCACCCTTTAGAGATGCCTTCAGTCCCTTAGTGGTTCCCCTTTTTCCTTTAATAAAATTCACAGCTGCAAGGAGCAGCATCACCAAAAATAAAATAAGTTTCCACATTAAGGCTTTTCCATAGTTCGTTTGGACCAGTGCTGAAAGGTTTGGAATATATAAAAAACTGGCAAAAACTCCTGTTAAAGTTAAAAAAAGAACAAGGATCAGTCCCCATTTGGAGAAACTTTTTATCATTTTCAAATAATTTTGCTTTATCTCTGTGTTCTTACGTAATGACAGCAATGAGACAAAACCGGTTAAACTTCCGATCCAAATCGATGCAGCAAGTAAATGAAGAAAATCCATTGATATTGTTAATAAATGATTTGGTTGTGCTGCGGCATGACTTGTCAATGCCTTTGTCAATAACAAGGCTGCCCCAAGACAAAAGCAAGTCCACAAAATGCAACGTTTCGTGCTCTCGGCCATGCCTATAAAAGAAGTGAGCAGGGCAAGAGTTATAAGGAGAGCTATTTGAATAACCCAAAATTGACCATAATTTGTGTTCATTAAGATATTTTCGATGATTGAGAAGTTAAACACTTCACTCCAAGAATAACCAGATTCAATCGTTGCCTGTAATGGCAGACTTAACAGAATACTAAGAAATAGAAGAATCAAACCTGTGCTTAATAGCTTACGGAACTTCTTATCGACTGAACCTGTTTCCCGTAATTCCATAGGCACAATAACCATATAAAAAAAGATGAGCCCGACATAGAACGCATTGCTCAGATATTGCAGCCAACGGATAATGATTAGATCCGCTTTAGGGGTGTAGCCTTTCGTTTCATTATCTAACGAGGTAGTGTCTTGACCTTTTTCACCTATTTGAAAAGGAATAACACCTTCAACAGGATGGCCGTCGCTTGAAACCACCTTCCACTTTATTCGATAGGATCCATTTGGAAGGTTCTTCTTTAATCCGCTCTTTAGGATAAAAGGTTGCTTTGGGTCAATCCGCCCATTTTTTTTATCGACTCGATTTCCTTCTGAATCAAAAACCTTAATTGAGTTAAAGGCAGGCTGGATGGTTTCATCAAATTTTATTGCTACTTCGGTTGGTGCTTTTTCCACCGTTTCATTTTCTAATGGTGTAGATTTTTTTATATAGGCGTGTGCTGATGAAACAAATGGGAATAGAAGTAAAAAAAGGGACAGGATAACAAGAAATGAGCTGACTTTTTCTTTTATTTGCAATCCATCACTCCCCTTATGGTTAGAATCGTGTTGTAGCTGATATATATCACATGCAATAAAGTTTTCACTGTCGATACTATAATAATGATAAATAAGAATATTAACAATATCTTTATAGGACCAACCTGTGAATAATTGTTGAACTTTTTACAGTAATATTTAAGCCCAGACCTCATTGAGGACTTCTCTGAATAAATCATCTAGAATTGGAGTCATATCCTCTTTGGGGGCTCTAAGGGTTTTGGTGTATTCTTCAAGCCGGTTGATTTCTTTCTCCAAAAAGTCATTAATGGAAGTAATCTTTGGTTCGAGGTTTAGTTCATCCCCGCAAATTTTCCTTTCTAACAAGGTAAGGATTTCCTTCTTAAGTGGCCCCTCAACAAGGAGTTCCTCTACCAATGTCTGAAATTCAATCGGCGGTACTGAATTATATCTTTCAATCCAAATACAAGCTAAAACTGGACGAAGGACATAAAAGTATTTTTTAATTTTCACTTGATCGTTTCGGAGGTAATCACGAAAATTACCTTTTGCCATATTTAAGTAGTGGTAGAGTGCTGACTGTGGTAAAAACACTTGATTTTGAATTGCTTTCAATTTATCTACTAACGAAAAAGCCTGATAATAAACTATCCCCGAATGGAGCCACTCCATTAGCGGGGGATTTGATTTTCTAAAAAGTTGGAGGGCTTTACGCAACTCCCACCCATTAATATCAAGGAGATCATTAATTGGCAGTTCAATCACATCTCGCTTTTGGTCAATGCTCAAATACCAGTCCTTTTTATGGACATAAATAAACCGGACATCGTAATCACTATCCTTGGATGGGAAGCCCCATGCTCTGCTTCCTGACTCTACAGCAAGACAGATTCTTACTCCATATTCTTCTTCTATTTTTTTGATTTCTGTTAGTATTTTTTCTTTCAAGGTTATTCACTCCCTAAACCATTCCTTGACCACAGCCTTTGACAATAATGGCGATATTCGTGATGTAATTGTTGAACAACTTGTCCCTGTTTACCTGGTAATTGATGACCCTCAAATGTAGTAATTGGTACGATTTCCTGTATTGAATTGGTCACAAACATCTCATCGGCCTCAAGAACGTCTTTTAATAAGTACAATCCCTCTTTAACAAAAAGATTATGTTTCATCGCTAATTCGATAACAAACTGCCGTGTAATCCCATTTAAAATACCGGTTTGTACTGAAGGAGTATATAAGACGTTACCTTTTATCCAAAAGATATTAGAGACGATCCCTTCAGCTAAGTATCCATCCTCAGTTCGGAAAATCCCTTCAATATCAGCAGCATTTCCAATTTCTCTTTTTGCCAGGATATTATTCATAAAATGATGTGACTTTACTCGTTCATTTCCTTCTGGACTGTTCCGCCTCAACTTCAATAAAACAGCCTTTTTTTCCGTTAATTCTCCTGCCAGCGGTAACGGCTTAGGAAAAATAAGGATGTTCGGTTCCTTGTAAGGTTCCACCTGCAAACCAACCTCACCTATTCCGGCTGAGACATTCAAGCGGATATAGGCATTAGATAAATTGTTTATTTTCAGTACATCCTGCAAGATTCTATTCGTTTCTTCACGATGAAATAGGTAGTTAATGTTAAGCACCTCTAAACCTTGATTTAGACGTGCTAGATGATCATCTAATAAAAAGGGAAACCCTTCATACACTCGAAACGTTTCAAATAATCCCATTCCATATAAAAAACCATGATCCAACGGGGAAATCATCGCATCTTCTTTTTTTAAAAATTGTCCGTTTAAATAGATCACCATACTTAATGACCCTTTTGCATTAAAATATTTTTATAATGATGGACGAAGTTGCGCAAAAGTTCTTTTCCCGAAGTAGTCAAAATAGATTCGGGGTGAAACTGGACTCCTTCAATTGGTAATTCCTTATGACGAATCGCCATAATTTCCCCTTCTTTTGTCCATGCAGAAATCTCAAAGCAATCTGGAAGAGTCTCTCTTTTGACAATCAATGAATGGTATCGTGTCGCAGGAAAAGGGTTCGGTAAACCTTGAAAAATCGACTTTCCATCATGATACATATCGGATGTTTTCCCGTGCATGAGTCTTTCTGCTCGAATAACCTCTCCATTAAAAGCTTGGGCAATTGCTTGCTGACCTAGACACACACCAAATATCGGGATTTTCCCTGCAAATGCTTTTATTGCATCCAAGCTGATTCCCGCTTCATTTGGACTACATGGCCCTGGAGAAACCATTAAGAATTCAGGCTGTAGTTCTGAAATCTCCTCAATAGACGTTTGATTATTTCGCTTGACCACTAAATCTTCTCCAAGTTCACCTAAGTATTGAACTAAGTTAAAGGTAAAGGAATCATAATTATCTATCATAAAAATCATTTTTGCTTACTCCTCTGCCATTTCTTTTGCCTTCCATAATGCAGCTGCTTTTTTCATAGACTCTTTGTATTCATGCTTTGGATTAGAATCAATAACAATCCCGGCACCAGCTTGAACATGTGCCATTCCATCTTTAATGAGCATGGTTCGGATGATAATGTTTAATTCTAGATTACCACTAAAATCAATCCAACCGAGTGATCCCGTATAAATTCCCCGTTGGACAGGCTCAAGCTCTTCTATTATCTCCATTGTTCGTACTTTAGGCGCACCTGTAATGGTTCCACCGGGGAAAACAGCATCTATAATATCAATGCTAGATTTGTCTTCCGCCAATTCCCCTCTTACATTGGAGACGATGTGCATCACATGTGAGTATTTTTCAATGACCATAAATTCATTGACCTCAACTGTTCCGTACTTACATACCCTTCCAAGATCATTCCGCTCTAAATCCACTAGCATTACATGTTCCGCTCGTTCCTTTTCGTTTTCAATTAATTCATTGGCCAGTTTGATATCTTCTTCGTGGTTCTTACCTCTTGAACGAGTGCCGGCGATGGGTCGAGTGCTTACTTCTTGTCCATTTTTTTTAACAAGCAGTTCTGGTGATCCACTTACAAGCTGAAAGTCTGGTGTATGAAGATAGGCCATATATGGAGATGGATTTAAGGATCTTAATTGTTCATACACTTTAAGTGCCTCAACTTCAATCGGTTTTGATTGGCGGACTGCTAGGTTCACCTGGAACACATCACCTTGTGAAATATATTGTTGTACTTTTGTTACTGCCTGTTTAAAATCATCTTCTGTCATCGAAACCTCTAATTGATCCAAGTCAATCTTATCTGCTTTATGAGGTGGATTAGATGATGATTCATGAAGCCAGCGTTGTTCCCAAAATGCTAACCGATTATCAATATTCTGATCGTTTTCAGCCACTATCAACAGCCATAATAGTTCTTGTTCATGGTCGTAAATAAACCATTCCTTTACTATGAAAAAGTAAATTTCCGGCATTTCTAAATCATCTTTTGCTATCTCAGGCAGTTTTTCTATGTTACGAGCATGATCATAGCTTATGTAACCAATCGCACCGCCGAGGAAACTCGGTAGACCTTCTACTTTATCAACATGATACTGGCTCATCCATTCCTTCAATAAGTGAAGCGGATTTCCTTCCAACCTCTCAGAACCCTTATCTTTGTGAATTTCAAGAATACGATTCTTACCTTTGATAATCGTTTCAGGCTGGAACGCAGCAATACTGTAACGCCCGCCACGCCCACTTTCCAATAGCACATGATGGGTGCTATTCTCAGCAAGTACACGAAACTGACTGAAAAATTTTGAATAAGAATAAGGAATTTTTTTACTGTACAAATGAAGTTGATGCAAACATTCCACCCCTAATTGTTTTTCTTTTTATATCATACTTGAAATGGGTGTCAGGCACCACTGAAGAATTGCTAACTGACACCAACGGAGAGAGAACTTTTATTCAGTTATTAATGAAGGATTTTTTGAACTTGCTATGGAATTTGGTAATAAATTAGTTGATTTTTCTGGAGGCTTACTTATGATGAAAAGAAACTAAAGCAGCTACTGTATATCTTTCTTGATAATGCAAGGAAATACAGTGATGAAGCTCATCAAAACAGACATAGCAGCGATGACGATAACAAGGCTGATGACGACAATAGCTGAGCTGAAAACAGAAAGAAGCCCATCCAATGGTTGGATAGGGCTTCTTTTTTAATAGTAATAGGATTAGTTAGTAAATGATTTAAGAAATTTTCTTTAGCTCTTCTGTTAACCTTAGGAATAATTCTTTATCCCCATGTTGTAATGTTTGGTCGATTTCCTTGCGGATTTTCTCCCTCTTAAACTCTAGCAGGGCATTGTTTAGAAACATCTCAGCAACTACAGCATCTGTATTTTCATCCGAATGTTGTGGTGAATTAAGTAATTTCTTTTCCATGGAAATCAACTCCTTACGTTTTTTTTAATTATACAAGGAGTTTTCTAAAAATTCAAACACTTTATTTCGAAAATCAAAAAAAAATTTTTACCAAATGACCAAAAACACAAAAAGCTGGTGTCAGGCACCGCAAAAAGACACTTTCCCCATTTGTCCACGACGGATGGACGCACATCAAAAATATTCATTTATTTAAAGTATTATCAGATTTGTATAGGTTTTTTGTACTAACTTTTTGAAAATTTTTATTTTAGAACTATGTTTGGGCTGTTTTGCTATCTGCAGATTTTTTTGTGTATGTATCGATTTTTGGGGAACATTATACTCATCTATTTTATTGACGGAGCAGGTGAGGGATTTAGATGGAACAAACAGTCTTATCAGGTTATCGACCAGTTAATAACATTAATGTATATTATGAATTTTATCCAAATCAAACATCGGAAAAAACGTTTGTATTATTACATGGGTTCCTTTCTTCCACCTTCACATTTCGCCATTTGATCTCATTATTGAAGAAAGACTACCAGGTACTATCCGTTGATCTTCCGCCATTTGGGAAAAGTGCGAAATGTAACCGATATGTCTATTCCTACAAGAATTTAGCCCAAACTGTCATAAAACTTACGGAGTCTTTGGGGTTAAAAAAAATGACCTTTATTGGTCATTCCATGGGTGGGCAAATTGTATTAAATATCCTTCATATGATGCCAGAGCTAGCAGACACAGCCATTCTACTCTGCAGTTCAGCTTATCTTAAACGCTCTAAATTGCCCTTAATCTTGACTAGCTACCTTCCCTATTTCCATCTCTTCGTAAAATATTGGTTTGCACGGACTGGTGTAAAAAAAAATCTTCAAGACGCACTATTTAACCATGCCATTATCAACGAAGAAATGATAAATGGGTACTTACAGCCTTTTTTAGAAGATGAGATTTTCGTCGCGCTTACAAGAATGATTCGTGACCGTGAGGGAGACTTGCCCGTTGAGATCCTAAACCAAATCAAAACACCTTGTTTATTACTTTGGGGGGATCATGATAAATCGATGCCGCTTAATGTAGGCGAAAAGCTAAATAAAGACCTAACCAACTCTGAGCTGATTGTGTTAAAAGATACTGGCCATGCCCTTCCAGAAGAGCGCCCTTTGGAAGTATTTGAATATATTAAAGGCTTTATTGATAATTACAAAACGGCAGCTGAAGCGTAGCTGCCGTTTTTACAGTAGAATTTGAAGCCGAAATTTACTTACCCTTGTAACCTCAATTTGTTTGGTTTCTGTTATGTACAAGAAGCATGTATAAAAGGACCGCTCCCCCACCAGCACAAGAGATGACAATTCCCATTGGTATCGCTGTATGTTCTCCTCCTAATCCCACAAGGGGAGCAACAATTCCTCCAAAGGAAAGAGACATGACTCCTAAAAGAGCAGATGCACTGCCTGCAGACTTCCCTTGTTTTTGCATAGCTAGGGAAAATCCTGCCGTATTAACCACCCCGACACTGGTTACCACAAAGAATAGTGGCAGTAAGACAATTAGTAAGTCAGCATGTAAAATCAAAAGAAGCAGTAGTATAATTCCACCGAAAAAAGACATCCCGATTCCAAAAACAAACAGCTTTGACTCGTGTATTCGACCAGCCAATCTTCCTGTCGTTTGACTAGCAATCATGATTCCAATTCCATTTATAGCAAAGATCAAACTAAACATTTGGGCAGAGCCGCCATATATATTCTGCACCACAAAAGGTGAGCCTGAAATATACGCAAACATTGCAGCAAAAACAAGTCCTTGTACTAAAGCATATCCCATGAAACTGCGATCTAAAATGAGGTTTTTAAAGGTAATAAATGTATTTTTCAACCCTCCTGCAGCCCTTTTTTCTTCAGGATGTGTTTCTGGAAGCCAGAAAAAGACAACAATGGACATCAGTAATCCGATTATACTTAAGACGATAAATATACCTTGCCAAGGTACAATTTTTAAGAACTGTGCACCCACAACAGGTGCTAGAATCGGAGCGAGGCCATTAACCAATGCAAGCAACGCAAAGAATTTGGTTAATTCTGAACCTGAATATAAATCACGAACAACCGCCCGTGAAATAACAATTCCAGCGGAACCTGCGAACCCTTGAATTAATCGTAAAATAATAAATGTCCAAATCGAGGGACTAAACACACATAATAGTGAAACAACAAAATAGGTGATCAATCCAATAAGCAACGGCTTACGGCGCCCATAAACATCACTGAGTGGACCAGAAAACAGCTGACCAAAAGCTAATCCCAGCAAGAAAAAGGTTAAACTAAATTGAACCAGTGACGGATTTGAGTGAAAATCTTTTGCTAACTCAGGAAGAGCAGGTAAATACATATCAATCGACAAGGGACCGAATGCTGCTAACGTACCGAGGATACCAGCCATCCATAACCGTTGGGAGCGGGGCATTACCTTGCTGCCATCAATCTCATCTTTTATTGATTCTCCCATCAAAAAATCAATCCCTTTCTGTAATAAACTTCCTATATTTACTTTCTATTATAGTAAACTACACTTTTCAAAAAAATAAAACTTATTTGCAACCTTAATAGGGAATTAGCACCCGATTATAATTCAAGAAAATTTTAATCATTTATTTAGGATTTACACTTCCCCAAGTGTCTGACCTCCTTAGATCATACGAAAAAAAAAGTGTTTTTACGGTGCCTGACACCGTAAAAACACTTTTTATTTGAACCAGCCTTTTTCTTTAGATTGAGTAATTGCTTCGATTCTATTTTTAACTTCCAGTTTGTCGAGGATGATCGAGATGTAATTTCTGACAGTTCCTGTTTTGATGCTAAGTACTTCTGCGATTTCTTTCGTATTTTTTCCGTCAGCTACAAGCTCTAGCACCTCTTTTTCCCGGTCAGTTAACGGGTTTTCTTCTCCATATACATCGTCCATTAATTCTGGAGCATAAATTCGTTTTCCTGACATCACACTTCGGATGGAGTTAGCCAACTCTTCACTAGGACTATCCTTCAACAAATAGCCGCTCACACCAGCTTTTAATGCCCTTTGGAAGTAACCGGTCCGGGCAAAGGTGGTTAAAATGATAACTTTACATCCAAGACCCTTCAACTCTTCAGCCGCCTCCAGTCCGCTCTTGCCAGGCATTTCAATATCCATAATACAGACATCAGGTTGAAACTTTTTCACCAGCGCAACGGCCTCTTCTCCGTTCGAGGCCTTTCCAACAACTTCCATGTCATCTTCTAAATTTAGTAATGAACCAAAGGCTCCTAAAAGCATTTGCTGGTCTTCAGCAATCACGATTTTAATCATTTTTTATCCTCCTTATCCAAACCAGGTTTGACATCATTAGGTACACTTATGATTAACGTTGTTCCATCTTTTGTCAAAATATCTAGACTGCCATTAATAAATTCCAGCCGTTCTTTCATACCAATCAGCCCATGACCTTCTGCTAACTTTTCCTTCTCCCCCTTAAAGATACCATCATCCTGAACTCTTATTACCAATTCCTTCAACGTTTGTTCGATCGATATGGAACATGACTTAGCTTCACTATGTTTAACGACATTATTTACGGCCTCTTTCAAACACATGCTTAAAATATTCTCCGTTAACAGCGAGACATTTGATGGTGTAAAATCCCCTTCACGCACAAAATTTATTTGGGCAGCATTTAGGATTTGTTCAACACGGAGGATCTCGTCCTTCAAGCGGATCCCACGCATCGAAGAAACCATTTTTCTAACTTCACTTAATGCCGTCCGAGCTGTTTGCTGAACATCCTTCAATTCATTCCGTGCCTGATCAGGATCTTTCGAGATTAATTTTCGTGCCAAATCTGACTTCAAACCAATGAGTGAAAGCTTTTGACCGAGTGTATCATGAAGGTCCCGGGCAATCCGCTGGCGCTCTTCTATTTTGACTAGTTCCGAAATCCGTTTATTCGCATCCACTAGCTTTTCTTCAAGCTGCCCCCTCTCCTTTCGGTTATGGATACTAAACGGAAGAAGGATCACACTAATCCAAATGATGATTACAAAGGGCAATTGCTGTAGAAATAATTTTTCATGCATGACGATACTGAAGTTAATTGATACCGATGTACTAAACAAATGAATAAAATACAAGGTCAAAAAGGCAACCCTATCTTTAATATTGCCGATAAAGTAGGCAAGGAAAAATGCAAAATAAACATAATTGAATAGGCTGTTCGCAGTAATCGAAATACCGATCAAGATCAACGTCCATAGATAAACCGGCCAGCCTTTTGAAATAAACGCAATTCGGTAAAAGATAAAGAATAGCAGCGTGAGTAAAATTCCTACAACAATTTCAATTGTGGAAGGTGATTGAAAAATAAAGTAAAACGGTAATATACCTAGAATCGTCCAAATATACGGTGCAATACCATTATTTTTTTGAAATGTCATATACTTTTTTATCATGAACGAAACCTCATTTTCACTTAAAATCCTCTTATCTACCTATCATAACTCAAAGCAGCTTAGTTTTTCTCCCTAACAGCATTCATTTTAACTAAAAACTTTACTCCTTTAAACCTGACAACATTTTTTCATTTTAGTTACCCTTTACTTTCCCTCCTCTTGTTTTCTCACTTTTAAGAATAAAGAGACTACCTGTACATATATATGTGTTTTACATCCATATGTAATATTTTCCCACAAGTAATTATATAATTAAATAATCAGAATTATATATATATGTTTACACCGTTCAAATATTGGGAACATATGTTGTATAAAACAACTAGGAGGAATGAAGGTTGAGTAAAATATTCAAAAGTTACTCCGAGATTCCTTATTTGCGTCTTGGTGCTGGTGAGCCGTTAGTTTTCATTCACGGTCTTGGTGAGGTGAAGGAGGGTTGGTCACATCAGTTTGAATTTGCGAACCAGTTTGACTTAATTATCCCTGATTTACGCGGACATGGAGAGTATATATCACCTGGGGAGATATCGATAGAAAACTTTGCTCGTGATGTAATCAGTTTAGTGACAGGGCTTGGATTTGAAAGCGCGCACATTTGTGGATTGTCTATGGGTGGAGTGGTAGCGCAAGAAATATATCGTCAAGCGCCTGAAATGTGCCGTTCCTTAATGCTGGTAAGCACTTTACATTATGCTCCAAGAGAACTGGGCAAACTATTTATAAAATTCAGGAAATTACGCGCAGAAAAAAAAGCTCTTGAGGCTATAACAGAAAGTTCAGCAAAGGTCTGCCTCTATTCTTGGTCAAAGGAAAATTTTGAAAACTTTTCAAAATTTTACAAGCCTAACAAAGAATTTTTCTTTAAAGCAATGGAGGCATGTCTAAAAGTAAATAATATAACTTTACTTCCTAAGATAAAAGTTCCAACCTTAATTGTTGGCGGGCAGTATGATTCAATCACCCCTATATGGATTCAATGTATGATGCATAAACAAATTCGCCATTCAGAATTTGTTATTTTTAGGAATACTGGCCATATTGTTAAGTTAGAGGCGAAAGATGAATTTAACGAAGTTCTACGGACATTTTTGAACAAACATAAAACGGCAAGTTAGAGAGGAAGGATTCTCCTTCCTCTTGTTCATTGCCTATATTTATTATATATTTCCTTGTACCAAACTTTATTACACAATCATTTTGAAAGCGGATTTGAGCGACTGGATGCCCATTGATCAACAATACTCGCCAACATACCAGATAATGCAAGTCCAACATGGCCTGATTCAACGCAAAGATACGTTTTATCCTTACTAGATACTAAATCCATAATTGGCTTACTTTGTTCTTCGAGAACTAAATTGTCTCTAGAGCCAGAAATAACGAATAGATTGGCATCAATATTCCGTAAATCTGCCTTTTTGTTTCCAACTACTAATTCCCCTTTAACAAGCTTGTTATCCCTAATTAGGTCATTACCTAATTGTTTATAAGCCTCCCCAGTAAAAGGAACCTGATCAAGAGTCCACTTATTCATTCGACGCCACTTATCCACATACCGCTGATCGTGGGCTCGATTTAAAAGCATCGTATAGTTAGTGAAATAAATTGGTGATCCAACCGCTCTAAACATCATTTCAACATATTTAGGCGGGACCACCCCATAAACATCAAGGAAATGATCAATGTTAAAATCTCCCTCTTTGAGGCCCTCAGCCCATTTATCTTGTCCGATAAATGTAGAGAAATCAATTGGTACGGTTGCAACAATTAAATTTTTTATGGGTTCTTCTGCAATCGATGCATAGATTGAGGCAATCGTCCCGCCTAAACAGTAGCCAACTAATGTAATTTCTTCTACTCCAGAATGGCGAATAGCCCTCTTCACTGCTGTTTTTAAATATTTCTCGATATAGGTGTCAAGACCGATTTTTTTATCTTCATAGCCTGGTATACCCCAATCCAATAAATACACTTCATAGCCCATGTCGGTTAGGTTCTTAATAACACTTGTCTTTGGGTCTATATCTAAAATGTAGGGTTTATTAAATAACGAATACACGAAAAACAAAGGAATCTCATACTTCTTCTGTTTTGCAGGATAATACCATAAAACTGATTTATTTTTTTTCCATACTTCAGTTCTTGGAGTCTGACCTGTCTTAGGCTCAGGTTCACTCAAAATCTTATAGACATTAGACCAACGTTCCATTTCTTTCTGATAATCCAATTCAGGAATGAACCCCATTATTGGTGTTTCAGTTGACAATGTCATACCTCCGATTCATTTTTATTTGGATGAGCCTGATCCAGTTAACTCTTGTTCCGTACTTGTGCCTTTAAGAATAAGACCCTTTAAAGTCTCAAATTCTTCTTTAAAATTTGTTAATTTCATGATTTCAAACTTCATTTCTTGAAGTTCTGCATGTAATTCTTTTGTGTCTATTTGCTCTTTTTTCGTTTTTACTAATTCCATTTTAAGCTGCTTTGTCAGTTTAATAATTTCTTTGGAAATTTCTACAACACTCTCAATCTCTTTGCTTTGGGTCTTCATGGAATCTTGAAGTTCCCAAATTTGTCCCTCAAGTGCTTCAATTTTCTCTTCTGCTTGGATCGTTAAAGTCGCAACATTAGAGACATCATTTTTAGTAGGCAAATTTAGTACACTAGCAAGTGCTTCTTGGTTCATTTTTAATTCCTCCAGAAAAAGGGAATTAATTTCAGTCCCAAATTTGGACATTTTCACGAAATCTTTGTTATTAGTCAACAGATAGATAAAATCATTAATCTGTTTTTCCCACAATAAACTTAACTTATGAAGGGATTCATATGGATCGTAAGGTTTTTTACCTGACATTACTTACACTCCTATATTGTTATTATTTAGCTTGCTCGGTTACGTCCTTCATATAATTTTGAAATGGCAGCATCGCTGTGTTGACTTGTTTAGTCAACATGTTCACAAATACTTTTTGATTTTCAAATAAAACATTGCTAGTTTTCTTTACACTCTCAATATATTTTTCTCTGCCATTTTTTCGATAAGCAATATATTGTTCAACCATTTCCAAATATTTATCCAGTGCTTCCAATTGACCAGTTATTAACGCTTGAGTAGGTGTTAATAATAGATTTGCAGTTTTATTTTGAATGTCATCTACTACTTGGTTAATTTCTTCATAGGATTTCACTGGAAAAAAGTTCTGTAGTGAAGTTGTGGTCATAAGTAATTCTTCGCGTGCTGCTTTCTCCCATTTTTTAAGTTCCATCCCAAATTGAGCAGCAATCGAGATTGCATTTTCCTGATTCTGTTTAAGCTTTTCCACATAGTTCTTTACAGTCTCTAAGAAAAGTTCATCCTGTTTGTTAAAGCGCTCTGCCCAGGCATCCAATTCATTAAAGCCAAGTTTCCATACAAGGTCTAGACTTGTTAAATCCTTTTCCCCATCTACCACAGTTTCTTGGTTTTCAACTTCTAGTACAGTTTCAGTTTTTTTCGTCATTGTTATTCTCCTCCAAATTTAAATGATTTGTATAAAAAAATTGTTTTAATTCTAAAAGCTCTGATTCTAGGCTTTTTATCTTGCAGTCGTGGATATCCTTTACTTCCATTTCTAAAACGGATAGTAGGTCTTCACATGACTTCCGAACCATTCTTAGCTGGGTATTGTTCTTCAACTGGCTTTGTTTAATCTCGTAGATCGCATCATCAAAAAAATCTAATTTTTCCTCATAATCTACGATTCTTACAGAAATAGCACTTATTTCATCCTTATTCGGAAGATCTAAATGCTTTAACCACCTAGTTGTTAACCTTTTGTGAATTCTTATCTGTTTCACATGTACTTCCAATGCCCTCCCAAAAGCTAAAGTAAAGCTGCGTTTGTTGGTACGGGCATGGATTTGTTCATTCCATTTTTTTTCAAGCTTTTTATAAAAAGCATCCATTTCTTGATGGGTGTACTTCATTTATACCCCTCTTAACTGCCAGTCAGTATCTACCTTTTACTGTACACTGGCAGTCGTGCCTCCGTCAACGACAAGTACATGACCTATACATAGTTAGAAGCATCCGAAGCTAAGAAAGTGCAGGTCCTTTTATATCATCATCAGAACCAAAACGGCCTGCTGGTGTTCTCTCAAGTATTCTATCACCTGAATAGTCCAAGATGGCTTTAGCCATTTTAGTTGGGAAAAATAATAATAGATCACCTGTTTTCTTCTCAAAGGTTTTTACAGTTTCAACAGGAAGAGGTGCACCACCACAACTTATGTAGTTCAAATTATCAAATCCACATTCTTCTAGACCAGATTGACTGTTTAATGCAAAATACATGGTTGGAACATTAAAATATTAATATAGTTACGATTATTGTAGTTAAGTGAAAATTTGTAAACCTCGCACTCTCGACAAAATTCAACAAATATCCATGTTTCCTCGAAAGACCAAAGACGAGCCTCTAAAATACTAAACATTAGTGATCTAGGTATTTTTGTAAACACTAAAAATATAGCGAAAATTGTCGGAATATTTTTTTATACCAACATTGTCCAAATGGTGAAATATGTAAAACCAAAACATTAAACCTACTACCCTCAAAACGTCCAAATGAAACTCAAAAATAAAAAGCAGTATTCTCCTTTAAAAATTCCACTTATTTTAGAAATTTCCTAGTGTGGTGTCAGGCACCAAAGAAATATACTTGTACACCTGGGGAGGACAGGTAAAAATAGTGCGTTTGTATTATTCTGAATTTTATAAAAAATATCACTTTACAAATAGTGGAAAACCAATTTATGATAAAAGGCAATAGGAGGGGTTAAATTTGAGTGAGGTGTCTATTAGTTGCTCTAAAATTCCTTACTTACGTTTTGGTGAAGGTGAACCTTTGGTCTTTATTCATGGTCTTGGAGTGGTAAAGGAGGGCTAGAAGTCAACAATTTAAATTTGCTTCCTAAAATTAAAGTCCCAACGTTAATCATAGGGTCGCAATATGATTCAGTAATACCTGTATGGATGCAGCTTTTAATGCATAAAAAAATTCAACACTCTGAATTTGTCATTATAAGGAATACTGGTCATATTGCAAAGTTAGAGCAAAAGGATGCCTTTAACAGGATTCTTCGCAACTTTTTGAAAAAACACTCAAAAGTAAGTTAAGGGGAGGATGGTTCCTCCCCTCTTCTATGTTCTTTACAATTGCACATTATCATATAATTTACCGTTATCTATGTAAAGGAGGAGTTTTTTAGAATGCCAATAACCAACGGGAATGGAATTAATCTTTATTATGAGATTCATGGGGAGGGTGAACCCTTACTATTAATTATGGGGTTGTCACTAAATTCAAAATCTTGGTTTAGAACTCTACCTGCTTTAAGCGAGCATTTTAAGGTAATTATTTTTGATAATCGCGGTACAGGTCTCAGCGACAAACCAGATACTCCCTACTCTATCGAGAAAATGGCGGAAGATGCAAGGTGTGTCTTGGATGCTGCCGGTGTTGACTCAGCCCATGTATATGGCATATCCATGGGGGGGATGATTGCACAAAGATTAGCACTTATGTATCCCACACGGGTTCGTTCGCTTGTTCTAGGTTGTACAACCTCAGGCGGAGTAAATCATGTACAACCTAGTTCCGATGTCTCGATGTTAATGCTTTCAAGGGGCTCCTCTATTGCAACACCAGAAGAAATGGCATGGGCCACGGCTCCAATCCTTTACAGTCAAGCATTTATCGAAAATCAGCGGGAATTAGTTGCAGAGGACATCCAAAAAAGAATAGAGATACCTGTTCTTCCCTATGCCTATATACTTCAGCTCCAGGCCTGCTTAGCCCATGATACTTACAGCGAGATTGACCAAATCAAGGTTCCTACATTGGTGATCCATGGGGACGAAGATAAACTGGTCCCATACCAAAATGGGGTAACATTAGCAGAGAAAATTCCGAATGCTGAATGTTTGACTATACAAGGTGCAGGTCATATCTATTTAACCGAAGCCAATGACTTAGTGAATGAAAGAGTGCTAGAATTTTTAAAGAAACAATAGCTCTCTAGTTACCTAAAAAATGCCCGGTCACATAGGTGACCGGGCATTTTGGTAAGATAAGGTTTTCCTACTCTCAATTAAGCTTTTACCTTCGAAATCTCTTCATCTCACGTTTAAAAAAAGTGAGTATGCCTATAAGTCTATTTCTACAATTTACAAAAGGCTACTATTAAATTAATGAGCCTGAATAGAAATATCAATAGTCTTATAGGCTATGAGAAAGGTTGCTAAAGAGTAGAATGCCTCTTTAGGACCAAATATGAAAATCGAACTTCCAAAGATGAATATATTAAATAACAGAATAATTTGCCCTATTGAAAAAGGGGAACGTTTACTAAACAGAATGGCCAACACCTCTGTCCCATCAAAACATCCGCCAAACCGAATGGTTATTCCAACTCCGAGTCCTAAACTAATACCTCCAAGGACAATCACTACAATCGGGCTATCAGTTATGACAGGAAACGGTTCTAATAAATAGGTTTCAATTGATAGGACAAGAATAGCAAATAGACTTAGCATGAGAAATCTTCTACCCAGAAATCGATAAGCAATTAGGAAAAAAGGAGTATTTAATATCAACAAAAACAATCCTATTTCTTCACTTGTAATATGTGAAAGAAGGATGCATATTCCAATAATCCCCCCGTCAATAATATGATTATCTACCAAAAATAATTGTAAGGAAATAGCGACCAGAGATGCCCCCAAGAAAATAATAAAAACTCGCTGATAAAAAGGGAATCCACCTGACCGGCTAAAATCAGTATAGAATTTTATTTTTTTCCTATACATACTTGTCCCCTTTTGAATCCAAAGTGCGGTCACATGTGTTCTAAAATTATATTCAATTTATAGAGAAAAATTCTTTATAGCTCAAATGAATAAAAAAAGAGCCGCTGCAACAAATTCACATTTGTTACTAACGACTCTTTTTTAGGTCAATATTTTAATGCTGTTAAATTATTTTAACATCTTAAATACTTGCTCCACATCTTTATCGCCACGGCCAGATAAGTTAACAATCAGCACATCGTCGTTTGCCAATTCTTTTGCCAACTTAATGGCGTATGCTACAGCATGAGAACTTTCTAATGCAGGAATAATGCCTTCAGTCTTGCTTAATACCTGAAACGCCTCGAGTGCTTCTTGCCCGGTTACGGTTACATATTCGGCCCGCCCGCTGGTTTTCAAATGGCTGTGCTCAGGACCGACACCAGGATAATCAAGTCCTGCAGCAATCGAATACGTTGGTTTAGGCTCGCCCTTCTCATCTAGTAATGTTAAACATCTAAAGCCATGGATCACAGCTGGGACCCCTTCAGTCATCGTCGGTGCCTCAGCTGGTTCAACTCCAATTAAGCGCACATCATTTTCGTCAATATAATGGGCAAAGGCACCAATAGCATTGCTCCCGCCTCCTGCACAGGCAATTACAGCTGTTGGAAGCCTGCCTTCTTTTTCTAGGATCTGACGTTTCGATTCTTCGCTGATAATTGCTTGGAAGTGTTTGACCATTGTTGGATAAGGATGAGGACCCACGGCCGAACCTAATAGATAGAAGGTATTTTTATAGTTTTGCACCAAGTCGCCCAAGGCTTCATCGACGGCATCCTTTAAGCGGCCCTGCCCTTTATCAACAGGTACAACTTTGGCTCCTAATAATTCCATTCGAAAGACGTTGAGCGCCTGGCGTTCCGTATCTAGTTTACCCATATAAATAATACATTCCATCCCAAACATGGCACATGCGGTTGCAGTTGCCACACCGTGCTGGCCTGCTCCCGTTTCAGCAATAATTCGCTTTGCACCCATTCGTTTTGCTAATAGAATCTGCCCAATTGCATTATTAATTTTGTGTGCCCCTGTATGATTCAAATCTTCTCGTTTCAGATAAATTTTTGCCCCTTGATTTTGCTTGGTTAAATTTTCAGCAAATGTTAACGGATTCTCTCTACCTACATATTCTTTTAGGTAATATTTGAATTCCTCAATAAATTCCGGGTCATCTTTATACCGGAAAAATTGCTCTTCTAATTCGTTCATTACTAGTTGTAAATCCTCTGGTACAAAACTTCCGCCAAACTCTCCAAAATAGCCTTTATTCTCTACATTCACTTTCTCCATGCTCTGCTCGACTCCTTCTAATCTATTATTCTAACTCAGCCACAATTTCATTATATTAACTGAATATTCCTATAATTATTTTACCATACAGTCCATTTTCTGCAAATATTTTAACTATTCAGTTACAACAGAAAAAGCCTACACAGAGTGTAGACTTTATGTACTAAATTCCTTAAAAGACCCTGTTTATTCATATCTCAATGAGTCAATTGGGTCGAGTTTTGAAGCTTTATTTGCTGGAAGCAGTCCAAACACAACACCAATTACCATCGAAAACAAAACGCCGCCTAACACTACTTGCCAAGACACCAAGGCTGGCCAGCCAGCAAAGAAACTCACTATAGTTGACGTTCCCCAGCCTAGTAATATTCCGAGGATGCCGCCAATAAAGGTACGTTTCATCGATTCTATTAAAAATTGGGTCAATACCTGGCCTCGAGTTGCGCCTAATGCCATACGAATTCCTATTTCCCTTGTTCTTTCTGTCACCGAAACGAGCATGATATTCATAACACCAATCCCGCCAACAAATAAAGAGATACCGGCAATACTCCCGATAATTAAAGTCATGATTTTTGTAATCTGCCCTACTCCTTGAGCAATTTCTTCCATATTAATAACTTGGTACGATTTTTCCGTATTATGGAGATTATTTAAAAGCTTAGCAGCCTTTTTACCTGCAACCTGCAATTGCTCAGCTGACGCTGCTTGAAGGGTTACTTGAGTAAAATCGCTGCTTCCGTAAATAGTTTTCCATGTTTGGAAAGGTAGATAAACTTCCATTGAACCAAAGGAAAAAAGGCCGGTTGGTTTTTCTAAAACCCCAATGATTTCAATTGGTTGATTGGCTACCGTAACAATATCTCCGACGGGATTTTTCCCTTTAAATAATTCCTCCTGCAATTTGTTACTGACTAACCCCACACGGCGCCCGCCCAGAAAATCAGAAGCTGAAAAATTTCTTCCCTTTGCTACTTTCAACTCATTGTTTCTTGAAAGAGGATGGCAGCCGTTGTCATGATATCTCTCAAGTCAAAATGATCACTATCACCTTTCATCGGCTGATGATGATTTGGTTTAGCCATGTAAAGGTCTGCATATACCATTTTCCTCGCTGCCTCGATGACTAATTTATCGATTTCAATCTCATTATCTTTACCAAGATGAAACGCTCCTAATTAACATAAAAGGACTTTAAATCGTTATTTGAATGGAATACCTGCTGATTCTAGAGCGGGTAAGCCCAATACATTTCTACCAAACGAACGGGTTACAGACAAGGTGTTAAAAAAAGTGAGAGCATTGAATGAGATTGCAGTTGAACGAGGGCAAAGTCTTGCTCAAATAGCCTTACAGCATGGCTGCTTTTTTGGCTAATTGAACGCCTGTATTTGCCCTAGACGAAGGGCTTCCTCAGGTTGTTTTCGCATGACTGCCTCTTTTACATCGATAAGTCCAGGATGATCTAAATGAAGAAGGTTAAAGTGCGTAATCCCCATGTCAAAGGAATGAAGGATGAGGGATTTCATATTTTCATAAGAGTCTATACTGCCGAAGTTATGCCATAATCCTAAGGAAATGGCAGGAAGCTTCAATCCGGAATTCCCACAACGATGGTATTGCATCTCTTGATAACGATTTCCATTTGCTTGATAGACCATAAATTATCCTTTTTTCTAAAAATTCTTATATCAAAAAGTTGAGATGAAAATTCTTTTTACAAAAAAAGAATTATTAAAAAGGTAGTAGTAAAGAAGCCCAAACCATTACCTTCCATCATTTCTAGATGTACATGTTATTATATTTGATAGTCATTAAAAGAAAGCACGTGATGATTAATTACCCGCTCGCATCTACTTTGATTGTCTAGACTAAATGTTAATTGATCATTTTGGCAAGTTGTATAGGAAACCAATATTTTTTCAATCGTGCCATTAGAAAGGCTTTGGTTTGTAAAGAATGAATGAGAATGCTTTCTTTCTTTCACAGCTGCAATGAATGACTCTAAATCTTGGATTCCCTTCATTTCGGCTTCTTTGCAAGAAACAGCTTCTATGATAACTCCATTCCAATTTGAAATAAATGGGCTGCTAATAGAAATCCTGTCCGCTTTTTTTTCAATGTTGTATTCATTTATAAGTTGAAATGTTAAATACGTGCTTTCCACACGACCGTACCCACATGTTTTTTCAAAATACCATTCTCCAACTGGAAGACAGCCGATAAGTTCGGAATATACATCTTTTTCTTCCTTTGGGATATGCCACATTTGAATAACAGTACCCTTATGATACAGTACTTCACCAAAGGGACTTGCATGACGGTCGTCACCGGGAACGTATTTTTCACCTGGATGAAAGAAGAATGCCTGGTTTACACTGTTTTCTGCATTGGTTTGAGATAATGGCAGTGTGATGTCCCACAGCTGCTGTTCATTGTCATATTCATTTATCCTTTCCCAAATACCTCCAACAGCATAAGCAGGATCGATAAATACATATGTATGCATTTCTTCTGTCACAAAACCATCGACATTTGCAGCTTGGATTTTCCGCTTAATTTCCACAGGTTCGGTTCTGGATATAGCATGTTGTACAATCTTATCAGAAACTTCATACGTAAATAAGACGGAACCTTCTAATCTTACAATTTGACTTGGAAAAGGAAAATCACCAAATTGAATATAATCCAGCAAGGTATTGTGATCCTTTGGTACATCATGAGCCGACTGGCGTGAATGGGGACCAACCCACGTACCCTTCAAGTAATTTTCCGCTCTGAGCCTCCATAAATGATCTAGCATCTCATTCATTACGTTACGCACTTTTGAGTTCTCCACCACTTCCCATACACAGGTAAATGCTTGAATCCAATGCCAAAACCAAGGAAGTGGGCCGTATTCTTTGAATCCAAATTGCTGGATATGATTGAATTGCTGCTTAGCGAAGTGTAGTCCCTGTTTCATTAACTCATTATCATTAAAAAAATGCCCAAGCAATAACTTAAGGGAGGCATGCTTGGCTCCATGGTGAACATTATACTTTAATGGATGACAATAGACGCTGCTTTTATACATATGTTGGATGGCTAAATAGCATTCATTAGACACTTCAGACGGTAACTCATGCTGATATTTGGTATAAAATAAGGTAAGTAGACACCCCAGCAATTCAACTGTAAGGGGATTGGGTTTTGCCTCACACGGATGGTTACCCAAATTTAATGGCCAATGCCCATACATTGGGTCATGAAAATCCTTCATCTGAAGCGATAAAACTTTTCTGATCATATCAAGAGCAATCTTCTTGGCATGCTCGCGCTTTTCTTCACTCCAATTGTTTGCAAGTTCCTTATCCACACAATAAGCAAATAAATGAATGGCATAATAAAAGTTATCCCGCAAATCGTGATGAAACCAGTATCCACTTGGCAAAATTGGAATTTCCAGGGCTTTATTAGCAGCTAATTCTCCGACTTCTTTTCTTCGATCATTTATCGTTTTGTTAGAATGGGTCATCAACTATTTCCTCCAAATGAGAAAAAGAATACAGCTAAAAACTTAGCTATATTCCTTATGATATATTTTTATAGATTTTTAAAGAGTGGCTTTTCTATTTTTTGCTAAATCAAGTGTAAGTTGTTCTGAACGTTTTTTATTTAATGGGTAAATCAATAAGAAAATGAAAACGACAAAATAAAGAACTGCAGGTCCTAAAGTACCTAAAGCATGGATCCCGTTAAGTGTGCTCTGCGTTTGCACTGGAAGTTTTGGATTATATCCTACCGCTGCAATCACAGCCCCACCAAGACCACCAGCAGCAGCTTGTCCTATTTTACGGGCAAAGGAATAGATGGAATATACGGTTGCATCCTCCCGCGATCCAGTTAAATATTCGTGGTAAGAAATAGCATCAGTTACGAATGCCCAAATAAGAAGGGTAAAGACTCCGACACCTAACATACCAACCATTGAAATGCCAATAAATACAAATGCATTGACTACTGGTAAGAAGTATAAAAGAGCATAGACGACGGCTGCGGTTAGCATCGCTGCTGCGGCAACTTCTTTTTTGCCAAATTTTGAAACAAGAGGTCTTACTGCAGGTGCAAGCGCAATGGTACCTACACTTTGAACAATTCCCACGATACTTAATGATTTTGCAAATCCAAAATAATTTTTAAATAAATAAACATTGACTGCACCCAAAAGGAATGACGATGTCAAAAACACTAGTGCCATACCAAGAATAACAAGTAATGGTTTATTTTTCAAAATACCTTTCATTGTTTTGTGAATATTTAATTTTTGTTGTTGAGCCACAGGCATTACAACACGTTCTGTCGTTAATTTATTTGATAAAACAAAGCAAATGATGGAAAGAATTGCAAAAACAATGGCTATCATGAAAAAACGAGGGCCACTTGCTTTATTGTTCACAAACAAAACAATTGGTCCAACAGTACCTACGATTAAAGATGCCAAGTTAGCGCCAACAGTTCTGAAAGTTGATAAAGAGGTACGATCAACTGGATCATTCGAAATGACGGAAGCCATTGAGCCGTAAGGCATATTTGTTGTACTAAATAATGTTCCCCAAATAAGATAAGTAATGAAAGCATAAAGCAAATAAAATTGATGAGACATTCCCGGGATTTGCACAAACATTAATAAACCCATAGCAACCATTGGAAAAGACATTCGGAAAAACCAAGGTTTGTATTTACCTTTTGAAGTTGGTTGTCTCGTGTCAATGAAACGTCCCCAGGTGATATCGGCGAAAGCATCCCATACCCTTGCTATCAAGAAAATTAATCCAACAAGTCCTGCACTAATTCCTAAAACATCGGTATAATAAACCATTAAAAACTGAGCTACAAGCAGAAAGAAAAAGTCATTTCCAAAATCACCAAACATGTACCCAATTTTATCCCTCATGCCAAAAGGACGTACGTTGTAACTAAAAGCTGCAGTTTCTGAAATTTTTTGAGCACCTTGACTCATCTTACATTCCTCCAATAATTCATTTACATATTGATACTTTTTCAATTGGTAAAACGCTTACTATCCAACTTAAGTTCATTTTATCTCCAAAGCAGCAAAAAAACTGTGTAATATTCATTCTTCATTGTGATTGTTTTTTACTTTTTCAAATAATCTTTAAATAGTTAAAAGGAAATACCTCCCTCTTACTACTTAATGATGATTATCTCTTCTCCACCACTTTAAGAAGAACTATTTCACCAAATATTTGAGTCCCCTCAACAACATACGACATCCGGTGCAGTGAAGGATTTGATGACAAATGATAAGCAAATGTTCTTCATTTACATGAGGCAATATTATCTTCCAGGCTTGATCATCATTTTTGTTTTCTAAATTTCCAAACAAATCATGTATTTCAACTGTCATAACAGTTGGTATCGACAGATCACGAGCTCTACAAGGGTAAATAATCTGCATCATAGCTGTAGTGCCTTTCTACTTTAGCTCATATTGAACACTATTGTTTTGTTCAACTAGATTATATTCATAGGAGATCCTGCCTTCCTTGATGACAGCTGTTAATGTATCGGCGTGAATGGGAATGAAATAAAGGTTTGCTTCATCGATATTTTGTGACGGGTTTAACCTAAAGGAGAAGGTAGCCAATCATATGGCTACCTTCTCCTTTAACTAGATCGCAACCAGATTTCAGCAGAAGGTTTGCAAACCCCTCATCTTTAATCATTCTCATGTCATTTGGCAAGTGATACTCATAGATGTCTTAAGAACCTGCCCAGGCCCCAAAATATATAACTCTCGCTTTTTATTCATTTCATCTGGCTTCGCCATCCACGGTTCAACACATATAAAATCCTTTCCTTTCATTGACCATAGAACAATATATTTGAACTCTTCTCCATATTCCATAATAATTCTTCGTTGCAAACCAGGTAAAGAAAAGGCAATGTTGTTTTTCTTGCCATCTAAAAATACTGCGGATTCAACCATATGACTTAAATCCAATTTACCATCATAATTTAATATTTTCATATCATTATAGTCCAAATACATGGTTGCATCAGTTTCATAAGCTATATTTTTCTCTAAAGCTTTGAAATAAGGATGAAATCCCGCATACAAAGGCATATTGAATTTGGATTTGTTATAGTATTCTTGATATATCGTTAATTTGTTACCTTTTAATACATAATTGAAATTGAGTTCAAAGTCAAAAGGGTAGGATCTTTTGATTTCTTCATTACTTCTTAGTCTTAAAGTAATGGATGCCTTACCATCAGTCCCGGTTTCTATAACCTCCCAAAAATTTATTCTTGCCACTCCATGGTTTTTCATCGGATAGGTCTTTCCATTTAAAGCATACATTCCATCTGTAAGCTGTCCGCATATAGGAAAAAGTATAGGAATGCCGCCTCTTATATTGGCTTTAGAGTTATGAAAAGTATCCTTGTCCAAATAAAGGATTTCTTCTCCTTGGACACCAAATCCCATGATGATTCCTCCACGCTCAGGAGATACTTTAATCCAAGAATTTGACGATTGATCTAGCAAACTGTAAATCCACAAATTGCCATCTTTATATTTTCTAATTTGATACAATTTTATTTTCCCCTTTCATGCCTAACTACGTAACACTCAGTGCTTTCTTTTTGTTCCTTTAGGACTGGGGTTGCATTTTCATTAAGAGCAAGCGAGCCATCTCTTTAGGCAATCCCATCGGCATCATCTCCTATCAAACCTCTTTCTTGACGCTTCTTAACTTAAATAGCCGGAATCATATCATTAGATTCCGGCTCCCCTTCGTAATGTGACAGGTTGGTTTAATTTCCTCTAAGAGGAATCACTATGTTCCACCTTTCCGTAGCTTTTTCAAATCCGCCGAGTCCGCCGCTACAAGATACTGATCATTCCCATAAAACTGTCCGGTCAACGATAGAATCCCCGCCACTATTTTATTGACAATAAATATTGAGCGTCTCGCAGCAAGTATTTCACCGCTTCACTAGAAATATGCTTTTCCCTTTGTGCCTTTACTTCGGCCACAAAACTGTCCAAATCATTGTCTGACAAATTCTCCTGCAGGCTGCTTACAATTCCGTCATTATCGATCCACTTACTCTTAGCAAAACGATTTACTAATTCCTGTAAGATTGAGTTACTTGTCGTGGTCTGGAATTTTATCGTTTGACTGCTCACGTTCCCAGCTATATCGCTCGCCGTAACAGTATACGTATGCGAACCAAGCGGTAACGTATAGAGAGGTATCGTTGTCCCTTGCTGTACCCCATTCGTATCCAGTGTTACGGTAGTCTTGCTGCTGTCAACCCCGGATAGATTATCACTCAGCTTTATGATGGGCGTAATATCCCCAGAATCGCTTAACGTACCTTGCACCAAATCGTATACAGTGATTTCAGAGGCAGTTGTATCTAGTTTGAAGCTGACAGTTTTCAAGGCTCCCACATTCCCTGCAATGTCCGTCGAGCGGTAACTCAAGGTATTCTTGCCCTCTTGACTAATCGTTACCGGACCCGTATACGCTTGCCATGTCGTACCGCCGTCCAGACTATATTCCGTTTTTTCCACACCCGACGTGTTATCGGAAGCGTTAAGGGTCACCGTTACCGGATTTATATACCAGCTGTTCGAGCCATCAGGCTGGGCCGGTGTTGCAGTTGCCGTTGTTTCTGGCGGTGTCATATCCAGATTAAGATTGACTGTTTTCATCGTTTCCTGATACCCGGCATAGTCCGTCGAGCGATATCCGATCGAATACTTCCCGTCTTGATCTAACTTCACCGGTGTATAATAAGACTGCCATTTTTCTCCTCTATCGAGACTATATTCGGTCTTTGCCACACCGGACAAATTATCATTCGCCGCGAGGGACATCGTCACCTGATGGACATACCAGCCATTTTGGCCATCCGGTTGGGCAGGAGTACTAGCTGCCGTAGACGAAGGTGCCAAGGAATCCATACTCGATGAGTTTATGATAATTACTGGTCGATAAGATTTGTTTGAATATTCCTTCGATGCATAAGTCACACTGGCATTTGATGATTGTTTAGAAGGTGACGTTACAACTATCGATAACAACTTATCTCCGGTTAAAGATGCTTTCACTTGATCCGTTACATCAATACTTACAGGCGTCCCAACTGCTGGTACAGTCCACTGGGCCAGGGGTTTGTTTGTCCCAATAGAAGGTTGGTTATTCCATGTAATCGTGTTTTCATTCCATGTATTATCGTTTACAAGAGTAGCCTGGTTAATGATACCGGACATACCCTCAGTAATAGGAACTAACTTAATCTGTGCATTCCAAACTGTACCGGTAATTGTGGATAGATCAAATTTAAGGAATGATGATCGATAAAAACCTACCGCATCATTTTTCACCAACAATCCACTATTAGTTCCATAATTCGTGTTAGCATTAAGGGTTCCATCATTCACATAAGAATCTGCTGCATCACCTAAAGTTACCTGAGCATTTGCTGCTATATTCGGTATTGCAATCTGTTCGTTCGAATTCGTGCTTTCACCTGCGCTACTGGTAGCGGATACAGCGAAGTAATAAGGTGTACTGTTCGTAAGTCCAGTGACTGTATAACTGTTCAAACCACTGACATCTGTAATCTTGATTGTATTCGTGTAGCTTCCTGGGGCAGTGCCGTACTTTAAATTATAGCCCGTTTCTCCGCCAACACTTGCCCAGTTTAAAGTAACTTGCGATGAAATGCCTGTTGTAGGGGTGTCTAATACAGGTGCAGCCGGAGTGACTGCTGATCCAAGGTTAAATTTTGCATTAAAGTTTTTCCCTTGTGCCCCTTTCACATTAATAGACATCTTTATTGTCGGACTTAACTGGGTTACGGTAATTCCCGGATCGAGCGAAATGACTCCCGATGCCTTTCTGTTGATTTCAATGTTGATCGTTCCTGAATTGGCCTGCGTCGGATCGGAGACGCCAATATCGATTTGACCGTTCGATTCCAGAGTCGTAACGGATGCCTTTTTATTGCTTGTGATAAAACTTGTTCCGTTAATTGAAACCGTTTTCGATAGATCGTTCCAGAAATTCGCTCCCACCGTATTTAACGTCGTGTCCTTCACTGCCTGAACATCCTCGTCATTCTCAAGAATGCTGATATCCGGGTTGCTTGCATAGGCAGCCATGTCAGCGGCACTTTTATTCGGCAGCACTGCGTATGCGTAAGAAGCGTTTGTTGGATTTGCGCCGTGTTCAAAGGCTAGACTCAAAAAGTTATTCGTATATGGAGTTGTGCTTTGTCCCGTGTTGAGATCGCTCCATGCGCCCGTTCTGGACTCACGCAAGCCGTAAAGTGTAGTACCCCCAGGGAAATAGTATCCAATGTCGGACCCGGCCGCATTGCCTGCCAGATGCGCCCACCGCACTCCGCTCATAGTATCCGACCAACCCAGATTGTTCGGTTTAGCCGTTCCATTCACCGTCAAGGCGTTGTCCCCATTGCTGTTTAGCTTACGATTTTCAACGATTGTTTCTACATTTGCATTATTGGTGTCCGTAATGCCTGCTCCCAATGCGACCATTTTATCACCGAACATAAACCACGATTTCTTCCCTTGCAGCGGGCTTCCCGTATCCTGCGAAAGGGAAAAATTCATTCCGGCTGAACCGTAAAGGTCGTCTACAGATGATCCTCCGACCCAGTTATAAGGGTTTGAATAAAACTTCCAAGCAGTTGGCGTCCCGCTTCCTGTTCCATCCGTTGTCGTTCCCGGCAAACGATAACTATTGACGGTCGGCCAATAATTGTTGTCATACTGGGTCAAATCATTGTTATACAAATATGTCATCCCAAGACCGGTCCACCAGCCTTTAAGATTCTCGCCGTTTCCATATTCAAAAGCCGAAATGCGATTCGAAAACATGCTAAGGCCAAAACCAAAGCCGGGACGCAAATGAACAACCCTGTCCATATCTGCAAACACATGGTTTTTGATCAATTCAGGGCCTGGCGTAATTGTATTGTCGTTCATAATTGATTTGATTTGGACAACATCATAGATAGCCAAGTTCGAATAATAATTGGCAAATGTCGTGTCCTGCTGCACCCATGCTTTCACCATGCTTTTAAAAGAAGAAGCTTGAGCTGATGGAGCTAATTGTGACAGACGTGCTATAGAAGCAATTATTCCCTGGCCGGTAACATGCTCCTGTTCGCCGATTCTGGATATTTTCCGCCCAGAAGCCATTACCATTGCTGCGCCTTTATATATAAGCGGCTGATAGGAATCGACCACCCAGTTATAGACGTTCTGCACATTTTGGTCTGTAACATCCCAAGAGGAATCCTTCAAAATATATAAAAGTCTTGCCATATCACTGAGTAAAACAGCCCCATAGCTGAGTGTATACGCCACATTCGAGTGCTGGATTAACGACCCATCCGTGTAAAATCCATCCCCGCTTGTGACATAAAGAAATATTTGACTGAGTGCATCTCTTCCCTGGGCAATCTTCGTCCCCGATTTGCCAAGGATACCGCGGATAATCACGACTTGAGCTTTATCCGCCCGGTTTGCACCCGTTTCGCTGACTTTGTTAACGGTTCTTATGGTGGGGTCAGAACAAAAACGATCAACTGCATTGATATAATTGGTAATTTCAGTGGTTGTCAATTGATCATACATTAAAACAGCCGTATCGTTTAACGCTTGTGGCGTACCAATTTCCCAATCCCACCAGTTGTCATACTCGTTAATAATAGCTTCATTGTATACATTCGTATACATCCAATCGAGAGCATTGACAATGTCTTGTGCTAAAGACGTGTTGCCATAAAGCGAGGAACCCTTTGTATTATAAGCGATCGCCATACTCTTTAGACGGGAAAAGCTACTAGTAATGTCTGCTGATTTGGTTGACCAATTTGACAGGTCACTCCACAAATACGTACGATCCGCCGCTTTGTTCAAAGTAGACCAATACGAATTTGCCGTCGTGGTGATAGAGGTAATTTGTGCGGAAATATCCGGGTCTGTTTGGTCGTAAGTTCCCCCAACCAGCATATTTTTCCACTTACTCCTCAGGCTGTCAAATTCATCTGCAGCCTTAACGGGCTTTATGGAGTATGGAGCTAACGAAATCAATAAGGCAGCAATAACAATAAAAGTAAACGGTTTCATTTTCAAGAAAGCACTCATATAACTCCTCCTAAATACGCTCACATTTTTAAACAATTCATAGTTTCATTTAAGATAGTTAACAAATTCTTTTACCCCTAAATGATCACATAATTTGAACCTTAATCGCCTTTTAGCTACTGGAGTATCCAAGTATATGATCACCTTGAAGGTTCTTTCTGCTTGATTGACACGGAAGTTATTAATTTAAAAATTTAATATGATCACCTCTACTTATTGAATTAATAATCCATTGCCCGAACTATATAACTGCATTAAGCCTTTATTGGGGTAGATTTACATATCTATTGTAGGAGGTTATTTCATTCCACTGGGTGTAGAATTTCAACAGAAATGTGCAGTATTTTGTCATATTATCCTTAATATTTTAAATATTAATAAAATAATCTGTTAGGGTCACAAAGACATTCTTATAGTCTTCAAAACGGAAGACCCCGGTACAATACCAGGGTCTTCTGTTAGCTGCGTAGCCCTTATATTTAAACTGTCCTAATAATATGGTACAGTTCAAATCTGATAAAATTAGTCGATCGTCTAAAGCTTTACGGAGTAATCGTTATACCTTTTGCTTAGTACATTCTATCTAACCAACCAGCCGCCATCCACTGCTAAAATGTGACCATTCATATAGTCAGATGCCCGACTTGACAGGAATACAACTGTTCCCATTAAATCAAATGGTGTTCCCCAACGTCCCGCTGGAATACGTGAAAGGATTTCTTGATTGCGGCTTTCATCTGCCCGAATCGGTGCTGTATTCGCTGTTGCGATATATCCTGGTGCAATTGCGTTAATTTGGATATTGTGGTCGCCCAATTCATTTGCAAATGCTTTTGTGATACCTGCCACACCATGTTTACTTGCTGTGTATGAAGGAACAAACTTTCCGCCTTGGAACGCTAACATGGAGGCAATATTTATAATTTTCCCACTTTTTTGCTCAGACATGACGTTCGCCACCGCTTGACTTAAAAAATACTGAGCATTTAAATTTAGATCTATTACGGCATTCCAATCTTCTTCCTTGTATTCAAGAAGCGGCGCACGACGAATAGTCCCTGCATTATTGACTAATATATCAATTTTCCCGTACTCGTCTAAACAAGACTTAACGATTTCGCTGATCGTTTCTTTCTTTGTTATATCCCCTTGTAAAAATGAAACTTTACGCCCTTCGTTTTCAATGAGAGCCTTTGTTTCATCCCAATTTCTATCATAAGTAACAATGAATAAATCTGCCCCGGCCTTCGCAAGTGCAAGAGCATATCCTTGTCCTAACCCTGAATTCCCACCTGTTACAATCGCAACTTTTCCTACTAAACTAAAGAAATCCATTGAAAATTCATTTAAATTTGTCATACATGACACTCCTATCTTCTATTATTTTTTATCGTAAATCTTCCATTTTCACAGCATCCATATCATCGTACGTGATATTCTCGCCGCACATGCCCCAAATAAATGTGTAATTGCTTGTGCCAACACCTGAGTGAATCGACCAGCTTGGTGAAATGGCTGCCTGTTCATTACTGATAACTAAATGCCTTGTTTCATTTGGCTGCCCCATAAAATGGAAAACGCGGGTTTCCGGTTCCATATCAAAGTATAGATATACTTCCATGCGGCGTTCATGTGTGTGGCACGGCATCGTATTCCATGCGCTTCCTTGTTCCAGCATTGTCAAGCCTAATTGTAGCTGACAGCTCTGACATACATTCGGATGAATGTATTGATAAATTGCACGTTTATTCAATGTATCTGGATTTCCTAAACGAAGCGGTTCAATGTTATTAATATCGATTTTTACGGTTGGGAATGTTTGATGTGCCGGTACTGAGTTAAGATAAAATTTTGCCGGATTGACTTGTTCTTTTGAATAGAACAAGATTTCTTTCGTTCCTTTTCCTACATATAAGCCATCTCCACGTTTCATATCGTACTCAACACCGTCAAGTACAATTACCCCTTCACCGCCGATATTAATAACACCCATTTCCCGTCGTTCCAAAAAGTAACTGACTCCTAATTCTTTGCTTAATGAAATCGGTAATGCTTCCCTTGTCGGCATTACACCACCGAAAATCATCCGATCTACATGTGTGTAGGTTAAATTCACTTTACCTTCAGTAAAGATACTTTCGACTAAAAATTGACTTCGGAGTTCTTCAGTTGTGTACGTTTTGATATCCTCAGGATGATGGGCGTAACGAGTTTCCATGAATCATTCCCCTTTTCTTTTTCATCATTTTTCTAGTTAGCGTGAAATCTTTCCAGAACCATTTTCAGCAAATTGCAATATTTCTTCAATTGTGAAAGTATTGCAATCACCATGTACCGTATGCTTTAATGCAGAGGCCGCAGTCGCAAATGAAACTGAGGTTTGCGGGGAGAGTGTTTCCAACAGGCCATAGAGGATCCCTGCCGCAAAGGCATCGCCTCCCCCAACGCGGTCTACAATTGGATGGATTGTATGTTTTTTCGAAACATAGAGATTGCCGTCCACGAATAATGTTCCTTGCAAGACATTAGATGACGCTGAATGAACATCCCGGAATGTAGAACTCAAATATTGAATGTTTGGATAAAGCTCTTTTATTTTTTCATAATAGAAAACCAGTTTCGCTTCCCTTGTTAACGTATCGGCTGCTTGTTCAATCCCTAATAAGTAAATAGCATCCAATTCGCCGCAGAAGCAAATGTCTACATACGGCAGCAGGGTTTGTAACACTGCAGCTGCTTCTTGATGGTTCCAAAGCGATGCACGATAGTTACAATCAAAGCTTGTCATGACTCCATATTCGTTTGCTTTCTGTAAAGCGATGAGTGCTACTTCTTGCAAACCAGCGGACAAGGCTGGGGTAATCCCGGATAGATGGAACAGGACTGCGTCCTTAAAGATTTCATCAAAATCTAATTCTTCTACCAACAAATTCGAAAAACTAGAATACTTTCGATCATAAGTCACTTTTGCATTTCGTTCCCCAATGCCCGTTTCTAAATAATACGTACCCAATCGCTCTCCGCCTGTTACCAGATAATCAGTATGAACACCATGTGAGTGAAGATGACGTTTCACTCCAAGTCCTAATGGGCTATTTGGTACTTTGCTTACAAAATACACATCGAACCCAAAATGCGAAAGGGAAACTCCTACATTTGCTTCCCCACCGCCATAATGCATTATCAGGTGATTGGTTTGTGAGAGACGTTCCCCGACTTGGGTGGAGAGACGAAGCATAATTTCTCCAAGCGTGACAACTTTTTTCACGATTTGTTCACCCTTGCTTTCTGTACTTTTTCTACATATTGACGAGCAAGTGAAGTGATTTCTCCATAGGCTCCTGTTTTCGCTGGAGCTAGTAAATTCCCGCCTACTCCAACTGCGACACAGCCATTTTGAATCCATTTTTCTATATTATCTAAATCTACCCCGCCTGTGGGCATGAGGTTCACTTGAGGAAGAGGTGCTTTTACTGCCTTTACAAAATCAGGTCCGTATGTGCTTCCCGGGAATAACTTCACAATATCAACTCCCGATTCCAACGCATGCTTCATTTCAGTAATGGTCATGCAGCCTGGCATATATGGAATTTGATACAAGTTACATAGTTTAGCAGTTTCTTGATCGAAAGCTGGACTTACAATATATTGCGCTCCAGCTAATATGGCAATACGTGCTGTAACTGCATCAAGTACAGTACCTGCACCAATCACGACATCTTCTCTGTCAGCGTAGATGGATGTTAGCTGCTTAATCACTTCATCAGCGCTTTGAATTGTAAAGGTAATTTCAATACTCAAAATACCGCCATCTATACAGGCTTCAGAGATCCGAATGGCTTCTTCTGCAGAATCCGCTCGAACGACTGCAACAACTCCACAATTAGCTATTTTGATTAAAGTATTTAATTTATTCATGCGGCCCCTCCAATGATCGGTTTGAAATAAATCGAAGCTACCATTCCACTTCTTTTTTTTCTTCTCCAAAATTAAATTCAACTTTCCCTTTAAACATATAATAAATTTCATAGAGCGGATTCAATAGGTATAATTTAAGGCTTTTTGTGAAAATTTTTTACCTTATAAAATCAAAATGTAACATGTTTTCTTATGTATGACAGCGTACAAAAAAGAGGAGTTTTAGTATAAGTGACTCCTCTCTTTTGTAAATTGTTAAATCCTGATTAACACAGCACTGTATTTTTAACCTTGTCGAACCATGAGCTGGCTGACTCTTTCAAAACGGCATTTAGTTCTTCAATATTCTTTTTGCCGTTTTCTTGCAACCAAGCCCGCCCTGCTTGTTCACCATTGGAAGCAAAAGGTTCAACGCCGTTTTTCCAGGTTGCACGGCCACATAATACTCCGTTAAAGGTTGAACCGGATTCTTTGGCAAATTTCAATGTTTCTTGGAAAATTTCAGCGCTTACTCCAGCACTTAAAAAGATAAATGGCAGCTCTGTTGCTTCACTTTGTTCTTTGAAATACGCTGCAGCTTCTTCCTTACTGTAGACTGTTTCACCATCCGTGTAACCTTCGACAAAGTTCATATCCACGGGAACTTCTACTTTTAAAACATCGACATTGTACTGAGGTTTGGAAAATTCCCTCATTGCCTCAATCACTTTATGTGGCTTCACTTTTGCATACTGTTTACTCTTTACATCATCATTTTTGGCATCATAAGACACAATTTCCAAGAAAAACGGAATGTCTTCGGCTGCACACTCGGACCCAACACGTTCCATATAGACGTGTTTATAATCATTAATTTTTTCGTCTTCATCCACATCATAGTAGAGTAAGAATTTAACGGCATCTGCACAGGCTTCTTTCAATCGTTTAACTGACCACTCTGGCAATAAATCCGGCAAACGACCCACGGTTGTTGCATCATAGCCGGTCTTTTCATAGGCTACCAATAAACCTGCGAATTTGCTGCGGACTTTTGCAGCCGGGAGTCCATATTCTGGATCTAAAAGTATGGCAGTAGAATAAGGTGTCAATTCTTCAGAAACCAATTCCTTAAAGCGGATGATGCCTTCATCCCCGACATTTTTCGTACTTCCCGCCGCAATCATTTTTTTCAATGAGCCGCGTTGATCAATCGCTAAAGCTCCGATTACACCATTTTCATCGGACAAGCGCTTTAAAGCTGCCAATTTGTTATTGGTTAGTTCTAACATTGTTATTCCCCCTATCAATCTATTTTTTCTACTTTTACCAAATCAAAATACTGGTTAAACTTGGCCATGTTAATATAACCGGTTCCGGCTTCCATCGTATTTAACATTCCAGTGGTCATAGCCGTTTTCAGTACAACCTCTGTGGTCTGATTTCGATTCAGTGCAACGGATAATCCAGCAACTGTCGCATCTCCGGACCCAACTGGATTCACGACGTCTATTTTTGGGATTGTAATTCGATAATCATCCTCACCATGCCTTACAAAAGCACCTTCACTGCCCATCGAGACAACAACCCATTCAATCCCTTTAAATAACTCATTGTCTAAAGCTTGTTTCAAACTGCTTATCTTACCATCCACTTCAAACCCAAGCAGCTGAGACAACTCAGCAGTATTCGGCTTAATGGCAAATGGTTTCACCTTATGCAGCATGGCTAGCCTTAAGGGTTCTCCTGACGAATCCACTATCATGGGAATCCCCTTTTTCTGACTAATCTCTAACATTTGTTGGTAAAAACTAGTTGGAAGCCCCTTCGGTAAACTGCCAGAAACCGTCACAAATGAAACTTTAGACAGCAGCTCTTCAAATTTCCCTAAAAAATCCGCCCCTTCTTCTTTCGTTAAGGTTGGCCCAGATTCTAAAATTTCCGTTTGCATGCCTTCATGGAGAATAGCAATACAGTTTCTTGATTCTTTATTGATTCTTAAAAAGTCATTTGGAATGTTGCTTTTAGTTAATTCCTGAACAATGTATTCGCCAATGGTTCCACCAAGCACACCTGTCGCCAAGACTGCTTCTTCCATTTGCGCGGCCACTCGTGCAACATTCAAGCCTTTTCCACCGGCAGTTTTTCGAACCGTTTCCACCCGGTTAACAGCATCTAACTTGAATTCATGAATCGGATAGGAAATATCGACGGATGGATTCATGGTGACAGCTAAAATCATCGCAATCCCTCTTTCAGAAAATTGTTAAGCTTGATAACGACAAACACCATCAAGGTAAGTCGCAGTTAATTCCAGCACTGGAGTCAGCACAATAAAGTCAGCGGCAAACCCTTGAGCAATCTTCCCGCAGACGCTATCCAACTGAATACTTTTAGCGGGTGCTGTACTCGCCATATAAATAGCTTCCTCAGGTGTGGCAATCCCCCACTCGACGACATTTTTGACAGCATCTTTTAATTGCAAAATACTGCCTGCTAAACTTCCACTTTCCAAGCGGGCCGTCCCATCTTTCACTTCCACAGGGAATTCTCCCAGCTGATAGGATCCGTCCGGCATACCTCCAGCCATCATACAATCGGTCACCATAACGATAGTATCTCTGCCGCGGACATTCATTAAAATGTTTGCAGCAACGGGATGAACATGGTGTCCGTCACAAATGATTTCGGCAAAAACATCTTTTAAATTCATGGCTGCACCAACCATCCCCAGCTCCCGATGGTGCAGCGGGCTCATTCCATTGTAAGTATGAACGAAAATGGATGCTCCTTTTTCAACCGCTTGTTTTGCTTCTTCATAAGTAGCGTCACTGTGGGCTAATGCCACCGCAATCTCTTCTTTTACGGCATATTCAATAAATTCCGCTGCACCTTTTCTTTCAGGCGCAATGGCTATTTTTTTTATCGTATCGTTTGATCGTTTCTGCCATATTTTCAACATTTCAACTGACGGGTCACGGAAATGGTTCTTGTTTTGCGCCCCTTTATGTTTTTCTGTAAAAAAAGGCCCTTCTAAAAAGATGCCTCTTATTTTTGCGCCTTGCACTTTTGTAGAATTTGCACCAATCATTTCAACAACGTCATTCAATGATTCGGTTGAGGAAGTTAAAGTAGTTGGCAGAAAGGATGTTACTCCACAGGAGAGCAGCCCCTCAGAAATGACATTCAATCCCTCAAAGTCATTGTCCATCACATCATGGTTCTTGTAGCCGTGAATGTGCGTGTCAACTAAACCGGGAGCGATCCATAGCCCGCCATAATCAATGACTTCCGCTGCTTCATTAGGCAATACTTCAAAAAAAGCACCGAATTTCCCCTCTTTGATTTCCAGAAAACCGGGACCTGCAACCTTTTCCTCAAGAAAAAATTTTTCTGCAAAAACAAACTTTTCCATTTATTCACACCTCCATTGAGAAGCAAATACAGGAAAGGACGAAGAATTCCTTTCCTTTTTTTAAAACTTCTAATCTATTTACTTGTATTCGTGAATGGTTACGCCTTTTACAACACGGTTGACTGTTCCGGATGGAGAAGGAGTGTCCGGTGTATTCCCCACTTTAATGGAAGCCAGCAGTGAGACCGTTTGACCGATCATGACAAACGGAAGCGCCAAGTACGCGTCTGGAACATCTTGAGCTTCACGGCCAAAAGAGAAGGTTTCACCATCATAATTTGTTTCTCCGTCAACTGCGATGGCACAAATGTAGTTGGCAATGTTATCTTGTTTCAATTCTTGTAATAAATCTAAATCGTAAAGACGTGTATAAGGATGGTTGGAAACAAAAACAAACACTAATGATTTTTCATTCACAAACGATTTAGGACCGTGTCTGAATCCCAGCGATGAATCAAAAGAGGTGGAAATTTTACCAGCAGTTAACTCCAATACTTTTAACTGAGCTTCTCTGGTTAAGCCTTCCAGGCTTGCTGAGCCAAGATAAACGATGCGCTCAAAATCAGTATCGATCATTTTTTGTATGATATCTTCCCGATTAATGACACTTTCACCCATATGGCGGATTGTTCTAACAATTGCTAATTTTTCCCCAACGGACAATGGATCAAAAACGAGCAAAGCCGTTAACGCCATGCAAGTAAAACTTCCGGTCATGGCGAATCCTTGATCATTGGATTTTTTAGGCATCAATAACAACAAATGATTCTCATCATCTTTTGCCCGCGTGGCTAGCTTGCCATCTTGTGAGCAAGTAATCGTTAACTGATACAAATCGGTTACGATTTGTTCAGCTAATTGTACGGCAGCCACACTTTCTGGACTGTTTCCGCTCCTTGCAAAAGAAACCAATAATGTTGGAAAATCTGCTTTTAAAAATTGATAAGGATTTGACACCAAAGTAGTTGTTGGAATACTTAGCAATTCCCACTGTTTTTCATCCACTTTTTCTTTTAGATAAGGCGTGATAGTCTCACCGACATAGGCAGATGTTCCGGCTCCTGTAAAAATGACCCGGACTCTGTTGTGTTTACTAGATAATTTTTGTAGAAACTCTCTAATCTCGATGCTTTTCTTTGTAAACAAGGCAAATGTTTCATCCCATAAATCGGGCTGCTGCTTTATTTCCGCAGTCGTTATCGATGCGCCTAATGGCAATAATTTATCTTGGGTTAATGTAAACATACTGACATCTCCTCTTGGTTTATTTATATCCTTTCAAAAACTCGCATCCCTGCACCAATCACTCCATTATCCTGCTTCAATGTACTGATACTCATCTGGCCTAATAAATGCTGTTGTTCAGGCAATTGATAGATTTTCAGCTTTTCTTTTATAATCTCAAGCAGAAAAGGATTGTTTACGATGACACTGCCGCCGAAAACGATTTTATGAGGGTCCAATAAGCAAGAAATGGCATAAATGCCTTGTGCTAAATTGTCGGTTACTTCTTCGATGATTGGTACATATTCGGGTGCTCCTTCTGTATAGCCTGCAAAGACATCTTTCGTTGTAAGATTTTGAACTTGCAATTCCTTTTTTGCTAGTTTTTGGATGGCGGGTCCGGCAGCGACTTTTTCCAACCGCTCATTTTTCTTACCAGCCGCTTTCGAAAAGACTGGAATCAAGCCTAGCTCCCCTGCGAATCCGCCTCCTCTAATAAAGATTCCATTATGATTGATCGAGCAGGAGATTCCGGTACTGATGGTCACATAGACAAAGGTCTCAAGCATTTTTGTCCGGGCAAACTTCCACTCGGCAAAAGCCGCCATATAAACATCGTTATCGATTGTTACCTTCTCAATGAGAAATCTTTCCTGTAAACGCCCTACAATCGGAAACTGTTCCCACGGCAAATTATTTTGAAAAATCGCGACACCATTCTCCCTATCCACTTTGCCTGGTACACCTGCGCCGATTCCATCTATCTCTGACCATTTAAAAGATGACTTTTCCAGAACTTCTTCAACCGCTCGTACTACTTGTTCGAACATTTTTTCGCGGTCGGAAGGATCACTTTTCACCTCCGTACGGTAAAGCAATTCCCCCGATTCCGCGATAATACCCGCTGCAATCTTTGTCCCGCCAATATCAATGCCTATTGCCTTCTTCATTCTTCTGCACCTCTAACTTAGACATCTCATTAAAATATTGCCTCTTAACGTATAATAATTTTTATGAGGTGGTTTCTATAGGTACGATTTAGGGCTTTTTGTGAAAAATTTTTACCTTATCTGATTTAATATAAAAAGTAAGGCTCTGTTAAAGGTCATTGTTGATTTTGTAACCCTGTTGATTGGAACGGAAGGCGCGAGACTCCTGCGGGCTCCCCGAACCGCCCGCGGAAAGCGAAGCACCTGGAGCGCAAATCAACAGGCAAGTTTAACAGAGCCAAAAGTAAAAAAAACAGCCAAGGCTTAAAAAAACCTTGGCTGTTTTTATTGTAAAACTTTCGATGTAAATAACCCTCTTACTTATGTGATTCCAAGAGCATCGTTTTACTTAACAGAAAATTAGCAAAAACAGGATCTATCATTTTTTCAGATTGAGCTCGAACTTTATTTTCAAGAGCTTTCACTCCCTCATTTACTAACTTACTGTCATATTTATGTTTTTGAATTTGGTTAACCGTAGAAATTAAACTGTTATAGATTCCGTCATTCATGATCCAGCCGTTTTGATAGCCGAAATCGATAACTTGATCTAACCGTTCAATATCTTTCAACTCATCCACTTGGAATTTCACCACATGTGTTTTACCAATAGATCCGGCAACATTGATCTCTACTTTTATGGTAGGAAATGTTTGTAGAACGTTAACGGTGTCATCTTTACTAATGACAGAAACTCCTGTTTTATCTAAATCAATAATCACTTTATCCTGCTTCTGTGTTGGATCCGAAACAGAGAGTGACAATTCGCCTTTTTCCTCCTTCACCATTACAGAGGAAGGATTCTCAGCTGTGATGATATCTGCCGTACCAGGTGCAAAAAAATTGGCAGCTGTAATTCCAAGCGTCGTTTCTTTAACAGAATGAACATTCTTTGTATTGCTTAAGATTGTTACATTCGGATTCTGGCTGAATGCTTCCACTTCTTCTTTAGATTTATTTGGCAGCAATACATACGAATATGAGGCATCTTGCGGGTTTATACCATGATTAAAAGCCAAGCATAAGTAGTTTCTTGAAATTGGAGTGGTTAGACCTCCATTATTAATATCTCTCCATGAACCGGTTCTTGCTTCACGCAAACCATCAATACGTGCGGATTCAGGGAAATAATAGCCGATGTCTGAATTTGGAACATTCCCCTCTAAATGGGCCCACTTGACGTTTTCCATCGGTTCCGACCAGCCAAGGCTGCTTGGTTTTGTTTCTCCATTCACGGTTAACTGGTTGTCTCCGGCATCTCTCAATTGCCGGTTTTCAACAATCGTTTCGACTTTACGATTATCCCCGCCTTTAATATCGGATCCGAAAGCAACGATTTCATCATCAAACATGAACCAAGACTTCTTACCTTGTAGACTGCTTCCCGTCACATTGGCAAGTGAGAAGTCTATACCAGCCGATCCATAAAGCCCATCCATTGTGGATCCGCCGGCCCAGGTTCTGGAGTTATAATAAGCATTCCAATCCTTTAATACTCCTTTTGACCCGTCCGTTGTTGTTCCCGGTAAACGGAAGCTATCGACGGTTGGCCAAAAATCGTTTTTAAATTGCTTAAGATCATTGTTGTATAAGCTGGTCATACCGATACCTGTGTACCAGCCCTTTGAGTTTTCGCCATTTCCGTATTCAAAAGCTGATATCCGGTCGGAGAACATGCTTATCCCGAAGCCAAAGCCCGGACGTAAATGGACAACGCGATCCATTCCGGCAAGAACCTGGTTTTTAAGTAATTCCCCTCTTGGCTGAATCGTAGAATCGGCCATCAAGGATTTTACAAGATTAATATCATAGATCGACAAACCTGCCGTATAGTTAGGGAACGTAGTATCCGTTTGGATCCATTCTTTCACCAAACGTTTTATTAAAGTTGATCTTTCCTGAGGAGCAGCATTGGCCAAATTTAACAAGCTTAATATAATGGTTCTGCCTTTATCATGATCATTTTCATATTGCCGCGAAATGGATCGTCCATTCACCATGTCCATCACGGCCCCTTTATAAATAACCGGTTCAAATGTATCCGATACCCAGTTATAGATATTATCCACTTGAGGTAATGGCCATTTAGAATCTTTTAGCAAATAAAGGATATCTGCCGTACGCGTGAGCCAAACAGCTCCATAACTTCCTGTGTAGGCAATATTGAAGTGCTGCACGAGCGATCCATCCTTATAAACGCCATCACCATGATCCACGTAAAGATATTCATTAAGAAGCGCATCATGTCCTTGGGTTACTTTTTCATCGTTTTTCCCAATGACACCTCTGAGGTTAGCGATAAATATTTTGTCTAACAAATTCGCTCCTGTTTCTTTAATGGCATTGTTATACGTTCTCACTTTCGGGTTCGGATCGAATTGATCAATTGTGCTTATATAGTTGTTTAACTGTGTTGGTGCCAGCTCATCGTACAATAAGACCATAATATCGTTTAATCTCTTTGGCGTTCCGATTTCCCAGTCCCACCAATTTCCGTATTCGCTTTTTTGCTCGTTATAACGGTAGGCGTACATCCAATCTAAGGCGCTTATAAGATCAACTTTTAATGCTTTATTTTGATATAAGCTCGATCCTTTAATTGAATAGGCAAGCGCCATATCTTTCAAGTTGTTATAAGCACTAGTAATCTCAGCTGAATTCTTGGTACTTACTAGGTTTTCCCATAAGTATGTCCGGCCCTCTGTTTTATTTAGAGTGTCCCAAGACCCTTTATTTTCGGGATTTGTCACTCGATTGGTTAATTTCAGGAGGTACTCATTTATATCAGGGTCATTTGGGTTGTATTGTTCATTTCCTGTTAGTTTGTTAAACCATCTCGCGCGGGCCTGATCAAAAGCATCCATCGTGCCAGACTGTCCCCCTTCAGCATCCGTTGTGTTTGCTTGTGCTATGTTCTTAACAGAAATAAACGATAAGAGAAGCATAGAAACCATTAATAGAATCATAGATTTCCTTTTTAGTTGTTTAGACATTGTCTTCCTCCTCAGAATATAGTGAACATAAATGATCGAGTTTTTAAGTACATATTTTCTGACTATACATGGAAGCGTATTCAAAAAAACAATAAACCAGACTACTACTAAATTATTAGTCAACCAGCGTTTTTACTGCCTGAACAGCCATTTTATGATTTTTACTATTAGTTACAATCCCTAAAACTTTATCCTTTGTATGGTAGCCCGCCATTCCCAATTGCTTGGTCTTGGCTATCTCGATTCCGTAAAGATGTTTTTGCCCCTTTTCCATGCCTGATAAAAACTGGACACCTTTTGAAAATTTGCTCTCAAATGGATCAAGTGGCAAAAAAGTCCCCTGACGAGCGAAAGCTAAGAAAGACTTTTTATCCATAACGACAATATCAACACTTTCTGTTGCAATCATCGCTGCCAGTTTTTTTGGGAATGTGCTATCTGAGAATAGCGTCTCGTCTCTAGTTGCCCAAAAATCCATACTGATGGCTGAATCTGAATTTGTTTTCCCAAGAATTTTTTTAGTAGTCGTCTGCAATTCCAGTTGCTTTTCCCCTTTTACGTAATTGCCAATGAACACTGCCTGTAAGGCTCTTTCTCTTGAGTGATGAAAAGATGGAAGAAGGGAAAGTATCATCCCAGCAATAACGATTCCTAGTAAGATAAATGATTTATAATGGAACCATATATTTTCAGCCTTTTTGATTAATTTTTTTATGTCCATTTTATCAAGTTCCCCCTTTCTGGGTTACCATTACATAAAAAATGTTACTGGAGCTTGGCACCAGTAACAATGTATGATTTTTACTCATATCGTGGAGAATTTTTACTTTTTCAATCATTTACCATTGCCCTTTTAATAGGAATAGATATTCGAATGGACAGGCCTGTATTTTCATTATTGTGAATATCCATTGATACCTCAGGTCCGTAGGTCAGCATTAGTCGTTGAAATACATTTCTTAAGCCAATATGTTTTTTACCTTCTTTTTGCTCTGCTTCATCATGAAGATTTGACTGCAACCATTTTATTTTTTCTTCCGACATACCAATGCCATTGTCCCGCACTTCAATGAACAATTGTTGATTCACGCTGCGAGCTTCAATAATAATCGTGGGTTTATGGAGATCTTCATTAAAACCATGAATGATGGCGTTTTCCACTAAAGGCTGCAAAATTAAGCGCGGCACGCGAAAATCTTCCCATTCTTCTGGTATATCAATAAGCAAATCCAAAGTCATGTCGTTTCGCATCTTCATAATATCTGCATAGTCAACCAATAACTCACACTCTTTCTTGAGGGGCGTTAGTTCATCCACCCTCATGTAACCGCGCAACAGCCTCATTAAAGAATCTATTTGACGACTATGAATGTGATCATTGTTTAAAATCAAATTACATTTAATCGAATTTAGTGTATTAATCAAAAAATGAGGGCGGATTTGCGCAAATAAGGCCTGAAGCTCAATCAGCCGTTTTTCTTCCTGTTCTTTTTTGAATTTTCCAATCCATTGTTTTATTTGATCGAGCATGTTGTTAAAAGCATTTCCTAGTACAGCAATTTCGTCTTTCCCTTCTACAGGGAAACGAACACTTAGATTTTCATTTCCAAACTGTTCTGCTACTTTTCTTAATCTATTAAGGGGTTTGTAAATCGAGCTGCCGATAAAAACCGAAATAATAAGAAAAATTAAAATACTTATAGAAAGAGAAATAGCATAGAATCGAAACGTTTGAGAAATCTCGCCTGTTATATTTCTGAAGGAAGAACGATATAGAAGCTTCCAATTGGAAGCAGGAACGGTTGCCCCAACCTTTAATTCCTCCCCTTCCCTAGTTCCTATTTCCTTTTCCGGGTATTGAATAATCAACTGTTTTTTATCGTCGTATAACAGAAATGTTCCAGAATCTAGATTTTTAAACAACTGTTTAAAATATCCATGCGGGATTCCTACAAAAATAACACCTAAATTCTTGCCGTTGGAGAAGTCTTTATAGGCTCTCACAGCAAAGTAATACGACTCATTTTCAGTCAATGGCGAGATACCTAATTCGGATTCTGTTATCCAATAGATTCTGTTAGGGTCGAGTGTGTTCCTCCATTTAGGATCCAGAGCCTTTGAATGGGAATCTTTTAGGAATGAGTATTCTAAAGTATTACTTCCAGAAATTAAAAAATTACTGTTATTCAAATAAAATACCTCTGCCTTTAGACCAGAAGTTTTTGAAAAAGATAATCTAAGAAAATCGGAGATGCGGGCATATCTTTGATAGTTTTCAAATGAAGATAACTGACCTACATCTTTAAAAGCCCTTATATCTTCAAACGTGTTACTTCCTGGTTTTCCATAAAGATTGGTGGCATAGACGATTTCCTCCACCGTTTGATTTAAATCACTGGCATAGACATTTACCACATTTTGGCGGGAATCCTTCACTTTTTCTACTACCACTTCTCTTATGAGGGAATAAGAGAAAACCGAAGCAATCGCAAGGGGAAATAGAATAAAAATAAAAAGGGAAATTTGAATTTTCCGATAAAAAGTAGATTTAAACAGCCATTTCAACATTCCCACCCCTCCTTTGCATCATCTGACGACAATTTAGTATACCACGAACACTGAACCTAATAATAAGGGAAAAAGCAGCCATTTTTCGGCTGCTTTTTCTAGAGATAAAAGTGTTTACTTGGATTTGGAGATTATGTCGTTCCCTTGCTCAACCATCCATTTTTGAGCTTCTTCAGCGCTTATACGATCTAACATGAATTTACTGAATCCGTTCTCCAACACGGGCTTTAATTGGCTGGCATAACCTGTCGTATAATTTGTATCGTAAGTTACATAACTTCTATTATCGAATACGGAGCTAACTAGTGATTGTTTGTCTACAAGATTTGTGTCTTCCCCAATCATTTTGTCAATAACAGCATCCTTGTCGACATTCTTAGATCCTGGAATATCACTGACGACATCTGTTTGTTGTGCCATATAAAGAGCGAATTTGTACGCTTCTTTCTTATGTTTAGAAGATTCTCCAATAGCGAGATAGTGTCCGCCAATATTTGCTGCACCAACCTTTGTATCTTTTGAAGATTGAGGGATCGGTGCAAATACAGTTTGGAAATCATGCGGGAATTTTTGTTTATCTTTAATTATACTAACGAAGAATGCCGCTGTCGGCAGCATGGCTGCTTCACCATTTAAAAATTCGGTCGAATAATGCAATTGGGCCGCAATGACATCCTTAAATGGCTTAACAGAGCCGTCCTTTTCCATGTTACGGCGCAGTTCAAAGAACTTCTTAAAAGATGCATCGTTAAATACCGGCTTTTGATCTTTTGTTAAATATGGATGTGGCAACTCAGAGTAAGCAACGAAATTATCGTATTCTCCCCAAGTATGGAAATATGCACCATACTGTTTGCCTTTCGTTAATTTTTTCGCATACTCACGAAAGTCATCCCAAGTCCAGCCCCAAGTTGGTACAGGTAACCCAGCTTCATCTAAAGCTTTCTTATTTAACGCGACCAGCCAAGGTTGTGAGGTGTCCTGGATACCATATGTCTTATTCTCATATTTCGGCACACTGTAGAATTCTTCATCTGGATTAATAGAATCCGCTTTCAAAAAATCATCTACTGGAGACAACACGCCGCGGGCTGCACGCTCTACCAAGAAGTCCACATGGGAGAAAGCCACTACATCTATCGGTTGTCCAGTTCCCATCTTAATGTCCAGTTTTTTGTAATACTCAAGACTATTATTATTTGTGACGAGCGGCTCATAATTCACATCAATCTTAGGGTTTGCTTTTTCAAAGTTGTCAATTTTCTTCTGGATCACATCATTTGTTTCCCAAGTATAGTAATTGATGGAAACCCTTTCATCTTTCTTTGCAGTTTTTTGATCAACCTTTTCTGTTCCAGCTGAGCAGGCCGATAGAAAAACAGAACCGATCAATGTCATACTCAACATCATATTTCTTACTTTTTTCATCTTCATTATTGTTTCCCCCTTTTTCAATTTTCAAATTTATTATAATTTTCTTTTTGGTTTCAATCTGTGTAATATTTTGAGAACATTGTGCACTATTTTTCCTACCCTTTGACACCACCAACCGTGATTCCATCGATAACCTGTTTTTGAAGGATTAAGAATACAACAATCAGCGGAATAATCGCAGCAAGTGCTGCCATCATCGTCGCTGCATAGCTGGTGCCAAATTCATCTGCGAACATTCCCATACCAAGTGTAATCGTATATAATTTTTGACTGGAAAGAAAGATAAGTGGATTCTGATAATCATTCCAAGTCCAAATAAACTTAAGGATTCCTGCAGTTGCTAGAATTGGCTTAACCATTGGCAGCATAATCTGCCAATAAATCCGGAAAAATCCAGCCCCATCCATTTTTGCCGCTTCGATATATTCTGTACTGATTCCAATCATAAACTGACGCATCAGAAATGTAAGCGGGATGGAGAATGCAGCCATGAGAATGAGTCCTTCATGAGAATCGTACAGGCCCAGCCAATTAATCAGGATAAATCTAGGGACAAGCGTCGATTCTGACGGAACCAAGAAAAACGCCATTAGTAAAAAAAACAATGTATTTTTAAACGGAAAATTTAATTTTGCAAAGGAATATCCCGCCATCGAAGAAATGATAAGTGTAATGACAGTAGAGATAATTGCAAGTTTTAATGAATTGAGATAAAACAATTCAAAAGGGACTTTTCCAAGCCACACTGTTTTAATGTTTTCAATTAAATTCCACTTATTCGGAATCCAGTCTATTGGGTATGTCATTACATCCTTTTCTACCTTGGCTGCAGAAGAGAGCATCCATAGTAAAGGCGATAAGAACAGTAACGACAACATCCCAACTAAAATCGTTCCAATAACTTTTGATACTTTCAAGTTCGCCATATGATCATACCTCCTTAAAATTGTTCCTTTTGCGCTCTGGCGGTAACAAGAGTGATGACTGCAACAATTACAAACAATACCCAAGATAACGCACTTGCATAACCCATTCTAAAATTTTGGAATCCTTCTTGGTAAATATAGTAAACAAGTACATTTGTTGAATTATTTGGCCCACCTTCGGTTAAAAAGGCGATCAAATCAAAGACTTTAAACGAGTTTACAATGGATGTAATGAGTAGAAATAGAGTTGTAGGACCGAGCATCGGAACGGTGATATGAAAAAATTGCTGAATCTTGTTTGCACCATCTATTTGGGCCGACTCATACAATTCGGCTGACACACCTGTCAATCCTGCGATATAAATGACGACATTATAACCAACGACATTCCAAACGGCGATAATAATGATCGCCCAAAGAGCAGAATCAGTACTTCCGAACCAATCAGGCGGGTTTGAAATTCCAATGGAATGCAAGACTTTATTAATTACACCTAAAGATGGATGGAACAATACAGAAAACACTGTTGCTACAGCAACCATCGTTGAAATATAAGGAACAAAGAACGCCACCTTAAAAAATCCTTTAAAATAAACGGCTGATGATATTAAAACAGCGATAATCAGTGATAACCCAATACTGACTGGAACATAAACCAATGAGAAAATAAAGTTGTTTTTCAATGCTTGATAGAAAACCTTATCTTGGAACACATTGATAAAATTGTCCAATCCGATAAAGTGGATGGCTTTGAGCCCGCCTACCAAATTCCATTCCGTAAAACTTAAGTATAATGAAAAAAGCAGTGGAAAAACACCTAACCCAATAATCCCAATAAATTCGGGAGCAATGAAAAGCACGCCGCTTAACGATTCTCTGCGGGAGTTGGTCCAAAAACTCTTTTTATTAATAGACTTGCCAATAGACTTGCGAATCGTTTTTTGAATGTTTGTTTCCATAGATCCTCACCTCATCCTTTTTGTTTATACTCTTAATTTAATCGAATCAATAAGGAGTTCCCATTGACGATTTGTACCTCTGCGTGTAATATTTTTACCTTTCCAAAAAGCCTGCTCCAACGTATTTTCGGAGTATTACAAAGGGTCAAAATATTGCACATGGGGGTCAAAATTCTCCATGACCGATTATTCCAATTTCCTTTATAATTAAAAAATTATTAAGGATGATTTTCCGTTCAAATAAAGGAGGAGTAAGGATGGAGTGGAAAGGAATTTTGGGCTTAATCTTCCGAACATGCGAGTGGATTATGCTTTTGGCTTACCTTAATATTCTTTGGATTCTATTCACTGTATTGGGCGCCGTTGCGTTTGGGATCTTCCCAGCTACGGCTGCGATGTTTGCTGTAATGCGAAAATGGTTAATAGGTAAAAATGATATTCCCGTGTTCAAGACATTTTGGAATTATTACCGGGCTGAATTTTTTAAAACGAACCTATTGGGGCTGATGTTTTTCATTACAGGTCTCATCCTATATCTTGATTTTAAAATCATTGATTTCCAAAATGAATTAATCAATAGGATATTCATGATTGTTACGTTCCTTTTTACTAGTATTTACACAGTTATTTTGATTTATATTTTCCCAGTTTTCGTCCATTATGATTTGAAACTTCTCCAGTATGTCAAACATGCTTTTCTAATAGGTGTCGCTAATCCTATCCGGACAGCGTTGATGGTCTTGTGTCTTATAACCGCATACTTTATGCTTAGAATGGTTCCTGGTTTGCTTCCTTTTTTTTCAGGAAGTCTCCTAAGTATATTGTTGATGACTTTTGCTTATCAGTCTATTAATAAAATTGAACGGACAAAAAATAACCTTGCTGCTAGTAATAATGGTTAACAATTGAAATGAAACATTCAGACCATAAGACAAACCCCATTTTCAACTTGGATGATAGAGATCAATCTTGGTCCAAGTAGTGAAAATGGGGTTTTTCATATGAATTTCATAAATTACAAAATAAACCTTCTTGTCTTCACGAATGGACGGAATCTGTTTGCCTGGATTTATATTCTCCAGGGCTATATCCTGTATGTTTCTTAAATATTTTGGAGAAGTATGTTCTGTCCGAATAGCCTAACTGACTAGCAATATTTTCAATGCTATCTTCTTTTTCCTGCAGCATTTTCTCGGCTGTTTTCATTTTAAAGCGATGGATATAATCCGTGAAGTTTTCACCTGCTAATTTTTTAAAATAACGGGAGAAGTAACTTGAGTTTAAGAAAAGGAAATTAGCCATATCCGCTGAGCTGATATTATCAGACAAATGCGCCATGATATACTGATCAATTTCTTGTAACTTTGGTTTTTTCCTCGAATCGTTTGTTTTATCCTCTAAGCAGCCTTTTAATTGTACCGTTCTATTTTTTAGCAGTAAAATGACTTCATTCAATTTAACAGAATTCTTGAAGAAGTAGGAGAAGTCATCATTTTTTATAGAGCTGCCGCTTTTTACTTCCATGTAGTTAATCCAGCGTTCCCCATGTTCTTTAAGTTGTATAGGATTAATACATTTTTCATTAGAGAGAGCATCCAGCTCTTCGATTGTTCTACTAATGGTTGGTAAATCGTTGTTATCATATGCCTTCATCAAAGTTCTCCCTAACGGATTCAACAATTCATTTGAATTAATATTCCATTCGTTTCGAAGGTTAGGTCGCAATTGGTTGATAGTCGAACTATTGTAAAAGGCCTGATAACGGGATTCACTCAAGTTGAAAATTTCATCCCCAAGATCTGGTCTCCTGACTATTTGCCCACTGTATAAAAAAGAGAGATTTATTTTCAAGTATTCTTTAACTCTCTGTTGCAATTCATCTAGATAACGATAATATTCTTCAAAACTGTTTCGGGAAATCGTATATTTAAAGTTCATAATGATATATAGATTTTTTTCTTTATCCAGTATGGGAGTCATTCCTTCCACATTTTGGGCTAACTCCTCGGCAAAGTTCAAAATCCCATATTTTATAAAAGGAAGATCTCGAAGGCTATATTTTTCTGGTAAACTGGAAAAATCAATAAAAGAGATCCCCGCAATAAAGTCAGGAAAATCCCAATGAATACCTAACCTTTTGCCGTAACCAATTACATTTTCAATATTCTTTCCAGAAAGAATCTGATCTAAAAAGTTTTGCTTTAAGACATCTTTATTTATTTGTATCGTTTCACGGAATGAATAGAGTTCATGATTATCTCGTGAATTTTTTATATGTTGGAGAGATTTTCTAAGACTTTTTTCTAATTGTTCAGAAGTGAGTTCATCTTTAATCAGATATTCGTCAGCACCCAATTGAACAGCACGTTTAGCGTAATGAAAATCCTCATGACAGGTAAGGAAAATCATCCGGACATCCGGTTTGATTTTTCTAAATTTCTCTGCTAATTCAAGTCCATTCATTTGAGGCAGTCCAATATCTGAAATGACGATGTCTGGGAGTGTGAAACTAAATAGCTGAAGCGCTTTCAAAGAAGAGTACGTTGAAGCACAAATAGTCAGCTCCAGACTGTTCCACTGTACTAACCTTTCTAAATATTTTAACATTGGGACATCATCATCTATTAGCATAATTTTATACATAACAAAGCCTCCCACTTCTAGATATCATATTTTTAATTCTTGACCAGAAGCAACTTGCTAATCCTAGGGAAACTTTCGATTATTTGTTTTTCTAACTTATAAGATTTTTTTGATAGATAATAATTAATTGGTCAAGTTCTTTACTAACTTGAACTGTCTCCAGTGCCGAGAGTCCGTATTTATTGGCAAGAGCTATCATCTTTTTTCTTTTCTTTTCGATTATTATTTCTAGCATTCCTGTCAGCTGTCTAGTGTAGAATGGCACCTCAATTGACATGATTATCACCTGAAAATGATTAATTTTTAATAACTCTCATTTATCCAAGAGTGCAACTACAATTATACATTCTTTTAAACATTAAATACCTTTAGAATTTTGGAGGCTTTTATGAAGTAAAACTTAAGGATAAGCATTCTATTAATTTCAAACATCAACAAACGTCTCATGGTTTGTTTAAGGCAAGATTTTTAGACCCTTCAAAATCATTTACGGTAGCATTTGCAGTTTGCAATAATGTTCCACAAGCGATTAAAACGACTAGAAACAGCGCAATGATTTTTCATACGTACCTCCTTAATCGTGAAATACATTTAATTTAAATTATATTCCGTCTATTTCGTTTATTCTGTGCATTATTTTGAGGAGGTTGTGCATTATTTTGATATCTCTTTTCTCAATTCTGATGCAACCATCTCTACCTTATTTATTTAGATAACATCCAATTTATTTTTTCTGCTAATAAGCTGAAGATGTTTTTATTTAGCATTCCTTCTTTCGTGTGAGCCGGGGTAAAGCAGCATATCTTCCCTTTTCCATAGGAATGCTTCCATCCAGCGATAGAATCTCCATCGACACCTGTACTCCAAAGGTCCACCTCTGTATTTGCTGCATCACAATGAACAAAATATTGCTCATCGGAAAGGGAAAATGTATTCTCTCCGCTTTTTTCATTTTCCTTCACGGTGTATGTAACATTTTGCAGTCCTGGTGGATGATGGACAAAATATCCCCTTAACATTTCAATGTAGTTGGATTCACTTGAATATCCAGCCATACCGGCATGCCAAGCTAGGACACTTCCCCCCTCTTTGATGTAATTTACTAACTTTTTATCCAAATCTTCTATTAACCAAGTGGTCACCTGTTCATCCATTGGATTTAACTGGGCCATTTTTGCATTGATAAATAAGTCTGGTTTATCATCAAGCACTTGTGAAACTTCTTCATATGTAATATATTGAAGGTCAACTTCTTCTTTGTATGGTAATCTTGAAAAGGCCGCTTCTAATCCAGCTTTTGCATCGTCTCTATCATGCCAGTAATCTCCTAATAATGCTGCTATTTTTACCATCCTGCTTTTCTCCTTACCAGCTGATTTTTTACCTTGATAACAAATTAACACACATTCCTTTATAGTCATACAGATAAAGAACGAAACTAAACTCTAATAAAAAACTGCTAGATTATTCATCTAACAGTCCAGTTCACAGTCAAATATTTTTTTGACAAGTAAGATTATTCTTTGTAAAACTTTTCTAAATGCGTTTCTTTTTCCAACCGTTAGTCCGCTTTCAAGGGAATAACCATATTCCACGTTTCTGTCATTCCTTTGAAATGACCAGGACCGTCCGCTGTAGCTGCAAATAAATGGGTTGGCTTTCCATCTTGGAAAAGCAAGAACGGACGCTCCAGATTTGCCATTGTCCTAACCTCTCCATCATCCCATAATACGCTGCATGAATAGGCCTTCGGATTGTCATTTAGCTCCCACTTGATTCCGTCCTTTGAGAAAGCCTTGATTCCACCGTGTAATTCCCCAGATATGCCGCCTTCCATATCTTTCGCGATTAATTCATATCCATTTTCCGTTTTCCAAATAAACGGATCTTCTAGGTGAACCCGGTCCGGCGGAAAGATAGGCTCGTCACTAACAGCGGTATATGGTCCATTATAGTGATCTGCTTTTGCGACACCGAACATCATTTTTCTGCTATGAACATGGCCTTCATAGCAGCGTGTTTTATAAATAAGAAGGACGGATCCGTCTTCATGAACATACGGAGCAGGATTAGAAATCAGAAAGCTATCAAATTTGCCCGGTCGAGGACGTAGAATAGGCTCGTCTCTTCGTTCCCAAGGTCCAAACACACTCTTCGATGTTGTAATTCCGATTCTTTTATTGGACCTTCCGACGATTGTTCTAGGATCCTCTAATTCAAGTGTTTGACCAGGTCCGATATCCGCGAAAGGATGAGTAGTTCCAATATAGTAAAGGATATAGGTGTCGTCATGCTTTACTATAACTGGATTGTGTGTGCTTCTCCCGTCCCAGTACTCCGCTCCTCTGGCAGGAAACACGACTTCCTGAAACGCATATGGTCCTTCAGGAGTATCGGCAACCGCCCGAACGATTTCCGATCCGACAAGCCAGCCTGGATGCATCGGCAAATGCTTCGGCCAACGTGATGCAAACATGTGGAAGCGTCCATCTTCCCCCTTCACGACAGAACCGCACCATACCCAGTATCCTTCCATTCGAAATCCGCCATTGATGGGCGCAGGGAGCATTTTATCCATCAATGGTTTCGGATTAGTTTGACACATACCATTTTCCCCCTCGTATACCTAATCGTTCTCTAATCTACCAATACAGCTCCCAGTCTTTAAGCACCCTTACTAACGCTTCCATATAGTAGTAATCGCCCCAAATGTTACATTCATCGACGCCGCCATTATGCGGGATACTGTACACAGCGTGTAAAAGCAAGCCATTTGATTCGGAATAATTGATGGTCGTATAGTTTTCAATTAATGATTTCAACATATGCAGAGCGGCATTCCGATAGATTTTTTTCAGTGGATGATCTGCCGGAAGCCATTTTTCCGCTTCCATTAGTCCGCATATGGCAATACTAGCCGCCGATGAATCACGATATTGATCACCTTCTGTAAAAATAAGATCCCAGTAAGGAATGTAATCCTCCGGCAGTCGATTGAGAAAATATTGGGTCACTTTATGATACATTTCCATGAAGCGCTCATCTTTTGTATACAGGTAACTTAACGGGAATCCGTATACGCCCCATGCTTGACCGCGCGACCAACAAGAATCGTCTGAATACCCTTGAGCCGTTACTCCTTTTGTTGGTTCTCCTGTTTCCCGGTCAAAATAATGCGTATGGAACGTCGACGCATCGTCTCTGACCACGACATGCATAGCGGTTTTGGCGTGCTTATAAGCGGCATCATAGTATCGCCCGTCGCCCGTTACTTCACTCGCCCAAAAAAGCAGCGGTAAATTTAAGTAGCAATCAATAATCAAACGATAGTTAGCAGGGTCACTCAAATCTCCCCAAGCTTGGATAAATTCACCCTTTTCACTAAAGCGCTCCATTAATGCATCTGCAGCCTTTATGGCTATGTCTTTTGCCTCTTTATTTCCTGTCAGCTTGTATGCGGCTACACAGGAAAGGGTATAAAGAAACCCCAAATCATGATGGTCTAGCCCTAATCTTTCATCGATTCTTTTTTTAAAGGTTTCCACTTGGATCTCGGCAACCTCACGGAACTTTTCATCCCCTGTCGTTTCGTAGGCAAGCCAAATCATTCCTGTCCAAAAGCCTTGTGTCCATTCATGATCATTTTTGACCGGTTTATATACATTATTGACACTAGCAGCATCTGGGAACGTATCCTTGAAATGCTCAAGATTTTCTTCCACTTTTTGTATGGCTTGGTTTAAGGCTCTTTCAACCTGTTCTTTTGTTAAACCATGGTTATAAGTAAACTTCTCAGGCTGTTTAATCCCTTCTTCAATAACAGTTGACATGGCAGGTATCTCCTTTTAATAGACTCGATCTCAAAAAAATATACTGTCATTATAGCTTCAACCATACCAACAAGCTGTGTAAAATTTTTTCCCATATGTGAGCGTTTTTTACTTTTTCAAAAAATACTTAGCTAAAAGGAAGTATTCCCTTCATCTAAAATGAGGCGAAAGTTTCATTTTTTTGAGCGGTGCCTGACACCATTAAAAATTCTAGAATTTGTCTTCTGTTCCATGTTTTTGATATAATTTTAGCTATAATAAAAGAAAAAGGGGAACATAATGTCAAAAAGAAAATTCCAATACGGGTTAATCCAGATCCTATTAATTTTAACCATCATCTTTGTCTCAACAAAGATTTCATTTTTATTCATGCCGATTGGGATCTTTTTCTCTACTCTTTTTTTCCCAATTCTTATTACCGGATTTCTATTTTTCTTACTAAATCCAATCGTTAATTTTCTTCAGCGTCAAAAAGTGCCGAGAATTCTTGCCATCCTCATCATTTATGTCGTGTTTATTGGCATTCTTGTATTAGCGATTGGCAGCTTGGTCCCTGCCATCACAGAGCAATTCACCGCCCTTGCAAATGCACTTCCTGATTATGCTAACAAGACCTTGCAGTATTTTGATAAGCTATCACGCAGTTCTGAATTCAAATGGATCATGAAAGAGCAAAATGACCTTTTGGAAACAGGTAAACAAAAACTGATTGCCTACGCAAACACCTTACCGGATAGGGTTACTGGTGGCATTACAAATATACTCGGTGTGTTTGCTAATATTGCGGTCATTTTAGCCACCGTTCCTTTTTTATTATTCTACATGTTTAAGGATGGACATAAGTTCCCTAAAGCCCTCACTAAATTCCTTCCTGCTACATATAGAGATGCCGGGTTAATTATGTTGAAAGAGACTGGTGAAACACTTTCCTCCTATATTCAGGGACAAGTTATTGTAGCCCTGTCAGTAGGAACTCTTGCTTTTGTTGGTTACTTAATTATTGATTTGCCTTTTGCGCTAGTTATGGCCTTAATTGTAGCGTTTACCAACATAATTCCTTATGTCGGGCCAATTCTCGGCGGTGCCCCTGCTGTGATTGTTGCTCTTTTTGATTCACCTACCAAAGCCTTATTGGTTATCGTGATTATCGTTATTGCTCAGCAGGTTGAAGGCAATGTCTTATCTCCGCTCATCCTTGGAAAATCATTAGATACCCATCCAGCGACAATTATTATTGTTTTACTCGCTGCAGGAAATCTAGCTGGTATCTTAGGGATGGTGTTGGCAGTACCATTCTATGCCGTAGTAAAAACGATTGTTTTAAATGTAATAAAGTTTCTAAGGGCTCGAAAATTGGCAACGATAACTGACGAACCATAAGAATTTATTAATAAAAATTAATAGAATATAAAAAACTGTTAGGAGAAAAGTCTCCTAACAGTTTTTCGATTTTCTGGCAAGGGTATCACCATCCTCGGCCTGCACCACCACCACCGGATGAACCTCCTCCGCCCCCTCTAGAACTACCACTACCACCGCCTCCTCTGCCTCCACCTCTGGAGATGATAGATAAGAGAAGGTAGGTGAGCGTTCCTCCAAAAAACTTAAAATCTAAAAACACAACGCCTATAATAACAATGACCATTAACCAACCGGGAATACCCAATCCTTTTTCACCGGTTGCCTGTGTCTGCTTACTAACGTCTCCTTCTTTGCCATACTCGGCGAGGACTTCGTTTGCTAAAGCTTTATAGGTTTCAACAATTGCTCGATTTGGCTGTTGATTTTTTAAAAATGGAATGGCATATTCATCAAGAATTCGACCTGCTTTTCCATCCGGAATTCTGCCTTCCAATCCATAGCCTACTTCAATCCTTACTTTGCGTTCTTGCATGGATAAGACGAGCAATACACCGTTGTTTTCCTGTTTATTTCCGATTCCATATTGCCGAAAAGCTTCATTTGCAAACTCTTCTATCGGTCGATCCCCGATAGTACCCACAGTTAGAACAGCAATTTGTGCTGTTGTTTGGTCTTCAATGTTCCTGCCTAAATTGATTAATTCTGCTCTTTCTGTTTCGTTTAATACATTGGCAAAATCCTGTACGTAAATGTCTCCAACAGGTGCCGGAATTTGGACATCCTCAGCTTGTGCATTCATAGCACAGAGAAAAAAAGTGATAAACACCAACAAAAGGCTGAAGATCCGTTTTGTTTTCATTATTGATCGTCCCCAAAGTCAACTTTTGGAGCCTCTTTGGCACTAGGGTCTGCTTTAAAATATTCTTTTTCATCAAACCCAGTTATGCCTGCAATAATTGCCCCAGGGAATCTTTTTACTTTTTTATTGTACACCGCCACTTGATCATTATAATCTTTACGTGCGACAGCTATTCTGTTTTCTGTTCCTGCAAGTTCATCCATTAATTGGGTAAACTGCTGATTTGCTTTAAGATCGGGATAATTTTCTACGACTACAAGTAGACGGCTTAACGCACCTGAAAGTTCTGCGTTTGCTGTGGCTTGTGCCTGCGGCGTATTCGCACCCGCTAGTCTTGCACGTGCATCTGAGATTGATGCAATTACTTCTTTTTCATGCGAAGCAAAACCCTTCACTGTATTTACTAAGTTCGGAATTAAATCCAGCCTTCTTTGCAGTTGGTTTTCAATTTGAGAATAGGACTGGTCCACATTTTCCTCTAAATTGACAAAAGAGTTATAGCTGGAAATTAACATTGCACCAAAAATAACAATCACTGCTACAATTATTCCAATCACCATATAACCTTTTTTCAAAATCATCACGTCCCTTCCCTTATAGTATATTTCAATTTCAAAAAATTTTCCTTTTCCAACAGTTATCATTTGTAAAAAGTACCAAATTACACTCGTATTTTAGCCTTTTCACAAAATAGAGCCTAATCCATAAAGGATTAGGCTCATCTGTATTTAATTATTCATATTTCGATGGATCAACAAAAGCGATATAAACCTTATATATCACCATGCAGATTGCCGTCGTCAAGAATCCCCAGCCAAGCATGATTTGCTCGGTTACAAGGTAGTTATTACATAATTGCACAGGCGAGTCAATGTACAACCAGCCCATTCCAAAAAACAAGATTGCAAAAAAGTAAAAAGTAATGTCCTTCCCAATTGGGCGAAGTTTTTTCCAGCTATCCCTTAGTGGTATACCAGCTAATAATGGTAAACTGACAAATTTAAATAGTTCCATGCTTTGTTCATTCAATGCTTCATCCATTGAACGAGGCAGCGTCCAAAAAGCTGCTCCATTAGTTTGCAAATAACTTGCATACCTTCGGAACAGCCTTCACTTATCTATAGTTTGAGTTTCATTTGATCTCGACTAACTAAACACCGGCAATGTAACAATTACCATCAAGAGAAACAATATAGTTATATAATTAACGGAATATAGAAAATTCACATGTGCCCATTTTAAATCATCTTTAGTAAAAAATCCGCTGATACTCACAACCAACCATCCAACGTTAAGCAATGTAGCAATCACCATAAATGTAGTTCCAAGCATCGTTAATAAAAATGGTAATGGAAATAAGCAAGTAATATAGATCACCATTTGCCGCTTAGTCACAGCCAATCCGCGAACAACGGGAAGCATGGCTACTCCAGCTGCTTTATATTCTTTATATTTCTTTACGGCAATCGCAAAGGTATGCGGCATTTGAAAAATAAACAAGATAAGAAACAAGATCATTGGGACTCTTTGAAAACCAGGTGCGATGGCTGTCCATCCTATTAAAGGTGTAACGGCACCGGAAATACTTCCAATTACTGTATTAATTGTATACCGCCGTTTTGACCACATGGTATATAAAAAGACATAAGTAAACCATCCGACAAAGGAGTATATCGCCGCTTCAACGGTCGTAAAGAGTAAAAGGATTTGACCTAATACACTTAGAGCAATACCTATTGTTAAAACTGCGTTCAAAGAAATATTCCCCGTTACTGTTGGACGACCCTTTGTTCGATCCATTACAGTGTCAATATCAACATCGTACCAATTATTGAGCACGAGGGCCCCGGCCATTACCATTGTACTTCCGAAAATTGTTAAGAAAAATAGATCCAGGTGTGCTGTAAAAGAAGTATTGGTAAAATGTAAGGCTAACCAGAATCCTGCAAAGACAGGCAAAACATTTGCGATTAATACATTTGCTTTAAAAAGTAACTTTAGATCAGTCATTATGTTAGATGTATTTCGTTGATTCAATATCGTAACTTTTCCATCCTTCTGTAGAGAAGGTATCTCATTATTGGTCATCTAATATCCTCTCCTAAGAAGTCTTCCAAACAAACCAAAGATAATTCTATCATACTACATTTCGATTATCTCACAAAATCCGGTGTCAGGCACCTGGAAATGGCTGTTGGATATTTCCATTTGGAACTTCTAGTATTATTCTCTTGTCCTTTCTACAAAAGCTCCATACTCTATGTTTTAATCATGCATTAATAAAACAGGCGTAATCCTTTGTTTAAGAAGATTCTTCACGCCTGTTCATTTAGCGAACCTCAGTTAAAACATCTTGATTAATTAACGAAAGCGGCTGTTTACCCTGCAATCCAAGGACTAGATTTTCCGCTGCAAGTTTGGCCATTTTCAAACGAGTTTCGTGGGTAGCTGACCCAATATGCGGCAGGGTGACTACATTATCCATTGATAAAAGTGGGTGATCTGGACTTACTGGTTCCTGTGCGAAGACGTCTAACCCTGCAGCTAAGATATCCCCATTTTGAAGGGCCTGAACCAAGGCATCTTCATCCACAGCTGCTCCACGCGAACCATTAACAAAAATGGCGGATTTCTTCATTAGTTTAAATTCCTTTTCTCCAATTAGCTTAACTGTCTTTGGTGTTAGTGGTGTCATTAAACAAATGAAGTCTGCGTGCTGACAAATTTCTTCAAGGGAACAGTAGGTTGCTTGATAAGTTTGTTCGGCTTCTAAATTTCGTGAGCGATTGTGATACAAAATGGGCATATCAAAGCCTAAATGCGCACGTTTGGCAATGGCTGAGCCAATCCCTCCCATTCCGATAATTCCCAATGTCTTATGATGCACATCCACTCCATAAAGATTCTCACCCACTTGCGATGTCCACTTCCCTGACTTTACCATCTGATTTAATTCCGGCATTCTTCTAGCGGTTGCTAGTAATAAACCAAAAATGGTATCGGCTACACTATCATAGATTCCTCACATTCAGAATTAGATCTCTTTCAGTCAGCGATTAACATTACTACATAATCAATATACACTTAATTGCATGAATCATTAAAAACTTTTGAATGTAAAAGCAAAATAAAAAAATTATTTTTTATACTTTTGTGATAATAATAGAATATAGAAAAAGGAGGGGGAGGATAGATTGTCCAACACACTGGGGGAAGAAATTAACGAATTTAATGAAGATATTGTCATTCCATTGCCTGAAGCGTTTGATATGAAAGCAAACCTTGGCTACCTAAAACGTAATAATAAGGAATGTATGTATGAAGTCGAAAATGAAACCATTAGAAGAGTGATAGCAATTGGTGAGACTCGAGTCCTAGTTCAGATAGAAGCCATCGTTAATATGCAGTTGCATGTTCATTTTTTAGGAGGTACACAACCTAGTACACCTTGGCAGATTGCTGAAGTGGTGCGTTATATTGCTGAATGGTTTGACCTCGATAACGATTTAACTCCCTTTTATGAAATTGCCAAAGCTGATCCCTTACTTAAAATGCCCGTAAAAGACTTTTATGGATTACGCCTTATCGGCATTCCCGATTTGTTTGAAGCTCTTTGCTGGGGGGTCTTAGGCCAGCAAATTAACTTAGGATTCGCTTACACATTAAAGAGACAATTCGTTGAAAAATTTGGTGAGTCCATCGAATGGGATGGCAAAAATTATTGGATATTCCCTTCCTATGAACGAATTGCACAGCTCACACCAAAGGATCTCGCAGATATTAAAATGACCGTCAAAAAGAGTGAATATATTATTGGAATTGCCAAATTAATGGCGAGCGGCGAATTATCCAAGGAAAAATTAATGGAATCCGGTCATTTTAAAGAGGTCGAAAAAAGCTTAATTAAAATACGCGGGATTGGCCCATGGACAGCCAATTATGTGCTGATGCGCTGCCTTCGTTTTCCGACTGCCTTCCCGATCGATGATGTCGGTCTAATTAATGCGATAAAAACGCTGCTAAATATGGATAGAAAGCCGACCAAAGAAGAAATCCTTGCATTATCAATCCCGTGGGCAAATTGGGAATCCTATGCAACCTTCTATTTATGGCGAGTTCTCTACTAGTCAAAAAGCACTAGCTAGGTTTAGCTTGTGCTTTTTGGCAGGTCCATAGCTATTCCATTTTAATTCACCTTATAGAATTTATACCCATCCTCTATACCTTCTATTTTGATGATATCTCATCAAAAGAACATTCCTTTAGTGGAACGACCTTTGATTTATGAACAAATTTATACCCGAGCCATAATGCCAAAAAGATCGGTAAACCAATATACGACACGGCTATTCCATACCAATCAATCTCACTTGCTAGAAAAGCTTGATAATTTTGTCCGAAAATAACAAAGACACACATCGCAAAAGCAAGAATCGGACCAAGCGGAAACCATTTCGCTTTAAATTTCAAATCATTCATGTCCCTGCCCTGGGCCATATATGCTTTTCTAAAACGATAATGGCTGACTGCAATTCCTAGCCATGCAATAAATCCAGTTAAGCCTGACGCATTTAATAACCATGTATACACTTGATCTCCAAAAATGGACGTTAAAAAGGCAAAGCCTCCGATAATCGTCGTGATAACAAGGGCATTCATCGGAATCCCGCGATTATTTACTTTTTGTAAAAATTTAGGTGCCTGACCGTCCTTTGCCATGGACCAAAGCATGCGTGTCGACGCATATAAACCGGAACTCCCTGCCGATAAGACCGATGTCAAAATGACCGCATTCATCACAGATGCCGCAAATGCAATGCCCACTTTCTCAAATACAAGGGTAAAAGGGCTGACAGCGATGCTGTCGACATCCCTGCCTAAAAGGTTTGGACTTGTATAAGGAATAATAAGGCCAATGACAGCAATGGCAACGACATAGAATAGAAGAATTCGCCAAAATACTTGTCGAATCGCCTTTGGTACGTTTTTCTCCGGCTCTTCACTTTCTCCTGCAGCAATCCCCACGAGTTCCGTTCCTTGAAAGGAAAAACCTGCAATGAAAAAAATACTTAAAATGGACAAAAGGCCGCCATGAACCGGAGCATCTCCTATAGTAAAGTTTTTAAACCCGATAAACTGTCCGCCAAGAATACCGAAAATGGTAAGCAAACCGACTCCAATGAAAACGATGATTGTCACTACTTTTATTAAGGAGAACCAATACTCGGATTCTCCGTAACTTTTAACCGACAATGCATTCAATAAAAAGATTAAGCCTAAAAACAGTGCACTCCAAATGATACTTGGTACATCCGGAAACCAGAACTTCATAATAATTGCTGATGCAGCTATTTCAACCGCCAGTGTAATAGCCCAGTTGAACCAATAATTCCAACCAAGCGCAAATCCAAATGCCGGATCGACAAAACGACTCCCATATGTTGAAAATGATCCCGAAACCGGCATTAAAGTAGCCATTTCTCCGAGACTTGTCATTAGAAAGTAGACCATGATGCCGATAGCTCCATAAGCTATTAACGCTCCACCAGGTCCAGCTGTTTGAATGGACGCCCCTGTCGCTAAAAATAACCCTGTCCCGATTGACCCTCCAATAGCAATCATTGTCATGTGACGTGCCTTTAGATTGCGTTTAATATGCTCTTTACTTTCCTTATTATTCTGATGTTTCTGATTATTTTGGTCATTATTATAGATGTTGATTGCTTCCATTCTTGTCCTCCTTAATTCTTCATCTATTAGCATCTATCTAACTTTTTAGAAAAATATATGCCATCTCCCACTTACTATTGAAAAATGAGAGATGGCTAGGCTAATTATTTCGAAAAATCAAAGTAGTTTCGCTTCAATAAGCGTGGAGCGGCCATAAGTGTTTCATACGTCATACTTTTTTCGAGCTTTGAGCAATCAATTAAAAATAGATGATCCTCAATTTCTTTCACCGTATGATCTGTTTGATAGGTCATACCGCATTCCAAGCAATGAATGGATGGAGTGTCCTTAATTTCGATCGCATTTGTTCCATCTGGAAGTTCCCAATACACTTTGTTGCTCGTTTCACGTGCTGTGTCAGATTCGCACCATTGACAAATCAAAATTATTCCTCCTTTGCTCCCACTGTTTCATATTTCTTCATTTGTGATTGGAATTTTTTCTCTTTTAACTCGTCACGTTTGTCACGTTTATCTTTTAATGAACTATGCTCAATATTTTCCTTATACGTTTTGCGGCGATCTAACCGTTTTAATCCTTCAGGTGTAAGGTTAAATTTCGTATCATCAATAATGGATAGAACACCATTACTTTCAAACTTTTCAAACACTTCAGGATAAACCTTTTTGTAGTAATCCTCTGCACTGCCTGACTGATAATTTGTTGGTTCTGGATAGGATGTAATGACACCTTCAAAGTTACGTAATACGACTTTATTAGAACTTTGAGAAATGATATAGTTCGGCTGCAATGGAATTTTACCGCCTCCACCCGGGGCATCGACAATAAATGTTGGAACGGCATAACCCGATGTATGGCCGCGAAGTCCTTCCATAATTTCCAATCCTTTGCTGATTGGTGCACGGAAATGGCCAATCCCTTCTGATAAATCACATTGGTAAATATAATATGGACGAACGCGAATTTTAACAAGGTCATGCATAAGCTGTTTCATGATCGGCACACTGTCGTTAATGCCTGCTAAAATAACCGCTTGGTTACCAACAGGTACACCAACATTTGCAAGCATTTCACATGCACGCTTCGATTCTTCCGTAATTTCAATAGATGTATTGAAATGTGTATTCAACCAAACTGGATGATACTTTTTCAAGATATTGCAAAGATTTTCGGTAATACGCTGTGGGAATACGACAGGTGCTCTTGTACCGATACGAATAATTTCTACATGCGGAATCTCACGTAAATTCTTTAAAATATATTCTAAAATATTGTCATTAATAAGGAGCCCGTCTCCTCCGGAAATTAACACATCTCGAATTTGTGGGTTAGATGCGATATAATTAATCGCTGTGTCTAACTGTTTCTTTGGTACGCCCATTCCGATTTGTCCGGAGAAGCGTCTTCTTGTGCAGTAACGGCAGTACATGGAGCATTGGTTTGTGACTAGGAACAACACGCGATCCGGATAACGATGTGTTAACCCAGGTACTGGTGAATCTTCATCTTCGTGAAGGGGATCTTCTAAATCATATCTTGTTTTATGCAATTCCGCAGAAATCGGAACAGACTGCATTCGAACCGGACATCTTGAATCATCAGGATCCATAAGCCATGCATAATATGGCGTGATGTTTAATGGGATTGTTTTTGTTGAGATTAAAACCCCATCTTCTTCCTCTGGTGTTAAGTTAACTACTTTCTTTAAGTCTTCTAAATTTTTGATAGTATTCGTCAATTGCCAAACCCAATCATTCCATTGCTCATCCGTTACATCCTTCCAAAGCTCGATTTCTTTCCAATGTCTTTTTGGTTTGAATAAATTGTTTCTCATCATAAACTCCTCCTAAAATTAGCCTATTTTCTATTGACCATTTTTGATGAATTTTCCTCTGATCATTACTATATTAAGAAATGAGGTATTCCATATAATAGCGATTTTCCCCTTCACCAAATTCATCGAATCTCGTTTCTTTTATGACAAACCCTAATTTTTCATATAACTTGACGGCTGCCTTGTTTTTAGTACTGACCGTTAAGCAAACCTTACGAAAACCATCTTGCTTTAGAAGCGGATAAATTTCCTTTAAAAATAATTTCCCGATTCCTTTCCCTTGCTGGTCGGAGCGGACATAAAACCCAAAAATGTAGGCTTTATGAATATCATTGTAAGCTCTCATCACTTCGCAAATCGCAATCGGCTTTGGATCATTTTGCTGCCGATATTGAATGAGTTTCCCGTAGCGTGTAAGCGGGACAAGGGCTTGTTCATCTACTGCTCCTAATCCCGGAAACGCATCTTGCTCAAGCTCCATCATCATTTTTAGCTGTTCTGGATTCAATGAAGCTGGTACTTCGACATAATAGGTTTTGTTCAATGTTTCCATTTTTCTGTCCCCCTCCGTTCTACTTCATATTGAATATCATCCAGCGGCCAAATTGGCTTAGGAATGTAACGATACGTAAAAGTTGTTAACCGAGTGGATGCAACACCAGGTGCATCCACATAAATGATACGGCCAACAATCGGCTCAAACGCTGCCCGAAAATGATTTTTAGCCTTTAACCCAAGAATTCTCTTTGCCTGCGGCTCAAGGCCAATATGACGAAACATTTCCGGATCATTCGCTGACATCGGCCTTCCAATAAGTAGGACATCCATCTCGCCAACGCGAATGTGTGCCGTTCCCTTTAAATCCACTTTTAAATGCTGATTAAAGGGCCCAGAATTGTGAAATATACCGTCTGATAGAGCCACGACCGTTGCTTCGACCTGAACGGGTTCCCCAAATTCTGGAGATACTTTCCCACCAAGGAATAACGATACCTTGTGTCCGACTCCTGCATTAAGGCATGCCTCAATAGATTCGGGATCGTAGAGTCCTCCAAACAGTGTGTCAGGAATATTCATGTCTACCATTTTTCGAAGAAGCTCTGTTGTATCCCCGCTCCCGCAGCTTAAAGGATTATCCGAGATGTCCACCAGCACTACCGGTTTGTCATCATCAATCGACATCGCCAAATCTAGCCCTTCTGTTACACCGGGCAAATCCATGATAAATTCTTCTCTTACACTCCAGAACAAGGAAGCCATCTTTTGGGCAGTCTCTTTTCCTTTTTGCGGATCGAGCGAAACAACAAGTACACTTGCACCGACCATGGGAATATCCGAGTAAGGAAAGCCACCAAATACGGACACATGATGAATTCCTTCTTCCTCTTCGGCTTGTTTCGCCCACTCGATCATTTGGTGCATCGGCCCTTCTGCAGTTCTCATATTGATAGAGGGAGGCATCATCGGCAATTTTTCAAAAGAAGCGTAGTAAGTCACACCTTCCTTTAATTGTTTTAACAAAGCGATTGCCGCATGAATGCCTTGTTCGTACATATCAATATGCGGATATGTTTTAAATCCAAAATGAAGCGGTGTGTAATCAATCATTTTTCTGCTTAAATTGGCGTGCATATCCAGGGTCGTCGCAATCGGGACATTCTGTCCGATATGCTCACGAATTTTTCCTAGTAAATGCTCTTCTGGATCAAAGAGGTCCTCCACTACCATCGCTCCATGCAGTGCAAGCAATAATCCGTCCAGCCTTCCAGCCTCCCGGATTGACTGGAGCATTTGCTCTTCGATGATGGAATACGCTTCTGTTGATACTACGCCCGATGGGACCGCTGCCGCACAAAGCAGCGGCACGATTTCTACATCCTCTTCCTGTTTCAATACATCCAAAAACCCGCCCACTTCCGTTTTCGTACCAATATAGGCATCATAAATTTCATCGCCGATAAAGTAGCCTTCGTTTCGAAACTGTTCGATTTCTGTTTTCATCGGGCTAAAACTGTGGGATTCATGGTAAAAGAATGCAATACCGATGCGATAATTTCGCATGTTCTCCCTCCCTTCGTATTAGACATTAGCTTATCAATAGTTTGTATAGATGGACTTCCACTCTGTCATGACATCGAATGCATGATGGGAAACTTCACGGTGACCGTTTCCGGACATTTTCATGCCTCCAAATGCAACTCCCATTTCGGCATTGGATGTTCCGTTATTAATATAGACAAGTCCGCTTACTGCTTCCTTCGCAGCACGGTTCGCATAATGAAGGCTCTCTGTATAAATAGAAGTTGATAGCCCATAAATTGTCCCGTTATTTACCTCCATGGCTTCCTCATATGAATCTACTTCAATGATGGCAAGAACAGGACCAAATATTTCTTCCTGGGCAATGGTATCATTTAGTCTCACATTCTCAATGATTGTCGGTTCATAATAATAGCCGCCTAATTCTTTAACTCGCTGACCGCCTGATACAATTTTCCCACCTTCTTCAATCGCTGTTTTTACATATTTTTCGACTATATGAAGCTGGTCTTCATTTACAAGAGGTCCCACTTGTTTCCCTTCTTCAAGTCCATTTCCTATTTTCATAGATTTTGTTATTTCGACTACTTTTTGTATGAGCAGTTCCTTTACCGGATGCTCGACGATTACTCGGCTTGCCGCTGTACAGCGCTGACCAGTTGTCGTAAACGCTGATTTTACGATTCCGTCTGCCGCCTTGTCCAAGTCCGCATCCTTCAAGACGATCACTGCATTTTTCCCACCCAATTCCAATGAAATACGTTTTAACGTTTTACTGCTCATTTCAGCCAGCTTTTGTCCGACTTCAGTTGAGCCAGTAAACGAAATGACTTTTACATCTGGATGCTCTGCGAGGGTTTGTCCAACTGTTCTACCTGAACCGGTAATTAAGTTCACAACCCCTGCTGGCAATCCAGCTTCATCTAACACTTCCACAAAAATCTTTGCCGATAACGCAACCTCTGAAGCAGGCTTCCATACGACAGTATTACCAGCAATCAGAGCTGAAAAGATTTTGTAGGAAGCGAGCGCAACCGGAAAGTTCCAAGGGGTAATGCACGCCGCAACTCCAAGAGGTTCACGAACCATTCGTACGTTCCGGTCTGGGAAGCCGGCAGGGACAGTTTCTCCAAAGAGACGTCGTCCCTCGCCTGCCATATATTTAGCAGTCGCGATGACCACTCCGACTTCGCCTATAGACTCTGGCAGCACTTTGCCCATCTCCATTGTCATAACTCTAGCAAGTTCCTCTTTTCGTATTTCAAACAATTGGGCTGCTTTCGTTAAATAAGCCGCTCGTTCTGGAATGGGAGTGTTCTTCCATTGTGAATACGCTTCATTCGCTTTTGTGACAGCCTCATCCACTTGCTCTGTTGTGGCGGAAGCACATACGCCGACAAGTTCCCCCGTTGCCGGATTTAAGCTTTCAAAGTAGGACTGATCGGGGGCACTTACCCATTTTCCATTTATATAAAGATCTCCCTGAAGAATATCTGTTTTGATTTGACTTGACATAAACTTGACCTCCTTTTTCGTGGTATTCCGAGGAATCGGAAATTAGTTTCCGGAAATAGTTTCTGTTATCACATCTTCTAAAATCGTTAATCCTATATCTAGTACATCTTCTTGAATATTAAGAGGCAGCATTAATCGGATCGTTTGCCCGCTTACACCGCAGTTCATAATGAGCAATCCATTTTCCAGTGCTTTCGATTTAATTTTCGGTACAAAGAAAGCAGCAGATTGAGAATCAAATTCAATACCAATCATCATACCGACTCCTCGAACTTCAACAATGCCCGGTAAATGTCCTACCGAATTATGAAGTCGACTGACAATCTCGGCACCGAGTTTAGCACTCCGTTCTACTAGCTTCTCTTCCTCAATGACCTCAATGTTTGCCAATGCCGCAGCACAAGAAACTGGATTTCCTCCAAATGTCGAACCATGACCGGCCGTCGGCCATTTTTCATGAAGCTCACGACTTGCTACAATGGCACCAAGAGGCATTCCGCCGGAAAGGGCTTTTGCCAGTACTAAAATATCAGGAGTCACATTCGCATGCTCTGCCGCGAACATCTTGCCTGTACGGCCAAATCCTGTTTGTACTTCGTCAAAGATAAGCAAAATGCCGTGTTCCTCTGTAATCTTTCTTAACTCCTGCAAAAAGCTTGGCGGTGCCGGATAATAGCCGCCTTCACCCATTACCGGTTCAATGATGATAGCCGCCACACGTGAAGGATCCACGCGTAGATCGAACAATTTTTGAAGCTGATTCAAACAATACTCTTCAGCTTCTTCTTCTCTAATGTTTTTCAGCTGGCTGGGATACGGATATGGAACGTGATACACCTCACCTAAAATCGGTTCATAAAAACGGCGGTATTTAGAGCTTGATGCCGTAATGGCTGTTGCTCCTAATGTACGGCCATGAAACGATCCTTCAAAAGCAATGATGGCGGGTCTCCCTGTGGCCGCCTTTGCTAGTTTAAGTGCACCGTCGATAGCTTCAGCTCCCGAATTGGAGAAAAAGACAGTGTCTAGATTTCCTGGTGTGATTTGAGCAAGCTTTTCTGCCAAATTCGCTGCCGTTTCATAATAACCATAGTTCAATCCAAGATGAATCAAATTTTCAGCCTGCTTTTTAATGGCTTCCACCATTTTTTCGTTCGTATGCCCGACTGCATTGACGGCCACTCCTGAAACAAAATCGATATATTCCTTTCCGTCTGTCGTCCAAAATTTGGCGCCATGCGCTTTTTCAATGACAAGCTCCGTTACCCTTGTCATGACCGGTGATAAATGCTTTCGTGCTTTTTCTTGAATTTCGTTTGTTTTACTTTGTAATTTCATATGCCTCATCCTTTCTAAATTGGCCCTGGAATATCGATAATGATTCATCTAGTATTCTCACAATTTCATCAATTTCTATTTTCGTGACATTTAAAGGAGGACTGATGATAAAGTGCTCCCCCATGGTGCCGTCAATTGAACCGGAACCGGGATAAAAAACCGCACCGAGTTCCATCGCAATTCCATTCAATCTTTCAGCAGCTTTTTCAGTTGGTTTGAACAATAGATCCTGCTCACGATCCTTCACAAGCTCCATACCGATTAAAAGCCCTCTGCCCCGAACATCAGATATATAAGAATGTTTTTGCTTCAGTTCCATAAGACGGTTGAAAAGGTAGGTCCCTTGTTTTTTGACGTTTTCCAGCACCATATCTCGCTCATATACGTCTATTGCAGCAAGGCCCGCTGCCACTGCCACAGGATGCCCGCTATAGGTATAGCCGTGAATAAATTTCCCGTCACTGTTTTGAATGAGTCCATCGATTAACCGTTCATGAACAATCATTCCGGCCAGCGGAGCATATCCTGCCGAAACCCCTTTTCCAAACGTGATGATATCAGGTTCGATTCCAATCTGTTCTGTCGCAAAGTTGGTACCAGTACGACCAAATCCAGTCATCACTTCATCGATAATTAAGACGATTTCGTAACGATCACACAGCTCTCGAACTTTCTCAAAATACCCCAGCGGCGGTGGAACAGCACCTTGCTGGCTTCCGACAATCGGTTCGGCGATAAATGCCGACACGTTCTCAGGACCAATTTCTAAAATGGTTCTTTCAATATCCGTTACACACGTCCAGTTTTGTTTGGAGAGACAATCATCTTTTTGACGATCGTATGGACATCGGTGGCAGTAAGGAGAATAGACATGGGCATAGTTTAAAAGATTAGGAGTGTATGCATGCCTTCTTTTAACGTCTCCTCCTGCTGATAAAGAGCCGATGGTGTTTCCGTGATACGATTGCCATCGCCCGATCACCATGTGTTTTTGGGGTCTCCCGGCGTCCCTATGATATTGCCTCGCCAGCTTCAAGGCACTTTCATTTGCTTCGGAGCCTCCGGTTGTAAAATACACTTTATTTAAATGGTCGGGGGCCATTTTTCCGATTGTTTCAGCCAGTTCATGCAACGCTTTCGTCTCGAAGCGCATTGTATGGACGAAAGCTGCTTTTTTTGCTTGTTCTGCCATGGCCTCTCCTATTGAACTAATCCCATGGCCCAAGTTGGCTGCAACCGCCCCCGAGCAAGCATCCAAATATTTTTTCCCGTTCTCATCTATGAGATAGACCCCTTCACCGTGGGTAATAATCGGGTACTCCTTTTTTAAATCACGATGAAACACGTAGTCTTTTTTTATTCCATCCATCTTTCCACCACCATTGCCATTCCTAATCCTCCTGCCACACAAATCGTTGCAAGTCCATATTGCCGCTTTTGTTTTTCAAGCTCATGACATAATGTAGTGACGATTCTTGCACCGGAGCACCCAAGTGGATGCCCTAAGGCAATCGCTCCTCCGTTTACATTCACGTTATCTCCTTTTATGTCCCATTCTTTTAAACAAGCAAGACTTTGAGCGGCAAATGCTTCATTTAATTCAATCAAATCGATATCCTCCAAAAGAAGACCCGCTTTTTTCAAAGCAATTTGGGATGCAGGAACCGGACCAATTCCCATTTCTTTTGGTGATACACCCGCTGCAGCAAAGGAACGAATCCTTGCCATCGGGACCACTCCAAGTTGTTTCGCTTTTTCTTCCGACATCAACAGCAGCATCGAGGCGCCATCATTTCTTCCGGATGAGTTTCCGGCAGTTACCGTACCATCCTTTTGAAACACAGAACTTAATGTTCCTAACTTTTCAATGTCCGTCAATCTTGGGTACTCATCTATCGCAAAGTGTCTAATCCCCTTTTTTCCTTCCTTTACCGGAACAGGAATGATTTCTTCTTCAAAATGGCCCATTTCAATTGCACGTTTCGATTTTTGCTGACTCGTGAAGGCAAATTCATCTTGTTCACGGCGGCTAATGTTATATTTTTCAGCCAGCCACTCAGCTGTTTGCCCCATCGTGAAACGGCCGTATATCTCCTCCGGCTGCGATTTTGGCTGACTTTCCGTATTTGAATCATACAGCGTCATATCTCCCATCTTGTGGCCGAAACGAGTGCCAACCATATAATGAGGCGCTTGCGACATGTTTTCGACGCCTCCTGCTAAAACGACTTCCGCCTGACCAGTCAAAATGGACATCGCCCCGTTAATGACAGCCTGCATGCCCGAACCACACTGACGATGAACAGTATAAGCAGGAATCGATTCTGGAAAATGGGACTGTAATGCCGCGACTCTTGCAATATTCGGAGCATGCGCACTCTGCTTTGTTTGGCCGACGATGACTTCATCGACAATATTGGCACCGTATCCGGAAGCAGAAAGATTATTTTTCATGATGAGAGATACGAGCTCTTCTGGAGGCGTATCTGCCAGTGATCCGCCGAAGCTTCCGATAGCAGTCCGAAACGCATTTACGATTACAACCACTATGCAGTCACCTCATTGCCTCTATTGAAAGATTCAGCAATTTGAAAGGGTGCGTCCGTTTTCTGTTGAACTTCCTCAAGGGATATTCCAGGGGACAGCTCAATAAGATGAAGTCCATCTTCCTTTACAGCGAACACCGCCAAATCGGTAATAATTAAATCCACTATTCGTTCCGATGTGATCGGATAGGTTAATTCCTTGACAATTTTTGACTCTCCCTGGTTAGAAGTATGCATTGTTGTTACGATTACCTTTTTGGAGCCTTCCAATAAATCCATCGCCCCGCCTACACCAAGAACACTTTTTCCTGGGACGGCCCAGTTGGCGATCCGGCCAATTGCATCGATTTGCAGCACACCAAGAATCGAAACGCTTACATGTCCGCCGCGAATCATTGCAAAAGAGGAAGCGCTATCAAAATAGGATGACCCTTCCAATACTGTGACAGGAAGTTTTCCTGCATTGACAAGATTTTGGTCAATATCCTCTGGATCAGGCGTAGGACCTACTCCAAGAATGCCGTTTTCAGAGTGTAAAAAAACTTTAACATCTGATGGAATGTAATCAGCCACCAGCGTTGGAATCCCTATCCCCAAATTGACGATATCCCCATCCTTCAATTCCTTCGCCGCTCTTGCAGCAATGTATTGTTTCACGTTCAAGCTAGTTCCCGCCCTTCACAACGATAAAATCAACGTATAAATGAGGAGTCACAATTTCTTCAGGAGAAATTTGGCCTACCTCCACAATCTCGTCCACCTCGGCAATAACCACATCCGCAGCTGTTGCCATCATCGGATTGAAGTTTCTTGCCGATTTGTTGTAGATGAGATTTCCTAATTGATCCGCTTTTTTCGCTTTAATTAAAGAAAAATTGGCTTTAAGCGGCTCTTGGAACACATATTTTTTACCGTTAAGGGTACGCTCTTCTTTGTTTTCGGCGATTTTTGTTCCTACGCTGACCGGTGTATAAAACCCTCCTAGTCCCCCACCACCCGCTCGAATGGCTTCAGACATCGTTCCTTGAGGGAGAAGCTCCACTTCCATTTCCTTATCCTGATAAGCCTTAACCACCTCCGGGTTGCTTGTAAAATACGAACCTATCGCTTTTTTCACTTGCTTTTGCCGTACTAAAACTCCAAGACCTCTGCCTGGTTCACCAAGGTTATTACTAATAATCTCTAAGTCTTTCACTTTCGTTTGCGCCAAAGCGGCTATTAAACTAAGCGGACTTCCTACAAGTCCAAATCCACCTACCATAATTCGAGAGCCGCTTTTAACCTTTTTTACAGCTTCTTCGCATGTAATCAGCTTGCTCATGTTTTTTTATCCCTGCCTCTCCATCGACTTTTGTGGGTGTAACAGTTCGGTAAAATAAAAAACCGAGCAAAACATAAATCTCTATAAAGAATGTCGTTCCAACGAACATTCCTTACAAAGAGTTCATGTTTGCCCGGTTTTAATAAGACCATGGGAAGAGGTCATCTTCCCACTTTATTATAACCAAACGTTATGTATTCATTTGCTTCACATTATCCCAGTAACGTTGAACTGCAGCTTGTAGAGCAACAATGATCGCTTGCTGGGATGGAGCAAAATAAAAACTTTGAATTCGTTTAATCAACTGCTCGACACCGTCTTCAAGACAGTAGCCTATCAGCAGTTTTTGAAAATAATTTTTAGTTAGTTCAGTTACGAATGTGAATTCAGCTCCGATAATCTTATGATCTTTCAGATTCACTTCGAGAACAATTCCCGCATGCTTATACATTTCATACATGGAAGTTCCCTGTGGAGCTTTTGCATATCCTGTAACAATCACTGTTTCCAGTGTTTGCATGCTATAATCCACCTTTCAAAAATCCACTGAACATGTTTCTAACACGAGTATACGGGTCAGAATAAACAATGTCAATGTGAATATTTTAAATTTTCAAAAATGTTAAAGCGCTTTCACTAACAAGAAAGAGCTTACGACTATTTTTTAGACCTATACACAATAAATAGATTATTCTCCCCTGTATGTTAAAATCCTTCTAGAAAAATTTTAAATTTTTACCAACCACGTTCCTGCATTCGCGCTTCAGGAGACAGAGTTGAAATCTCAATACCTTTCATTGCAATTCCAAGATTTTTTGAAATCTCTGCAATTAGTTTATAGTCCTTATAGTGGGTTGTTGCTTCCACGATAGCTCTAGCGAATTTTGCGGGGTTATCAGATTTGAAGATTCCAGAACCAACAAATACTCCATCAGCACCTAATTGCATCATAAGTGCAGCATCAGCAGGCGTTGCTACTCCACCAGCTGCAAAGTTTACTACAGGTAGACGTCCGTGACGCTTAATCTCTAGAAGAAGTTCATATGGTGCTCCAAGTAGCTTAGCCTCTGTCATCAATTCATCTTCACTCATTGTAGCGACTTTACGTACTTGTGCATTTACCTTACGGATATGGCGAACAGCTTCTACGATATTACCAGTTCCCGGCTCTCCTTTTGTACGAAGCATGGATGCACCTTCACCTATACGGCGTGCTGCTTCGCCAAGATCTCGGCAACCACAAACAAATGGAACAGTGTAATCATTTTTATTTAGATGGTACTCTTCATCTGCTGGTGTTAAAACTTCACTCTCATCAATATAATCAACACCCATTGCTTCAAGTACTCGGGCTTCTACGATGTGTCCGATACGTGCTTTTGCCATAACTGGAATAGAAACCGCATTCATAACTTCTTCAGTAATTCGTGGATCTGCCATTCTTGCTACTCCGCCACTTGCACGGATATCAGAAGGAACGCGCTCCAATGCCATTACAGCTACCGCTCCAGCTTCCTCTGCTATTTTTGCTTGCTCAGCATTCACAACGTCCATAATGACGCCGCCCTTTTGCATTTCAGCCATACCTCTTTTTACACGATCCGTACCTGTTTTCATTATTAAGCCCCCTTAGATGATTTTAAACGTATCTACTTCTTTTAACAGGAAAATCTCTAATTTTCACTTATAAACTTGCAATTACCGTGCCAATATTAAAAACACCTATTTGTTCACTATTTGTGGAAACAACATGCAAAATTTATTGGCACTATCCTTGTTTTTTTTGCACGTAAACCGCAAAAATTTTGTTGAATTTTAGAGGTTTCTCTAAGGGAAACGGCCTTATATTCAAGATATATATTTAAACGCTTGTTTCGGTGATTGGTTCCTTTATTTTTTTGAAAAATGTTGTAAATTGTATAGATTGAAAGCATAGTGGCTGTTGCAATCGAAAGAATCAGGAGATTATAGATTGGGTTAATGGTTACCCCTAAAACATGATAATTTGTTCCCCAGTTAAAAAATGTTTCTAACGGAGTTCCAGGTTCTGGTAATACACTGTAGAAATAAAATGAAGGCACTCCATGACTGATGAAGATGTTATTAAAGAGTAATGATAAAGCCTAATTTCCCGCTTGCATTACGAAGTGATTAGGCTTTAGTAACTTTATCATTCATGTCTGTTAATTAATTTTATAAGGATACGGATAAACATCATTAGAAAAAAGGTACTGATAAACGTGTGTCTCCAAGTCCAAGTATGATATTCAATTAAATCAGTATATCTTTCCAAAAGAACCTCAATGATCGTTAAAACAGAGGTATACAATGCACATTTCAGAATAATGCTAGGATATCTTGAATAATAAGTTGCTTGATAAAAGTAAATACAGACAACTGGAAATAAAAGATTTTCATAAAGAATGCTAGAACTGAAATAGTTACTTAAAAAGCTTATTGGATATTCAATCATTTTTCTTTCTACAACAAGAACACCAAGAAATGTGGAGAAAAAAGAGGTCAATAAGAAAATTAAAATCAAATCTTTAATTGGTGGTTTTCTTAAACTATAAAAGAATAAGGCGATTCCTATTATAAGTAGTGACCATAAAATGATTCTTTCCATGGATAATCAGTCCTTCAAAAATCGATAACTTTCTCATCAGTCATTATAACCAAAATAAAAATTAAATCTTTATCATTTAGAAATTTCTCATTTTTAAATTTAATCTTCAAGAATCTGGCCCGATTGCAGAACAAAAAAATCCTGCATATCAATACAGGATTTTTGATCAAACCTTTGTAAATTATCAAACTTTATTCCTAAACAGTGTGACTTTTTTATAAACATCTTGACTTTATTTCAAAGACACAACTGTCGTAGGCAGCTAAGAAACAAAGTAAATTAGGAGGCATCTTTTTAATAGATTTTTCTATGAACTGTATCGGTAAAGAAATAATGTATCGAACCTAACAAAATGATTATGTTATTTCCCACTTTTTATTACAATCTTCTCATCTTTTATGACGGAAAGCACTTGCTGAAAGCCTTGAACAGCTTTAACTGGCCTTTTGTGCGAATTTTACCAGACATGATGGCTGATAATATCCCTGTTTCTTTGGCCAACAGCCGAATCCATGTTTGACTGTCTGCAATAAGTTGGAAATCTGCATCCCCGATATGTCCCTTTTCCACAGTAAGGGTCTTGTTCTTAATGATAACCGTTGCTTGAGCATTTTCTTCTCCAGTAAATGTAAAATGATAGGTAGCAGCTAAATCTTTTGCTTGATTTCTTTGAAACATATGAGGAAGCACTTGCAAAAACGCCCGGATTGATTTCGATCGTAAGCCGTTGCTCACCGGCCGAACTTGTTTATGGGGAAAACGCTTTTTGACATGATCCTCAGCGTCGGAATTCGGCACAACATACACCATTTCGCTTTTATCCTGTAGTGGTTTGACAACGTCCTTCAAAAATTTCTTACGATCGTCAAGAAACTCACCAATTACATCTTCTCCAGCAGGACAAACGGACAAACAGTAGGCCGCTTTATAGCTAGCCCCAAAAGAAAGGCTCTGCCACATAGATGCTGTTTCTCCATCATTTACTTTGTCCCTGTATACTTTAGAATTTTTGCTGTCGGTAATCTTCTCCACCCAATCGGTGAAGCCGCCGGAAAATTCTCTATAGTTGTGCGTATAACAGGCGGAGAAATTAAAATGACCATCAGCGCCAATGGCTCCTACCGGGCAGGCAGCTACGCACAATTTGCACTCCAAACACGGATTATAAACAATGGGCTGACTTTCCGAAGTCATATCTGCATTTGTAAGGATCGTACCTAACAAAATAAAGTTGCCGAACTTGGGATGAATGACATTTCTATGGATGCCGATTTGCCCAAGTCCAGCCGCAACCGCAATTGGTTTATGCGAGATGACCCATGCTTTTCCGGTACTTTCCTGCTCCATCGGGAATCCTGCTGGCGGATTCAATGCTTTGATGCCTTGCTCTTCAAGCTCTTTCACGATTTCATGTCCGATAAGCGTTACGTTATCGACAACATGATGAAATTCCGTATTTGCAATGGATCGAGCTGTCGAACGCAAGGGCTCGCGGTTCATTTTACAGACGAAACTAATAAGCGTCCTAGCTTCAGGAAACAGATTCAAAATTTCTTTTCGTTGGTCCTCAAGTTCGTTTCGGTCAATAGAGACGAATCCAACATCGTCGGCTCCTGCATGTAGACATAAATTCCGCAACCATTGTGTATCTATGCGCCTGCCTTCGGTTCCCTGCTTAATTTCCTTTTTCTTGTAATATTGTTTTACGGTAGGATGATCATTTATTGTCACCTTTTTCATGGCACTCAACTCCTTAGTCGTTCAATTTAAGGCCCATCCGTTAGTACTACCCTGTTTGATGGCCTGCCCAATCATTCGAAGTCGTGCATTCCATACAGACTTCGTAAAATTGATTTTTAGTTCTAGCGTTGTGAATGTCTCCCCTTCGCTGAGGGTAGATGCGTAGGCTGTTCTCATCGCTGTATCAGTAGCATCGCAAAGTACGCCGGCGTGAAGCTTTCTTACCAAGGCTCACAGAACTTGTAAGGAAAGCTTATCGGCACGGTCAAGACTTAAAGTTTCTTTCTTCTTGCTCATCGATGATCAGACGACATCCACTATGACAGCATCCTTGTCAGATTTCGTAGCATCGCCTTCTAAGTATTATAGATAGTTACAGAGACCGATCGGTCTCTTTTAGAGTGAAAAAAAAAGCCATCACCGGCTTCTTTTTTAGGACTGCTAGGCACAGTTCTGAGCAAGAAACGATCTAAGATGATGCACAGCTCTTTTCATGTACTCTTGGTTCTTGTAAAGTTTGCTAAGTGCTAGCGCCCCCTCCAGCGTGGAGATAAACACGGTCGCCACAAACTCGGGATCCACTCCTGGTTTAACCTCACCCTTCTTTATGCCTTCCTGAACAAGATTACGAACCATTCCGAGCAAGCCATCCATTGCTTCACGGACTTTATCTTTAAGCAATGGGTCTGCGTCATCTGCCTCAATGGCAGCATTCATAATCGGGCAACCTCCCGGGAACAATTCTCTTTCAGCAATCCCCTCGAATACGGAAACAATGGAAAGAAGACGTTCCATGCATCCTTGTTTGCCTGCCATTGCTTCAGAGAAAAAATGACTCATCGTGTCAATGGAAAAGGAAAAAGCGCTCAACATTATTTCCTCTTTATTTTCGAAATGGTTATAAATCCCTCCTTTTCGAAGACCTGTCTCGTGCATGATGTCGGAAATAGAAGATGCCCTATATCCTTGGCTATTAAAAAGTTTCGATGCTTTTTCTAAGATCAGGGCTTTAGTCTGTTCTCCCTTGCGATTAACCATGAATCTATTTGCCTCCGTTTGAAAAAGGTTTACGAAATTTGTAAGACCATTCGGTCTTTTTTATTGTACGATTAGGTAGTATCTTTGTAAAGTGCAAAAAATAATAGGCATATAAAAAGGCAGTAAGTTCTTTTATTGCTACAACAAAACTGATTGTTTTAGAAAGACTCATTTTAAAGATGCAAGTAGCTTTAGCTACACCAGCTTCTTTCGCAACACTATTAAAGTTAACAGTCTTAGAACTCTTTGTAGTGGGAGCCCATTGAATGGAGTTTAGATGAAATGGCGGTTGGTTATTTAATGCGAAATATAAGATTTTTAATAATCAAATTAATTTATATAAAAAAATGAACATCTGTAAAGGTTAACAGGTGTTCATTTTTTGGACGGTTTAAATCTTTTATAAGGAGAATAATTTACTCTTGAGGAACATTTTTTTAAAAGGTAAATGAAATATAAATTAGAAACTACAGAAAATGAAAAAAATCCTAACACCATATAGATGTTAGGATTTTTTGATGACCTGTGAGGGATTCGAACCCACGACCCCTTCCCTGTCAAGGAAGTGCTCTCCCACTGAGCTAACAAGTCATATTTAATTAAACTACATTTCTAATTATATAAATTTTTTCGGTAATGTCAATAGTTTAATTAAATTCAATGAATTACATTTCTCTTATAACCCTAAAAAAGAACATTAGTTCTATTTACTTTGAATAAAGAACAAATGTTTGGGTATAATAATAACATATGTTAAAGAAAGGGGCGATTCACATGGATGGGCTTTTCATCCGTTCAATCGAGGAAAAAATTCCATTAGAAATGATTTATTTAGCCGAAAACCAAGAACTTTCACAACGGAAGTTGATTGTGAAGGAAGTTCACGACGAATACATTCGTGCGTATTGTTTGCTGCGCAAACAAATGCGCACCTTTAAACGGGAAAATATATTATCGATTATGCCTGATTCTCGCACCAAACAACGCTACCTTCACTAATCCTTCTCTTACCTACATTCACATATCATTCTTCCCAACTATCTTTAAAAGCATTTCCACTTTAGTTTTGTTATAATGCAGTGGTAAAGATCGAATTATTGGGGGAATCATTGCATGGAATTTCCAAAAGGCACAATGAAGGAACTTACCTTTCACAGCAGGGAGCTTGGAGAAGATTTACAGCTTCTCGTTTATCTCCCTGCAAATTTCTCACCGTTATATAAGTATTCGTTGCTGATTGCCCAGGATGGCAGGGATTATTTTCAACTTGGCAGAATTCGCCGATTAACAGACGAGTATCTTTTTGAAAAGGAAATTGAAAATTTAATTATTGTTGGGGTACCCTATAGGAATGTAGAGGACCGCCGCAGGAAATACCATCCTGAAGGCGAACAGAATCAGCAATACATTCGCTTTCTTGCCCATGAATTAGTTCCGTATTTAGATCAAGAGCTTCCAACTTATCAAATGGGCTTGACCAGAGCGCTTATAGGAGATTCTCTGGGCGCAACTGTTTCGTTAATGGCTGCCCTTCAATATCCTCATACATTTGGAAAAGTCCTTCTACAATCTCCATATGTGGATGAAAATGTATTGAATTCGGTCCAGAACTTCTCGGATGGACAGCTTTTACAACTCTATCACGTAATAGGTAATCAAGAAACTGAAGTTCAGACTACAAATGGCAAAATTGAAGATTTCCTGACCCCTAACCGGAAGCTTTCAAAAATAATTTCAGAAAAACCCATTACATATTTTTATGAAGAATTTAACGGGAATCATACTTGGACCTACTGGCAGCCTGATTTAAGACGGGCTCTTAAAATGCTATTTTAATCTTATTAGAATATACCTCAAGATAAGTCGTTTAATATTTTTAGAAAATTTGCTATAATATCAGGAAGGTTAATTTTTTGTTTTTGTTAAAAAAGGTCAGTTCATCAAAACGGAGGTATACGTATGAAATTTGGAGTTGTTATTTTTCCATCAAAAAAACTACAGGACTTAGCTAATTCCTATCGAAAACGTTATGACCCGCATTATGCTTTAATTACACCTCACCTAACATTGAAAACTGGATTTGAAGCGTCTGAAGAAGAAGCAAAGGAATACGCTGAAAAGTTACGGAGAGTAGCTGCTAGCCATAAGGCATTCACATTAAAGACTTCAAAAATCAGCTCTTTTCAGCCTGTAAATAATGTTATTTATTTCAAAGTAGACAAGACAGATGAACTTTCCGCCTTGCATAATGAAGTCAATCAAGAGTTTACGGAGCAAAACTTAGAATATGCATTTGTTCCGCATATCACGATTGGTCAAGAGCTATCTAATGATGAGCATTCTGATGTTTTTGGATCACTGCGTATGACTAAGATTAATCATGAAGAAACGGTTGACCGTTTCCATCTACTTTATCAATTAGAAAATGGTTCCTGGACCGTTTATGAAACATTTCGTCTTGGAAAGGAATAGTTTAAGTGAAAGTCAAGATTGTAGAAAATCAAAAAGAACTTGAAGATGCCTATTCAGTTAGGAAAATCGTTTTCGTTGAGGAACAAAATGTCCCTCTCGAAGAGGAAATTGACGCCTTCGAGGACGAGGCAAAGCACTTTGTCATGTACGATGAAGGATCTCCAATAGGAGCCGGTCGATTTCGTTTCGTTGATGGCTATGGAAAAGTTGAACGAATTTGTGTATTGAACAAGGCAAGGAAAACTGGTGCAGGAAAAACGATTATGAATGCAATCGAGAACTATGCGCTTCAAAAAGATATTCATAAATTAAAGCTAAATGCTCAAACACATGCCATTCCCTTTTATGCAGGACTTGGTTATGAGATTGTCTCAGAGGAATTTATGGATGCTGGAATTCCTCATAAAACGATGGTAAAAGAAATATAAATTAAGGAAGCACTTGGCGCTTTATGCGGCAAGTGCTTTTTGGTAATTCCAGCAATGTCGGTGAAACCCTTTTAGTTACCCTCAGGTTTTGATATGATAGAACATGTCTTGATTTTTGGATATAGAGGGTAAAAATTATGAAAACAGCAATTTATCAAAATCAGAATATTGTCCTTGAACAATTAAGCAGGGATCAATATCAAAAAATATTTCTCGCCGGAAAAAATGGTCAACTGAGCTGCCCTGTATGCAAAGGGAACGTTCGATTGTTTTTAGGAATTCAGAAGAACCCCCATTTTTTCCATACACATTCACCTGAAATACATTGCCCAGAACCCACTGTAATAATGGAAAAAGTAGATTCACAACAATCTTCCGAAGTGAACGGATTTAACATCCCAAAGGGTAGAACCATTACACAGATCCCGCAAAGCGTGGATCTTTTCAAAAAGTCTATAAATATTGAATATACGGTTGCGTTTAAACAAACAATTAGTGACAAGCATGAGGAGCGCTCACCGTATTTACAGCAACTTGCAGACAGTGGAGTTGTTCTTGATGGAAGTCAGGCTGCTGCTGTTATGGAGACAGAAGGCTCCTTATTAGTCCTTGCTGGTGCAGGGAGTGGCAAAACTCGAGTGTTAACAGCACGAACAGCGTTTATGCTAGATGACAAACACATCGACCCAAGGACAATCATGCTCGTTACATTCACGTCAAAAGCTGCTGCTGAAATGAAGAACCGTCTGCTTTCCTATCCGCAAATGAAACGAGATAAAATCAATCAGCTTGTTACCGGAACCTTTCACAGTATTTTTTATCGCATACTAATGTTCCATGATTCAATTAATTGGTCTTCAAATAAGCTGCTAAAAAAAGAATGGCAGCGAGACAAAATCCTGAAGGAAGCTGGCAAAGAACTCGACTTGTCCGAAAAAGAATTTGCCTATGATTTAGCTCTTCAGCAAATCGGATTATGGAAAAACTCTCTGCTGATGCCAGATGAAGTAAAGCCCACCACCGAATGGGAAGAAAAAGCAGTCTTTTTATATAAAGGATATGAAGACTATAAGAGAAAAGAAGGTCTGTTTGATTTTGACGATATGCTAATTGGCTGCTATCAACTGTTTGCCACCACCCCTTCCCTGCTTGAACAATATCAAAATCGGTTTCATTATTTTTTAATTGACGAGTTTCAGGATATTAATAAGGTCCAGTATGAGCTGATCAAACTTTTATCCAGAAAACATAAAAATGTTTGTGCCGTTGGCGACGATGATCAAGCGATCTATTCGTTTCGGGGTAGTGACCCCAGCTATTTGCTAGAATTTGAAAAAGATTTTCCCTATGCCAAAATGGTCACACTTGATCAAAATTATCGATCGTCTCATGAAATTGTCTCGGCTGCTAATCAAATGATTGCAGCTAATAAAATGAGAAGAATAAAGAAAATGAAAGCACAGTTTTCATCAGAAAAACTCCCACAGTTATTTTTCCCCTATGATGAAGAGGAAGAAGCAACAATGATTATTACCGATATACAGGAGAGGATTTCACTTGGTGCAAATCCTTCAGACTTTGCCATTCTTTATCGGACCAATGCAGGTTCTCGCGCGGTGTTTGAAAGACTGGCTGGCTCCAACCTTCCTTTTAAAATCGATTTGGATGCAGAGGCTTTTTACGAGCGCTATATTGTGAGAAGCGCCCTTGCATTTCTAAAGGTGAGTTTAAATGAAGATGACACGCAAGCAATGTCAGACATTTTACCATTATTATTTTTAAAGCAGGCAGTCCTAAAAGAATTAAAAGCACAAAGTATCCTAAAAGACTGCAGTCTTCTTGAGGCACTCGCACACTTAACGACAGCCCATGCATTTCAGGAAAAGAAATTAAAAAAAGCTGTCACGATTATTCGAGGGTTAAAGCATTCTTCACCTCACACTGCGATTGAAAGGGTTGAGAAAGATATCGGCTTTCTTGATTTTCTGAAAAAACGCGGAAATGAATCGAATAAACTTGAAAAAGGATCGGACGATCTTAAGGATTTAAAGGTGGCTGCAAAAAGTTTCGACAAAATTCAAGCGTTTCTAGCTCATTCCGAGCATATGTCGGCGATGAACAAAGAAATCAAAAATTTAAGTAAACATTTTCATGAAGCAATCAGCCTAAGTACAATCCACCGCTCAAAAGGCCTTGAATACAAAACCGTATATATGATCGGCTCAGTCGATGGCAGCCTTCCGCATGATTTTGCCCTGGAAGCCTATCGAAATGGAGACTTTACTGCACTCGAAGAAGAAAGAAGACTATTTTACGTGGCGATGACTCGTGCAAAGGAGCAGCTGTTTATTTCTATTCCTCAAAATAGACGAGGGAAAAAAGCAAATCGCTCAAGGTTCCTAGTTTCTCTTACAAAAAAGAAGAAGACCGATTCCTAAAACTTAGGAAAATGGTCTTCTTCTTTTACTTTTTATTGATCATATTCGAAATTGTATTAAGGTCAAGCTGCTTTCCATCGTTAATGATTGATTTTACAATTTGATCTTCCATTTCTTTATTTACCGGTTTATTGGCAATTTGAGAAACCCGACGAATTACATTACGGACTGTTTTTTCATCTTTAAAATTCGCATTTTGTAATGAATTGGCTAAATCTAAGATATCTTTCATATTAACGCCCGTTTTCTTTTCAATGTTTTTAAAAAATCCATTATCCATGGTAAAAGATCACGCTCCTTCATAAACTACTTTATTGTATGAAGGAAAGGGAAAATGGTGAATTAAATAGGAAAAGCGTACGCGCCCTTAAGCACATACGCTAAACAAGTAAAGAAAGGGCTGGCCACTTTTTTTGGCCAACCCTTTCTATTAATACAAGCTTACTGTTTATTAATAGAAGCTTGCACCAACAATGATTAAAAGGATGAATAATACGACGATTAACACAAAAGTTGAACCGTACCCGTATCCACCACCGTAGCCGTAGCCGCCATATCCAAAGCACATAGAATGTCACCTCACTTCTGTAATCTCATTAATAACATATGAAATTACTTTATACTGTGTGTAGGCGCGACATCTATTTCAGTAATTTGAGTTTTAAAAATGATTCATTTACCCTTTAGGTTTAAAAATGAGTGCACCAATAAAACCGAAAATAATCGCTGCAGAGATACCGGAACTTGTCACTTGGAACATCCCGGTCAGTACTCCTATTAGCCCATGTTTCTCTGCATCCTGAAGTGCCCCATGGACTAATGAATTTCCAAAACTGGTAATTGGAATGGTAGCACCTGCCCCTGCAAAGTCAACTAGTGGCTCATACAGTCCAAAACCATCTAATATAGCTCCAATGACAACGAGCAAACTTAGTGTATGACCAGGTGTAAGCTTGGCAACATCAAATAAAAGCTGCCCTAGAACACAGATTAGCCCACCAATAACAAATGCCCAGAAAAACATCGCTAGCATAGGATCACCCCTTATCTCCATTCATTTCAATGGCAACAGCATGTGCAATACATGGTATCGATTCGTTTTGCTGAAAGCTGAGCGGGGATAGCAGAGCCCCCGTCGCAACTACTAAGATTCGTTTATATGTACCTTTTTTCATTTGGTTCAGGAAATGCCCATACAAGGCTGTGGCTGAGCAACCCGCACCGCTTCCCCCCGATTGTACAGGTTGATCATCCTTATACATTAATAAACCACAATCCTGAAATTGTTTTCGTTCTAATTGAAGTCCACTCTTATTGATTAACTCGAAAGCTGTATCATGACCAACTCGGCCAAGGTCCCCAGTGACAATCAAGTCATAATATGAGGGTTCTAATTGAAGATCGCGGAAATGGGCCATAATTGTATCAGCTGCTGCTGGTGCCATCGCGCCGCCCATATTAAACGGATCGGTTAATCCCATATCGATGACTTTTCCAATCGTTGCTGAAGTTGTTACTGGGTGCATCTTTCCAGATTCATTTGGTTGCACAAGTGCTACCCCTGCACCTGTTACCGTCCATTGTGCAGTCGGAGGCTTTTGACCTCCATACTCTGTTGGGTATCGAAACTGTTTTTCGACTGCTGCATTATGGCTTGAAGCACCCGTAAGTACGTATTTTGCCCCCTGGTAATTTACCACAAAAGAGGCTAAGGCCAGCCCTTCCATGGACGTTGAGCAAGCCCCAAACAGACCAAAGTATGGAATTTGCATTGTCCTAGCCGCAAAACTGGTTGGCGTAATTTGATTAATTAAGTCTCCAGCAAATAAAAATTGAATCTGCTCTTTCTCAACATTCCCTTTTTGTAAAGCTGTTTTAATTGCTTCTTCTAATAGTAAACGGTGGGCTTTTTCATAAGACTCCTTTCCCATCCATAAGTCTTCATATAATAAATCGAAATCATTGGCTAAATTTCCATTGGCTTCAAATGGACCACCAGTAACCCCGGTAGCTGTGATCATTGGACGATTTGTAAATATCCAAGATTGGTGCCCTTTTAGCAATTACAAAACCCCCCAAATCACTAGCAGCGTTTTAACAAGCGCAACAACAAAAGCTGAGAAAACACCGAAGAGCACTACCGATCCTGCTAGCTTGAACATATTTCCACCTACACCTAAAACAAAGCCTTCCGTTCGATGTTCAATACATGCCGAGATTACGGCATTACCAAAGCCGGTAACGGGCACAGCACTTCCTGCACCAGCAAATTGTCCTAGACGATCGTAAATTCCGAAGCCAGTGAGTAACATTGATAAAAAGACCATTGTTGCCACGGTCGGATTTCCTACACTCTGTTCGGTAAAATCGAAAAAGTAAATATAAAAGTAACTGATGGCTTGGCCGATAACACAAATAAGTCCACCAACAAAAAATGCCTTAATACAATTCTTCAAAACAGGCCTTTTAATTTCATGTTTCTGCTGAAGCTGTTGGTAATTGCGCTGCTGAGGCGTCATGTTTTTCTGCTTTTCCGTTGGCATCTACATTCTTCCTTTCTTACTTCATTTCTTTCGTCATTTTAACGATGTCGTTAAAGCGTTTTTCAGCCCTTTGATGAGAAAATTTAGAGGAGGTTTTCATTCTCTCATCAAGTCTCACTGCTTCGAGGAAAATTTTGTAGTCACTTGAAATGGTAAAGTTATCATTGGGATATTTTTCTTTAAGCATTTTGTTGATGTTTTTTTCAATTTTTTTCATTCTAAAACGATGCATATGCTTAACCTTATATACCACTAGTGTATCTTTTTTCCCTTTTATAACGGCCACATCATATAATTCTGGAAACGCGCTTACATCATGCTCAATTTCTTTCACATGATTTTTACTTATGTTTTTCCCGGTTACGATCGGATTAGGATTCGTTGTTTTCATAAGGGCTATTTGACTATCCTTAACCTGTGGATTTTGACTACAGGAGGAGAGTAATAATAAACAAGCGAATAATACCCAATGATGAATAGCTTTCATTTGATTCCCATCCCTTATTCCGTTTTTTTACCATCACTATAGGTAGTTTTTTCGATATTGTCTAAAATTATGACTAGTTACGAGTAATTTATCTTTATTCCTTCGTAAAACAAAAAAACCGCCAGTCAATCTGGCAGTCCCCTTAAGCCTATTTAGAAGTTTTTTTTCCGCAGCCACAACCTGAACCTTTTTGCTTTATGGATTTTGACGGTTGATACGTGTGAGTTGATTGTGTTGTTTCTATATCTTGTGTTGTTTCTGTACCTTGTGTTGTGGTTGTATATTGGTTTCTCCTTTTTTTCTGACTCATTAATTCTCTCTCCCTTGCTATCAATTCATTCCTACTTGTATTAGAATATGACTAAGATGTAGGTCTTGTCTCAGCAAACACCTTATTTATCGATAAAATACTGTACAATTAACTCCAAGATTGATGCAATGCCAGCAACCGCTAAAATTAATATAATAGGGTAGGAAACGATTGGATATAGAAGTGATATACCGACAACTCCTACAGAAGTCCATATCCCTGAACACCAATAACAGCTAAGAAGTTCACCGAAGAACTTTTTGACCCCTTTTTCCTTTGGTAAATAATAAACCTCGATTTCACCATACTCATCTACTTCTTTGATTTCATTGAAAAAAGGCTCCCTAATAAATTCTGTTATTTTATCAAAAACAAATAATCTTGTTAGTCTAAAAGACGCAAGTGATAGAATAATCAGGTTTAATAAAGTTATTTTCATGTTGTGTATCCATTCTTCCTTTCATAGACATTTTTGTCGCCTAATTTACTCAAACAAGGCTATTGTCCGTTACCCAAAAGTGCTCTGTGAAATATGTTAATAATGTAAGATGTATATCGGATTAAGGAGGAAAAATAAATGGGTTGTGGAAATAATGATCATGATTTTCATAAAGGTAATTGTGTTTGCGAAGTCGTCCGTGCAATTAAGGATATCCAAGATAATGCTGTAGAAGAAGATGAATGTCCTGAATGTTCCAGTTGTTTCAATGAGCCACTTGGTACATTGGTTTCACCAGCAAGGCGAGATCCAGTTGATACTCGTGTATTTGTTTTAAGTACTGCGGATGGTTCACCATTCCACGCTTTCTTTAGTACCGAAAACAATGCATGTGTATCCATCTACTTCCGTGTCGAAGATGTATTTGATAACTGCTGTGCTACACTTCGTGTATTAGTACCTGGTCGCCGTGAAGGTGGAACTTTCACCCCAGTAAACTTAGTTTCAGGTGGAGATAAGTGTTGTATTGACCTCGATAAGGTTTGTCAAGTTGAACGTTTCCGCGCAAGTAACGATTGCATAACAGTTGACTTAAGATGCTTCTGCGCTGTTCAATGTATTGCGGATGTTAACTTAGGAATTTGCATTTAAAAATATTGCCAGTCGGTATAATCGGCTGGCTTTTTTGTTGTCTCTATTTTTTGATTCCAATCAAGATAACCCCTTTAAGTGCATGGACTGGCACTGTATTTGTTGATTGATCATGAAATCGAATCGTTACTTCGTCACCATCGTACAGAGTTAAGTATCCCTGATAATTTTTTTCTTCGGTAATAAAAACGCATGGTGGAGGCGGAAGGACTTTTGGATAGTTGATTAAATAATTCAATCGTTCTTTAATATCCATTTCTTTAAAGGGTTTCACCCTGTTAAAGGGAGAACGCTGTCTTTCCTGAATCGATGTTGGTGATTTTGTTGCTGGATTATCTGATCTAGATCCTTCCGTCCCTATTGGCTCTTGAACTATTTCCTTATTTAAAAGAGAGATTTTCTTTTTGCTTTCAGCCTCTAACAGCATTTCTTTCTCAACCAGTTCTTCTTCTTCCAGTCTGCTCGTATAAATGTCCTGCATGTTAGTTGCAGGAGTCCTTGCAAACGGCTGGTGTATATAGAGTAATGGTCCTTTACTTTTCTTTTCCGACATGCTCTGTACCTCCATTTACGTAATCCTACACATTATATTTATGCTAGAGGCCCATACGCGTTCATAGGAAAATAAGAAATTTACTGCAAGCAAAAAGGCCCGCATCAAATGCGGGCCTTCATCATCATCCTTATAGAATATGATATCCGGAATCAACATGAATGTTTTCGCCGGTAATTCCTCGTGAAAGATCACTGAAAAGGAACAAAGCAGTGTCTCCAACTTCTTCTGGAGTGGTAGCTCTACGTAATGGAGCTCTTTCTTCAATTTCTTTTAAAATTGAATTAAAATCACTTATTCCTTTTGCGGATAATGTTCGAATTGGACCTGCAGAAATCGAGTTTACACGTATGTTATCTTTTCCAAGGTCTGCGGATAAGTAACGAACACTAGCATCTAGAGAAGCTTTGGCTACACCCATAACATTATAGTTCTGGATTGCACGTTCTCCACCTAAGTACGTCAACGTGACAATGCTTCCACCTTCAACCATCAATCCTCGTGCTTCTTTCGCTACGGCTGTTAAGGAATATGAGCTGATATTATGAGCGAGCATGAAGCCCTCTCTAGTTGTGTTCATATACTCACCACTTAGTTCTTCTTTATTAGCAAATGCGATGCAGTGTGCTACCCCATGAATTGCCCCAACTGAATCTTTGATTTCAGCAAAGCACTTCGCAACGTCTTCATCGCGTGTAACATCACACGGTAAAACAAGTGTCCCTTCAGCCTCTAACGAATTAGCAAGTTCACGAACACTGCTTTCTAATCTTTCACCTGCATAGGTAAAAATTAATCTTGCTCCTGCATTGTGCAATGAGCGGGCAATTCCCCATGCAATACTGCGTTTATTGGCAACACCCATTACTACATAAGTTTTTCCAGATAAAGAAAGATTCATATTGAAAAAGTCCTCCTACTATTACATGAGTTATTAGTACTTGGTACTAATTTTACACTAATTTACGACAAATGAAAAGTTCAACACATCAAACAACATTTTTTCAAAAATACATTAACAGGTTTCGCAGAATTCTAACTCTCTTTTCAGTTCATCCACATATTCCTTCGATCCAGTAACAATCAAGCGGTCATTCGTTTGCAGCTCTGTATCTCCATGTGGGACGATGGAATCCTTGCCACGGAAAATTCGGACAAATATGATATCTCCTGTAAAAGGAAATCTCCGTAAAGACATCCCATCAAATTGCCTATTCAGCATAACAATTTCATAAAGTCCTGTCTCCTGATTTGTTAATATATTTAACAAGGTTGGTGATTCAATTAATGCCCGGAGCAATACTTTGGTTGACATAAATGCAGAAAACACTTCTATATTATGCTCCCGTAAACTTTCCTCTAAATCAGGACTTTCTATTCGGGCAATGACCCTAGAAACTCCTTTTTCTTTCGAAGCTACAGAAAGTGTTGCATTTACTCTTTCATCACCTGTTGAAATCACTACAACTTCTGATTGAAAGACGTTTGTATTCTCCAACGTATCAAGGGAATAATCAGGAATTTCAACTATGTCAAAAAGAGAATTAGCAATTTGCTTTTCTGATTTCTCCATTTGAGTATGATACAAGATTGGATCATACAAGCCTGACTTTAATTCTCGTGAGACGGGCAATGTGGTCTGATTGGCACCTAAGAATGCCACGCTTACCCTTTTATTAGCGACCACTTCTTTAGGGAATAACTTTTTAAAAACAATCGGTGTAATAATAGACGTAATTACAGCAACCAATATTAATGTGCCACTCATCTGCGGGGTTATGATTTCTAACCTTTCTCCTATTGTCGCCGCTGCAATGACTAGGGAAAGTGTTGAAGTAAGTAAAAAACCCGCTGCAATGACTGTTTTCAACTCATACCAAATTTTCAAAATATACACGGGGATAAGTTTTGATAAAAGCAGCCCCAGTAATAGCAGCGGTATCATTAATAAGAGTTTTTTTTCATTAAAAAGGGACCAAATATCAAGATTTACTCCCACCATTACAAAAAAGATGGGAATCAAAAATCCATACCCGAATGAGTCTAGCTTATGTACAAGCTCTTGGTTCGGTGATAACAACGAAACAAGGACACCTGCTAGAAACGCTCCTAAGATGTTTTCTGCACCCACTGTTTCAGAAAGACCTACTAATACGATGATCAGTGTAAACACGGCCCTCGTCCCTATTTGAACGGTCCCCGTTGAAAGTGTTTCTATAAAGGTTCGATTTTTAAATCTTTTGCCAAGAAAATAAAGAACGATACCTGCGGCAAACAAAATAAGTAACAGCCAAGTATTTCCATGCCCTGATTCATATAGCGATACAAAGACAGCAAGCAATATCATCGTCACTAAATCGGCTATAACCGCAACCAATAAGATAATTTGTCCGATGACGGTTTTCATCAGATGTGCCTCTTTCAAAGTAGGCACAACAACACCCAATGATATGGTCGAAATGATCAGCGTCATTAAAAAGGCATTCTCAATAAAACCTGCTATCACAAACAAAAAGGATAAACCCAGGGAGAAAATAAAGATACCTGCAAAGATTAGCCCCGCGACTACAAATGAATTGGGCTCTTTTTTTCCATTGGAAAGCTTTTTACGCAATTTCCTCCCAGCAAAGGCCGTGAAGTCTATCTCAAGTCCGCTTAAAAACATGAGAAAAATAAACCCTAAGGTCGATAGGGTTGAGAGCCACATATCTTCATGAACCACATCAAAACCGCTTTTACCGATTACCAATCCCATAATAATTTCAGCGACGACCACAGGGATATAATTCAATTTAAACCGATGTAAAAGAATCGGTGTTAAAAATGCCATTGTAACAACAATTAATAAAGAAATAACTGAAACCTGCTGCTCCATTCGTGTAACTCCTCTCAAAAAAGTTTTAGATTAGAATCCTTTTTATAAAAACTAACTCTTAGGCAAAAAATATCGATATAAGGGAGTTGAATTTATGAAAATTGATATAATCGGTGATATTCATGGGTGTTTAACGGAATTAAAGGAACTTACCATTACACTTGGTTATAAATGGGAGAACGGTATCCCAAGACATCCCAATAATAGAGTGCTGGGATTTCTCGGTGATTTAACAGATCGGGGACCTGCTTCACTTAACGTAATCGAAATTGTATGGCAGTTAGTCATTAAAGAAAAAACAGGCTATTACACACCAGGGAATCATTGTAATAAGTTATACCGTTTCTTCCTTGGCAACAAAGTTCAGATTGCCCACGGGTTAGAAACAACAGTTGCCGAATATGAATCATTATATAAAAAAGAGCAGCAATCCATTCGAAAAAAATTCACCGAACTTTATGAAAGGGCTCCATTATATTTAGTATTAGACAACAAAAAGCTTATTATTGCCCATGCAGGGATTAAGCAGGAATTTATCGGACAATCCCATGCTAAGGTCAAAGAATTTGTCCTTTACGGCGATATAACAGGTAAAAAACACCCTGACGGGTCACCGATAAGAAGAGATTGGGCAAAAGAGTATCACGGTGAAGCATGTATCGTTTACGGACATACTCCTGTGAATGAGCCAAGAATCATCAATAATACCTATAATATTGATACTGGGGCAGTCTTCGGAGGAAACCTAACCGCCTTAAGATATCCTGAAATGGAATTGGTTTCGATTAAATCTACTATGCCATATGTAGAGGAAAAATTTAAGCAATTTGATTGAAATTGAAAAAGCGGGATCGCACGCACGTTCAAATTATAAAGGCTGCCTCCTATAAAAGCGAGTCAGCCTCTAAAATTTCACCCATATCCCTCGGTAATGGTGCAGTAAAAATCATTTCCTCTCCTGAAAATGGATGAATAAATTTTATTCTTTTACAATGAAGAGCCTGCCTAGCAATTAATGATCGGTCTCCCCCATACAAATCGTCACCAAGCAAAGGATGGTTTAAATAAGACATATGAACTCTAATTTGATGGGTTCGTCCGGTTTCAAGTGTGAGCTCCAAATAGGTAAATGCAATATGTTTCTCGATCACTTGATAATGAGTGCTGGCATATTGACCATCCGCACGAACTTCCCGCTCAATAATGCTGTCGTCTTTGCGGCCAATGGGCGCTGTAATCGTGCCACTATCTAGTGAAATCCTGCCTCCAGCAAAAGCTTCATATGTCCTTTTCACCTGCCCGCCCCGTTGCATCAAACTGAACAAGTGATGGACATGGCGATGCTTAGCAATTAGAACAATCCCTGAAGTATCCCTGTCAAGCCGAGTTACAATGTGCGTTGTTGCTTGCAGCCCACTGCGCTGATAATAGCCTACAAGAGCATTTGCCAAGCTGTGTACGGGGTGTTCTCGAGACGGAATCGTATTCATTCCTGCGGGTTTATTAACAACCAACAAATACTTATCTTCATATAGAATCGTTAACGGGATTTCTTCGCCCTTTAGTCCCTCGCTAGGACTCTCCATGGGAAAAATAACCATTACTTCATCCCCAAATGCCAACCTGTATCGAACATTTACTTCTTCTCCATTTACTTGGATACTACCGCCCTTGAACTTAATATCCGTTAAGGCCGTTCGAGAAATCTCTTCCTTTTTTAAAAATTCTCTTAAAAGTTTTCCACTATCGCTTTCACTAATTTTCCACTTCATTTGAAACGGGGAAGTCATTATAATGGCCCCTTCTCGTCAATCTGAAATAAAGGAATCATGAACTCTTTTCCAAAAAGGAAACGGCCGGAAACGGGCAAAGCGAATTTTTTCTTCTGGCACCCTAAATTGGATTGATTTTACATCCTTATGAAGCAAGGTCAGATGGTCGATGGTCACTTGAAAATCAGACCGATTTACCGGTTTAAGCATACATGTATGGTGTGCAGGGAGAATAAGCGGCGAGCCTATTGTTCTAAAGACTTTGTTATTTATCGATGCCATCTCAGCCACTTGGAGTGCAGAAATCGACGGATGGATAATCGCCCCTCCAAGTGCCTTATTATACGCGGTACTACCCGAAGGTGTTGAAACGCATAAGCCGTCCCCACGGAACCGCTCGAAATGCTGTCCGCGGATTTCCACATCCATGACGAGTGTCCCCTCGACACTTTTAACAGTTGACTCATTTAAGGCAAGATACCTTGATTCCTTCCCTGCATGTGAGTAACGGATAATCACTTCTAACAATGGGTATTCCACGACTTGATAGGGTGTTTTAGCAATCGCAATCACTAGCTTTTCAATTTCATCTGGGATCCAATCTGCATAAAAGCCGAGATGGCCTGTGTGAATTCCTACAAAGGCTGTTTTATCCAAACGGCTGCTATAGCGATGAAAGGCATAAAGGAGTGTCCCGTCACCACCAATGGAAACAACTATATCTGGTTGGTCCTCATCGTACACAAGATCAAAATCAAGTAAATAGGTCCTCATTTTGTGCATTAAAATATTTGATTTTTGATCTCCTTTTGATGTTATCGCAAATTTCATAGTATTTTTGCTCCTTGTGACTTGAATGGCTTTTCAAAAGACGGTTATGACAATTAATCCTTTTCTTCTTGTTTTAATTCTTTCTTTCTTGTAAAAAAGGCCTGAGCATCCTGAATTTCACCACGAATCAATGACATTTCCTCATCTAACCGAAATGCCGCTTCAGCTGCTCTTTTCAAACGCATTTGAATATCACTTGGAAAAACACCTTTATACTTATAGCTTAGCGTATGTTCTATGGTCGCCCAAAAATTCATTGCCAAAGTTCGTATTTGAATTTCCGCTAAGATTTTCTTTTCCCCATGTATCGTTTGAACGGGGTAGCTAATGACAACATGATAGGACCGGTACCCGCTTGTCTTTTTATGGGATATATAATCTCTATCCTCTACGATTTCAAAATCATTCCGGTTTCGTAATAAATCGACAACTGTATGAATGTCATCGACAAACTGACACATAATACGCATACCTGCAATATCTTGCATTTCCTCTTCCAATCTTTCTAGTGGTATTCCTTTCTGATTCGCTTTGTCAAGAATACTTGCGATTGGTTTGACTCTTCCCGTCACAAATTCAATCGGTGAATGAGTAGCATCGAGTTCAAATTGACCTCTCATCCCCTTTAATTTTACTTTTAATTCTGCAACAGCCTGTTTATATGGAGCTAAAAATTGGTCCCAATGCTTCATGATTTCACCTCAAAACAAATTAAGTTAAGAAAATACCCTCTACTTTTGTAACCAATTCTTTTCCATAATTACTATTACCTTTAATATTTGTTAAGAGATAATCAAATTCATCATGAAAATTTATTAGTTCTTTTTGCTCATCATTAAAGGTAGCCCAGACAGGTAACTTGTTTTCCTGTGCATTTTTTAAAAGCGGCCAGATTTGTTCATGTAAAACGATATATGTATAATCATTTTTATCTTCCATTAAGTAAATGAAAGAGTATTGGGCAGAATCTACAAGAATCTGTTCCCCTGGAACCAATTCAAGAATTGGCTCATTTGTTTCTAACATTAGTTTATCTTCTTTTATGTATGCCTTTAGGATTGCAATATTTTTCTTCATCTCTATACCTCCATTGTTCACCTACCTATTTTAGCATAATTCATCCATTTCTCCCAAGGATTGATGTTTAAGTTGGAAGTGAGATAATAAAGAAAACACTCAGTTGAAAGGAAGTACGGTATGACGCAAAATATTGAAATCGAATTTAAAAATATGCTAACAAGATTAGAATATGAAGGCCTTCTTAAGTATTTCAAGATAGACAAAAGCCAAATATTCTCACAAGAAAACCACTACTTTGATACACCTGAATTTGCTTTAAAAGGTAAAGACTCTGCACTAAGAATTCGTAAAAAGGGCGGGGCCTACGAAATGACCTTAAAACAGCCGGCATCTGTAGGGCTGCTAGAGACGAATCAGATAATAGGGGAAGAGGAAGCCTCTACCGCCATTCACCATGGGAGACTTCCAACAGGGATCATTCAGCGTCTCATCGAGGACTACCAAATTTCTTTTTCAACTATTAAATATTTTGGATCATTAATTACGGAGAGAGTAGAATTCAATTACAAACAAGGCTTACTGGTATTGGACCATAGTATTTATCTAAGTGAAGAGGATTATGAATTAGAATATGAGGTTGAAAACTATCAGGTTGGAGAAAAAATTTTTCTTGAATTTCTTAAACAATTTAAGATTCCTACACGAGAAACAGAAAATAAAATCCGCCGTTTCTATAGCAAAAAATACGAACTAACAAACCGTGATTAAATTCTTTAAATTAGCTAAAGGGAAGTTTCAATTTGGAATTTTTTCCAACATGCTACTGCCTCTTTCTTTTATTAAGAATTGCTCACTTGGTACACATTAATAATGTGTTCAGAGTGACAAATTCACATTTTCAAAGCAATTAATTTGAGATATGAAATAGGCATTGTTAAAATAAATCTACATAATACTTTAAAGGAGTTGTCAACATGATTGAGAGAAAGCTTTCACCATTTGAATCCATTGGTGAAGATACATTACACCATCTTGTGGACACTTTTTATGGACTTGTTGCACAACATCCTGATCTTGCTCCAATATTCCCAAATCAATTTACAGAAATTGCTCGTAAACAAAAGCAATTCTTAACTCAATATTTAGGCGGCCCTGCATTGTATACAGAAGAACATGGCCATCCAATGATGCGTGCTCGCCATTTGCCTTTTCCAGTTACTCCAACACGTGCGAAAGCATGGTTATCTTGCATGACTCAAGCAATGGACAAAATTGGCTTAAATGGTCCAATAAGGGACGAATTTTATTCAAGACTTCATCTTACTGCTCAACACATGATTAACACGCCTGATGGCGAGGTTTTAGGTGAAGATCGTGAATAGTTCAAGATCTTCTGGCTCCAAGCAGCAATGTGGCGGAAATGAGAAAAAACCAATTGAGATTTATATGTTTATTGACCCATTATGTCCGGAATGTTGGGCATTAGAGCCCATTTTAAAGAAGCTTCAAATCGAATATGGCCGTTATTTTTCAATTAAGCATATTTTGAGTGGTCGATTAGCCGATTTAAATTTGAGTAAGAAAAAGAATTTTGAGAATCTCGCTCAAGTTTGGGAAAAGACTGCTAGCAGGTCAGGAATGTCATGTGATGGAAGCCTATGGTTAGAGAATCCCGTCGATTCTCCTTTTACAGTTTCCATAGCTCTAAAAGCAGCTGAATTGCAAGGGAGACGTGCTGGTCTTCGTTTCCTGCGAAGAATACAAGAGGGCTTGTTTTTAGAGAAACTAAATGTTTCTAATCTTGAAGTGTTAAAGGATTGCGCTAAGAGCTTAGGTTTAGATGTGGAGGAATTCATGTATGATATCCATTCCGAAAGTGCTGCGAAAGCCTTCCAATGTGATTTGAAGATCACATCTGAAATGGATGTACAAGAAGTTCCTACGTTAGTATTTTTCAATGAAAATGTTGAGGATGAAGGAATTAAGATAACTGGTTCTTATCCATATGAGGTATATGTCCAAATTTTAGAGGAAATGCTCTCTGAAAAACCAGTGCAATCTCCCCCGCCTCCGTTAGAAACATTTATGAAATTTTTTAAATTTGTTGCCTCAAAGGAAATTGCCGTTGTTTATAATATGTCTATTTCGCAAATTGAGCGGGAGATGAAGAAACTACTATTAAAGCAAGTGGTTGAACAAATCCCCGCTAAATATGGAACCTTTTGGAGATATATCGAAGAATAGAAAATGTCGTTTGCAAACGGCATTTTTTTATTTTAACGCTATGTTAAAGGGGTATTGTTGGTTTTATAGCTAGTTGATTGGAGTTGAAATCAACAGCCTAGTTTAACAGATCCTATGAAAAAAACGAAAATGCCTTGCAGCTTTTATACTGCAAGGCATTTTTCTATTATACGAACAAAGGGGATGGGAGAAATTTTTCACGGTTCAAACAAAGGGGTATATGTTTGTTGTGATCAACTTCACGTATATAATATAGCATGGGGTTAAAGATACTGACAATAAGTTTGTGCTTTATTTCACATAATTGTCAAATATCATAATTTCATGGAATGGACAATAGACATAATAGTACGAAGAATGAAAACTACTTTTTAAAAGGGTGGCCATGTTCGATGAGAAAATTCCCTTTCATTATTATGGTACTGTTTATTTTGATTGCTTTTTTCCTCCAAGTACTCGCATTATTAAAGATCTTCCCTCTATTGCTTAGTACACCAATATTGTTTGTATCCATTTTTATTTTCATTTTTTACCTTAATGACAGAAAACGATTTAGAGGATTTTAAAAGGGATGGATGCCAATAGGCACCATCCCCTTTATTTATGCTTTTGATAACAATTGTTCTAATTCATTCAATTTTTCTTCAAATACCTTACAAGCATTTTTGATTGGCTCTGCACTTGTCATATCTACACCAGCTTTTTTCAGCACTTCGATTGGATAATCTGAACTTCCCGAACTTAGAAAGTCAACGTATCTTTTGACTGCTGGCTCGCCCTCTTCTAAAATTTGCTTGCTTAATGCAGTGGCTGCACTAAAACCAGTTGCATACTGGTAAACATAATAATTGTAATAAAAATGAGGAATTCTCGCCCATTCTAATCCGATTTCCTCATCAATCACAATATCCTCATCACCGAAATATTTTTTATTCAATTCGTAATAGCTTTCCGTTAATGCATCCGCTGTTAATGCCTCGTTATTTTGTGCCTTTTGATGGATGATGTGTTCAAATTCCGCAAACATGGTTTGACGGAACACGGTGCCTCTAAAGCCTTCTAAATAATGATTGAGTAAGTATATTCGTTTTTGTTCATCATCAATTGTTTTTAATAAGTAGTCATTTAGGAGTGCTTCATTGCAGGTTGAAGCCACTTCAGCAACGAAAATAGAATAGTTACCGTAAGGATATGGTTGTGATTTCCGTGTATAGTAACTGTGAACAGAATGGCCAAATTCATGGGCAAGTGTAAATAAATTATTTACATTATCCTGCCAGTTCATCAGAATATACGGATGTGTACCGTATGCTCCTGAAGAATAAGCCCCACTCCGCTTTCCTTTATTTTCATGCACATCAACCCAGCGATTTTCAAAGCCCTCTGTTAATATTTTCGAATATTCCTCGCCTAATGGGGCTAACCCTTTAATGACTAAATCCTTAGCCTCATCGTATTTAATTTCCATTTTTACATCCTTCACAAGTGGAGTAAATAAATCGTACATATGAAGCTCATCAAGCCCAAGCACTTTTTTACGAAGCTTCACATAGCGATGTAATAAATGAAGATGATCGGTAACCGTATTTACAAGGTTATCATAAACACTCTCAGGTATATTATTAGCGGAAAGGGCTGAATGTCTAGCTGAATCATATTTTCTTACACGTGCATTAAAATTATCCTTCTTCACATTTCCACTTAATGTACTTGAAAATGTATTCTTAAATTCACCATACGTTTTATAAACGGCTTTAAACGCATCGTGTCTTACTCTAGGATCTGAGCTTTCTAAAAAGCGAATATAACGGCCATGAGTAATTTCTACTTCTTCGCCATTTTCATCCTTGATAGATGGAAATTGAAGGTCCGCATTGTTTAACATTCCAAACGTATTGCTAGAAGCATCCATCACTTCACTCGCTTCAGCTAGCAATGCTTCCTGCTCCGCTGTTAGGACATGTGGTCTTTGCAAATTAATTTCAGCTAGAGCATGCTCATATAATTTTAGTTCTGGTTTCTCATTTAAGAAGCTAGTTACTTTGCTCTCGTCTAGAGAGAGAACTTCCGGAACAATATAAGCCAACTGGCTGGCTGCTTGTGAATACAGATTTTTCATTCTGTCATCCAAGCCCTGGTAAAAAGAGTTTGTCGTGTCTTGGTCATAGCGCATATGTGAATATGTATAAAGCTTTCCAATTCGTTCTAACAGCTTGTCTTGGAACTGAAGTGCTTGATACAGTGTCTCTGCACTTTCCCCTAATTTTCCTTCGAATTCTTTAATCCCTGGGATTTGAGCTTTTACCTCTTGAAACTCTTTTTCCCATTCCTGGTCACTCGAAAAAATATCTTCTAATTTCCATGTATCTTGTTCAGAGATTTCGCTTCGTGCTGGCAGCGATTTTACTGCAGTTTCATTTGCCATCCTTCATCCTCCATTCTATATTCGCCCTACTTAAAGAAATGATCATTACATTATATTCTCCTTATCTTTTCAAACTCCTTTTCACAATTGGCAGCTAGGAAACTATTTACACTTTTATATAGTATACCCTTATACATATTTTCATTTATTTATTTAAAAGGATTCGCTGATATTTTTGAAAAAATATCAGTTTCGCTTCCTCTCTTTCTCGATTGGACTTTGGAATCGATATCTTCCGTTTCAATTGGTAACTAGTATCTCCTTTTCTTGATATCATACCCACTTGCTCTAACAGTAAAAGGTAATCGAAAATGGCTAATATCGGATTCACTTTTTCAAGCTGTGATAAATTTCTTACAATGATTTCTTTTTTCGTAATTCTCTTATTTAAATGGCATTTAATTTCATATAGGGATATTAAATCATCGGTGCTTTTGTCGGCGATTATATCTATAAAAAAATACGTTTGCCAAATGATCGGTGGTGTTTGGAGAAGTAGTGCGTGATGGACGGGAAGACCAATTTCTGGCGGTAATAAGAAAAGATTAAGGTTTTTGTTATATATTTCATGAAAAAAAGATTTATGCTGATTCCCTGGATGAAGAGCCCAATTTAGATTGAATTTTTCATTTTCACTATTCCAGCTTGATAGATTAAACTCATTGCCCATTTTGGGCTCCAATAAATCACTTAAGTCTATTTTTTTTATAGGATAAGAGGAATGATTAGCGAAGGCATTTTTTGTGGAATAGGGAGTGATTGATTCAACCAAATGAAATTGTTGTTTTTCGGGGCAATATGATGGAATATAGAACTTTCCAGAAGTAGTGGTCCGTAAAAATAAGTACTGAAAGTTTGACAATGCAACGATATTCCTCTTTTTAATGATTATTTTGTTGCTAGAAAGAATCCATAGTGGAATGTACCCATTCTGAAGATATGAATTCGTCCGCTTAATAAAAATGCTCTCTGGAATGGTTGAGCATTGATACTCTAACGCGTATTTCTTTCCATTATAATTGAACATGATATCAGGTCGCTGTTGAATATCCCTATCATAGTACTCTAAATCGGAAGGAATCTTTTGTCTTATCAGCCACTGATAGAGTTGACGTTTTCCCTCCATGTGGTAATTCGATTCGCTTTCATAAAAATCACGGCAAGCTCCCCCCTGCTTATGGGCAAAATGAAAAATCCGCTGATCTCCTAATTTTAGCAAAACACTTTCCCCACAAATAGGGCAAAAAAATTCTTCTTTGATGCGAAGGGCCAAAAGAGTGTCTTTTTTGTAATCAAGCCCTAGACAGATTTTTTCACCAATTTTTGTTTGTGCTGTTAACAATTATTTCTCGCCTCCTTCATCTATCATAATTCGCTATAATTATCATTAATTCCTTTTAATAGCAAAAAAAACTCGCCAATTCGACGAGTTTTTTATCATGGCTTCTTAGAGTAAGGGCGATAGTAACCGAGCTGTTGATTCAAGTACTCTTAAACCCAGATGTCTTTCATGAAAAATTGTTTTATCCAGCTGTTTAGAATATTCAAGGTCATTAATATATTCATCAACTAGCTTCTGAGTACTTTTAGTACGGAATAAGAATGCATTTACCTCAAAATTCAAATGGAAGCTCCTCATATCCATATTGGATGTTCCAATCGAGGCTAGCTCATGATCAACGATAACAATCTTACTGTGCATAAAGCCCCGTTGGTATTCATATACCTTAACGCCTGCTTCTAAAAGCTCTGGGAAATAAGATCTTGATGCATGAAAGACGATCCGTTTATCAGGTTTATTGGGTACTAGAAGGCGTACGTCTATACCACTTAGTGCTGCAACTTTTATTGCTGAAAAGATATCTTCATCTGGAATAAAATACGGTGAAGCAATCCAAACTGATTTTTCCGCACTTGCAATCATTGAGAAAAAGATATTTTTGATAACACTCCATTCGTTATCAGGCCCTCCAGCGATGAGTTGAACACCACCGTGACTTTCATTATCATTTTGGGGTGATAAGTATTCGGCTGTTAGGAAACTGTGATTAGTCATGTAATACCAGTCTTGTAAAAAAATAAGCTGAAGTGTCCGAACAGCTTCCCCACGAAGCATTAAATGCGTATCACGCCAAAAACCAATGTTCTTATCTCTTCCTAAATATTCATCTCCAATATTGAGCCCGCCAACAAATCCAATCGTCCCATCTATTATGATCATTTTACGATGATTACGGAAATTAAATTTATTATTTAAAAAAGGCAGTTTTACAGGCCCGAAAATCACCATTTCGATCCCTGCATTTCTTAGGTCGTTTATATAAGACTTGGACAACTGCCAAGAACCCACTGCGTCATATAAGAAACGAATCTTTACACCTTGATGGGCCTTTTCAATAAGAATATTTTTAATTTCTTGACCAATATGGTCGTGACGAACAATATAATATTCAAGATGGATATGATGCCTAGCCTTTTTTAGTTGTTCTAAGATATGGTGAAATGTTTCTTCTCCATTTGTTAGGATTTTTGTGGAGGTATCAAAGGAAATTGGACTATTCCCCAGTTTTTGAGCCAAATTGAATAATTTACCTTGGTGTTCCCCCATTAAGCTAAGCTTTTCATCACTTCTTGGATCATCCTCACCTTCAACTGTCAAAAACGCTTGCTTATCTAAGAAATACTTCTTCCTAAACATCTTTTCTTTCCGATAATTTCGGCCAAAAAGGAGGTAAAAAATAAAACCAACCAAAGGAAAGCTACCTAGAACTACTAACCAAGTGATCGTTTGAGTTGGGTGGCGGTTCTCAAGGAAAATAACAAAGCCAATAAAAATAACTGACAGTGTAACCAAAACACTTAGGACTCCAAAGATCCCACTTGCTAATCGATCCTTAAAGAAAAACAATAGTACGGATAATACCGCCAAAAATATAATAACCCTTACTGTGTTTTTCAGTGCCCTCACCTACCCGAGTTTTTTCAGGAAACAGTTAATGTTAAAAATACCGATTTCAATATTGAAATCGGTACATTAATTAGCGAAAATGTTTTCGTAATTCAGTAAAAACATTTCCAGAAATTATTTCTTTACCATATTCTTGAATACGATGAATGGTAAGTTGTGTTTCAAAACCGTACTCAAGCAAAATACTTAATATATCGTCAATTTCATCTTCTTCAAATAAGTCTTCAGGAAATTCAATATATAAATAGTATTTTCCTTCAAAATGATACAGCATTGTCACTAAATCATCCAATCCTGAACGATTAGATAAGCTAATAACATCCTCAAAGTCTTTAAAGCCAATGAGGAATTCTAACGTTTCTTCCTCAAGAATTATATCTTCCTCATCTGAATGATTGCGATTAAAATGATGATCCAAAAGACCCTCAATCTTATCATCAGCAGGAAAATCTTTTATTTTTTCATTAGGAATGGGGAGTTCAAACTTTTCTCCATCTTTTGACAACTGTGCTTTGGTAACCAGAACCTCTAAGCCTTTATCAAGTGCTTGGACTTGAATCCAAAGAGGACCTTCAATAACAAATTCTTCCTCATCATGGACTTCATCCATCATTTCCCAAAAGAGTTCTTCACTACGTTCGCGATTGTACCAAATCTCTTCACGGTCAAAGCCTCTTTCCTCTATATCACCATATGAAATGTAAAACTTCACTGTATTTTCATTAATGCGTTCAATCTCCATTAAAAACCTCTCCCTTCCGTTTTCCAGATTGAAGGGACTAAATACCCCCAAGCAGATACTGCCTTAGCATTTACTTAATTTCAAAAAAATTTTCATAAGGGTGTAAAAAAGTAAATACTCGTGTACTTTTATTTTATGATAAAAGTACTAATAAGGGAAATAAAAAAGGCTGAAATCTAAAAAACCGTGTTAATACCTATTCAACTTAGTTAAGATTTTCATTATATTGTAGCAAAGTGGAATAGAAACCACAACGATATTATTTTTTATATACAAAAAAAGACCTCCAAAAAGAAGGCCTATTTATTTAATTAACCATACGCTGTGCTTCGCGCAACTGAAACGTTCTGACTCTTCTTGGGAGGAATCGTCTGATTTCATCCTCATTATATCCAACTTGTAAACGTTTTTCATCGATTATAATCGGCCTGCGCAAGAGACCAGGATTCTCTTTTATTAATCCAAATAAATCCTGAAGCGGCATTGCATCTAAGTTAACGTCTAATTTTTGAAATGTCTTTGATCTTGTTGAAATAATTTCATCCGTACCATCTTCAGTCATCCGAAGTATTTCTTTTATCTCTTCCATTGTTAATGGTTCGGAGAAAATATTTCTCTCTGTGTATGGTATTTCATGTTCTTCTAACCATGATTTGGCTTTCCTACATGATGTACAACTTGGTGAAGTGTATAGTGTAACCATTCGATCTTCACACTCCTCTTTTATTTGCGTCTATTTATTGATATATCCCGTATATTGAATTATTAAACCAATTTATTATAATCAAGTTAAATCATCTTTCAATAATCATTATAAATAAGTAATTTATATCATTGATTATACACCACTGTTTCTTAAAAGGGTATCTTTTTTTCAAAAAATATTGTAAGACGAAAAACAATTCAAAAATTTGTTGTTTCACTATATTAGACGAATAATTCTCCTAAAAGTTTCATATTTTTTTATTATTTCATCTTGAAATTTTTCAATAATCATTATTCCTCTTCCTATAATTTTCGTCTATACTGTGTAATTAAGAGTTTGTCATCCAGAAATAAATTGTTTTCACTACTTTAACAATTTATTTCTCTACGGCAAAAAACGATAATCCAAAATTCTATTCTCAATTAAAAATTCGCAGTGAAAACGCATTCATTTATTTTAAAAATCAAATCGAAAGTTATTTAATTTCCTCTTTAAATAAACGGTAAGTTCTTTTACAATAAAGGAGGGATATTAATATCGTGCTACGAATATTCAAAACAGCTGATAATGAAGGGGGTTAATACTATGGGAGCATACATATTGGATTTAACTATTGTTGCTTTACTAATTGTAGGAATTACTGCCCTAATGGGTGTTATTACAAACAGTTTTGGTGAAAAAGTGTTTGGTGGTAAAAATCGAAGTGAATTTGTTGATGAAAGTGCTAAATACCAGACTGGATGGAAAACTGTCGGGGGCAATAAGAAATAATAAACAAAAAAAACGATCTCGCAGCGAGATCGTTTTTTTTGTTTTATTTAGATTGTACTTTGTATTGTTTGAACTCTTTTTCCGAGCATAGAACAAAGTGACCAGGAGTCACCTCTCTAAATTCAACTGATTCATTAGGCTCGTAGTTATGTCTGGCTGGATCATATGATTTCCGTTTCCGTGTCCGTTCACTGATTGGATCTGGAGCAGGAATCGCTGATAAAAGTGATTGTGTATACGGGTGCAGTGGATTTTTATAAAGTTCATCGGCAGGTGCAAGTTCTACCATTTTACCAAAATACATAACACCGATACGATCACTAATGTATTTTACCATTGAAAGATCATGGGCAATGAAGAGATAAGTTAAGTTTTTCTCTTTTTGAAGTTTTTTCATTAAGTTAACAACCTGCGCTTGGATAGAAACATCCAACGCTGAAATAGGTTCATCAGCAATGATAAATTCTGGTTGAACAGCAAGGGCACGTGCAATACCAATTCGCTGACGCTGACCACCACTAAATTCATGAGGATAGCGGTTCGCATGCTCTCTATTCAAGCCAACGGTTTCTAAAAGCTCATATACTTGCTCCATCCGATCTTTTTTTGAATTTGCCAAGCCATGGATATCAATTCCCTCGGCAATAACATCAGCTATTTTTAATCTCGGATTTAATGACGCATATGGATCTTGGAATATCATTTGCATTTTCCGATTAAAATCTTTTAATTGTTTTTTAGACTTTTTACCGTGGACGTTAACTCCATCGTATAAAACTTCGCCGCCAGTAGCATCGTATAAACGGATTATTGTTCGACCTGTTGTTGATTTACCACAACCAGACTCTCCTACTAATCCCATTACTTCACCTTTAAATATATCAAAAGAGACATTATCTACTGCTTTTACTTCGTTCACTTTACCTTCATTAAAATATTGCTTTAAATTTTTAATCTCAAGTAATTTTTCTCTTTGAGCCATTTATTTCCCCTCCTTTATTCCAGGGAATTGACCTTGATTCGTTTTCTCTAGAGTAGCTACTGAAGTATTTCCTGCAAATTGATTTTGGCGTCTTTTTACAGCCTCAGGTGGGTTAACCTTTGGTGCATCAGGATGTAACAGCCATGTTGCTGCATAATGTGTGTCAGAAACTTTAAAGAAAGGCGGCTCTTGCTCTAAATCAATTTTCATAACAAATGGGTTACGCGGTGCAAACGCATCACCTTTTGGAGGATCTAATAAATCAGGTGGTGTCCCAGGAATCGAGAATAACTCCTCATCATGTGTATCCATGTCAGGCATTGAACTGATTAAGCCCCATGTGTATGGATGTTGTGGATTATAGAAAATCTCATCGGCTGTACCAATTTCAACAATTTTCCCACCATACATAACTGCTACACGATCCGCTACATTAGCAACAACCCCAAGGTCATGCGTAATGAAGATTATCGATGTATCAATTTTCTTTTGTAGATCCTTCATTAATTCAAGAATTTGTGCTTGAATTGTAACGTCTAGAGCAGTTGTCGGTTCATCGGCAATAAGAATTTTAGGATTACATGCCAAGGCAATAGCGATAACAACCCTTTGTCTCATCCCACCGGAGAACTGATGCGGGTATTGATCTACACGTATCTCTGCCTTTGGAATACCAACTAGTTTTAATAAATCAACTGCTCTTTCCTTTGCAGCGTGTCTGCTCATATTTTGGTGTTTAATAAGAGGCTCCATAATCTGGTTACCAATTTTCATTGTTGGATTTAGTGAAGTCATCGGATCCTGGAAAATCATTGAAATATCTTTTCCACGGATTTTTTGCATTTCTTTATCTTTAAGTTTTGTTAGATCTTTTCCTTCGAAAAGAATTTCACCACTTTTAATTTCTGAATTGTGTTCAGGAAGTAACCGCATGATTGATTTTGTTGTAACTGATTTTCCAGAACCTGATTCACCAACGATCGCTAATGTTTCACCATTATATAAATCAAAGCTTACACCACGAATCGCTTGTACTTCTCCAGAAAATGTATGAAACGATATTTTTAAATCCTTTACTTGTAAAACTTTCTCCATTTACATACACCTGCCTTCTAATCACGCATTTTTGGATCCAACGCATCTCGTAATCCGTCCGCCACTAAGTTAAAGCACACCATAATAATAGCTATCATAACGGAAGGAATAATCATTTGATAAGGAAATGCAATCATAGATTTAAATCCTGAATTGACTAATGTTCCTAAAGATGCATTCGGTTCTTGTAATCCCAACCCAATAAAGCTCAAAAATGCTTCAAAGAAAATAGCATTTGGGATTGAAAACATCGTATTTATTATAATGACACCAAACATGTTCGGAATCATATGTTTAAAAATAATTGAAGAATTAGAAGCACCTAGTGTCTTGGCAGCCAAAACAAATTCCTGACCTTTAAATTTCAACACTTGTGCTCGGACAACTCGGGCCATACTAGTCCAGCCGGTTATAGTTAAGGCGATTATGATTGGAATAATACCTGGCTTTAACACCAAAATCATTAATACAACAACAATCAGGTTGGGAATACCAACAATAACTTCTATAATACGTTGCATAACACCGTCAATTTTTCCGCCTAAATAACCAGATACAGCTCCATATGCAACACCAATGGCCATATCAATTAATGCTGCCATGAAGGCAATAAATAACGATACTTGTGTACCTTTCCAAATTCGTGCAAACTGGTCTCGGCCTAAATTATCAGTTCCAAACCAGTAATAGGCATCAATTTTCCGAACTTCATATGCGTTGTACACTGTGCCGTCTCTTCTGGATAATGTTCCATCAAATGGAAGCCATTCTACATCTTCTAAACCTTGAATACGCGGCGGCAAGTTATTATGCTTAGTGTTTTGTGTATCGAAATCATACGGCGTAATCATCGGACCAACAAATGCCAAAATAAGCATGATAGCTAAGACTACTAAGCTAACAACCGCACCTTTATTCTTCCGAACTCTTAGCCATGAATCCTGCCAAAAGTTTAGGCTCTTTTTGGAGATTTTTTCACTTTTTGATGGGTCAATATGGGCAGGAGCAAACATATCCTTTGAAATTGTAATGTCTTTGTTGCTCATTTAGTTTTCCCCCCCGATATACGAATACGTGGGTCGATGATTCCATATAGAATATCAACAATCAAGATAACAACAACAAATAATACAGCAAATAAAATATTGGTTCCCATAATGACAGGGTAGTCATTCATATTAATTGATTTAACAAATTGTTCCCCAAGTCCTGGAATTCCAAAAATTTGTTCAATAACTAATGAACCAGTCATTAAGCTAACAGCTAAGGGTCCTAATACAGTCACAACAGGTATTAATGCATTCCTAAGTGCATGCTTTAGACTAATTTGCCAACGGCTTGCTCCCTTTGCTCTCGCCAAAGTAATATAATCAGATCCTAATACCTCTATCATCTCAGTACGCATAAACCGTGCCGCAATTGATATTGGAAACATCGCTAATGCAATGGTAGGCAGAATGGTATATTCAGGTCCTTTCCATAACATAACAGGAAGCCAATGCAATTTAACAGAAATATAAAACTGAAGCAATCCAGCAAATATAAATGACGGTACTGATTTACCAACTACAGCAATAAATGTAGACCCATAATCTATCCATGTATTTTGCTTTAAGGCAGCAATTACACCCAAGAATATGCCAATTATTGCACCAACTATCATAGCTTGCAAACCTAATTGTGCAGATGGCCCAATGCGGTTAGCAATAAGTTCTGTTACAGGGGTATTGTCAAATTGAAAGGATACTCCTAGGTCACCCTTTACCAAATTCCTCATATAATTAAAATATTGAACAGGCAGAGGTTCATTCAAACCATATTTATCCAGCAAAATATCGCGCTGAACTTCTGAGAGCTTTTCGAAGTTATTAAATGGGCTACCTGGAATTAGCTTCATGAGGAAAAAAGTAAGTGATGTTACGATTAAAAGTGTAATTATCATATAGCCAGTTCGTTGTAAGATATATTTTGCCATGCCTACACCTCCTAATTTTTTAAATATTCGACGTTTTTCGACAATTCCCATACAGGTAAAAAGAGAGTATATTTCTTCAATATACTCTCTTTCTATTTGAGTAGTATAGCTACTATTTTGTGATTTTAATCCACTGGTAACTATAATCCGGACCAAATGCATGGTGAGCAAAACCTTTAACCTTTGGATTGATAAGAAGGTTAACTGAACGTTGGTAAAGTGGTGCGATTGCCGCATCATCTTCTAACAAGATTTTTTCTGCATCTTGAAGAGCTTTCCAACGATCTTGTGGCTTAGCTACAAGTTCTTCACTAGCTGATTTAATTAACTTATCAAATTCTGGATTACTATAATCCATGTGGTTTTGTCCGCCGCCAGTAACCCATAGATCCATGTATGTCATAGGGTCAGCGTAGTCAGGTCCCCAACCACCCATTAATAGATCGTAATCTTGAGCGTCTTCACGAGCAATACGAATTTTGAATGGTACAGCCTCGACAGTAATTTTTAATCCAGGTAAGTTTTTCTCTAATTGGTCTTTAACGAAAGCGTCAGTTAATTTTGAAGTTTCAGTATCTTGACCAACATAAGTAAATGCTACTTCTTTAAGGCCTGTTTCTTTAAGACCTTTTTCCCAAAGCTTTTTAGCTTCTTCTTTGTTAGTGCTTAGGTAAGTTCCAGCAGTATCACGGAAATCTTTACCATCTAAGAATGAGAAACCTTTTGGTACAAGGAAATCAGCAGGGATAGATCCGTTTGCTAATACATCTTCTGTTAAAGCTTTTTTGTCAACAGATAAAGCAATCGCTTTACGGATGTTAACATTTTTCAATGCTTTATTCTTTTCGTTCATTTTTAACCACCAGATAGATGGCTCTTGGTAGCGTAGTAAATCTTTTTGTCCTTCAAATTGAGAAAGAATCGCAGCTTGTGCAAGCTTCCCTGTGATATCAGCTTCGCCTGCAGTATATGCGTTTGCAGAAGCTTGTGGGTCTTTAGAAACGTTAAAGTTGATTTTCTCTAAAGTAACGTCTTTAGCATTAACGTAATCAGCATTCTTTTCTAATACCCATTCAGTTCCAGTTGGGCCATCCCACTTAGTCATTTTAAATGGACCATTGTAAAGTAGGTGAGTAGCATCTTTCGCATAGTTAGCGCCTTCTGCTTCAACAAACTTTTTGTTTTGTGGGTAGAACAATGGGAATGTTAAGTAAGATTCGATATATGGAAGCGCTCTCACTAAAGTGATTTCGACAGTATAATCATCTAATGCTTTAATACCTAAATCTTCTATTTTCGCTTTACCAGCAACAATTTCAGATGCATTTTTGATTTTGCCCTCCATGAAGTATGCGCCATAGGGAGCAGCAACTTTCGGATCAATTGCACGTTGCCATGCAAACACAAAATCATGAGCAGTAACTGGGTCACCGTTTGACCATTTTGTATTTTGTTTTAGTTTAATTGTGATAACAGTTTTGTCGTCATTGTATGTTGGTGCAGCCTCAGCAACGCCAGGGATAACTTTTTGGTCGGGATCTAAACGATATAAACCTTCGTTTGTAGCATTTAACATTGTGAAGCTTAATACGTCTTGAGACATCACGCTGTCCATAGATGGAATTTCTGCAGTTTCAAGAACATTAAGAACTTGTTTATCTGCTAAAGTTGTTTCCTCAGTGCCAGCATTATTATTGCCTTCATTCTTCTCTTTTCCTTCATTCTTGTCTCCGCCTGAACATGCTGCTAGAAACATGCTTAGAACTAGTGATAGAACTAAAAGTAGTGAAAGTTTTGATTTCTTCACTTGTAGACCTCCCTTTTCTATTATTCTGAAAAATTACTACATTCTCTATTATACATATTTTAAATTAATTGTACATTATTTTTTACAATTTTATTTACAGTATTGAAACATTCGTTACGTATTCGTTACAAATTCCTGTGTTATAATTTACACTTATAATAATTTATTTGTATAATATTAAGTGTCTACCCTTATTAAATCTATGTTTTGGAGGTTATACTGTGAATTACAGATTAAGGAAAAGACTTTTAATATTGGCACTAACACAGTTGATTATACTAATAATTTCTTCATTTTCAAAAAAAGGATTTTCATTATTTAGTTATATCGATATATCGTTTTATGTTTCTTCTCTGCTCCTTCTTACATCCTTACTACTTTATACGATAAATTCTGGCTTTTACGATGCCATTGGTAAATCATTTAATTTGACTTTTTCAAGAGGGCAAAACAATAGAAGGTTGGAAGATATTCCTGCATTATCAGAGCTCATTACATTCAATCCATCACCCCTTCTATTTCATGGATTAGCTAACGGTGTACTGATGTTAATCTCCTGTTGCCTATATTATTTTTTACGGACTTGAAATTAAATATACAGTTCATTTATAATAAGAACAATTGTATAGTTGCTTAACAGGCTATGATAAAGAGTAGTACGTATTTTCCTTCGTTTCAGAGAGTTTGTGGCTGGTGTAAACAAACACGAATAAATACGGAATGGACTTTGGAGCCTCTGTCTGAACATATAAAAGTAGGATTTGACGTTTTCCTTGCGTTAAAAGGACTCCCGATCGTCATTGTGGATGATTGTGGAATTGAGTGACTCTTTATTGAGTAATTTAGGGTGGTACCGCGGAACCATTCGTCCCTATTAGTTTTATGGGGATGAATGGTTTTTTTTTATATATTTTTAGGAGGAAATTAATCATGAAAACGATTTTTTCTGGTATTCAGCCGAGTGGAACAATAACACTTGGTAACTATATCGGGGCATTAAAGCAGTTTGTTGAAATGCAAAACGAATACAATTGTTTCTTTTGTATCGTTGACCAGCATGCCGTTACGGTTCCACAGGATCCAATAACACTTCGCAAAAATATTCGAAGTTTAGCGGCATTGTATCTAGCAGTTGGAATTGATCCAGAAAAAGCTACTTTATTTATCCAATCAGAGGTCCCTGCTCACGCACAGGCAGGATGGATTATGCAATGTGTTGCCTATATTGGTGAACTTGAAAGAATGACACAATTTAAGGATAAATCTACTGGTAAAGAGGCTGTGCAGGCAAGTCTTTTAACCTACCCGCCACTCATGGCTGCAGATATCCTCTTATATAACACGAATCTTGTACCAGTAGGTGAAGATCAAAAGCAACATTTAGAATTAACACGGGATTTAGCTGAAAGATTTAATAAAAAATACAGGGACGTATTAACTATCCCTGAGATTAGTATTCCTAAAATTGGTGCTAGAATTATGTCATTACAAGAACCAACAAAAAAAATGAGCAAATCAGATCCAAATAAAAAGGCAATTATTACACCATTAGATGACCCGAAACAGATTGAGAAGAAAATTAAAAGTGCTGTCACCGATTCAGAAGGAATTGTTAAATTCGATAAATTAAACAAACCTGGTATATCTAACCTATTATCGATTTATTCTATCCTAGGTGGTAAATCAATAACAGAAATTGAAGGAATGTATGAAGGGAAAGGATATGGTGATTTTAAAGGCGATTTAGCAGATGTCGTCGTAAATTTCTTTCAGCCTATCCAAGAAAAATACTATGATTTACTCGAATCATCAGAACTCGACCGGATTCTAGATGAAGGTGCAGAAAAGGCAAATCTAGTGGCAGCTAAAACCCTTAAAAAAATGGAAAATGCAATGGGACTTGGTAGAAAAAAAAGATAACAACAAAAAGCCTGACCCCAAAAGATATGGAATACATATCTTTTGGGTCAGGCTTTTAATTTACTTTCGGACCGTGCTCCATTTCCCAAAGCTTTTCAAAAAACGGCTGTCCTTTTATTAAATTTTCACAAAATGTCTCATGTCGCTTAGACCACCCATACTTTGTTTCTTCAAACAATTGTTCCCATGCAGCTTCAAAATTTAATTCTTGAATGGTTGAATAATGCTCCGGGCACCATTCGGTATACCAATATCTAACTTCTGCTTCATTACTAGATGAGAGCAATTGATCTAAAGCCATAAATAACAGTTGTTTTAATTGACGCTCTTTTCTTGTTAAACCTCTCATTAGTTCTGGTTCAGGTGAGAGAATATGATAGTCCTTCATTTTTTCCTGCTCATAAAAATGATATTTAGTAGCCTCGTGTTGAGCAATCATTTCGTACACCAATTGCTCTTGTCTAGGAATTAACCGACTTTTTCGAATCGGGATATTATAGCCTATGGTATCAATTGCTAAGATCCCAATTCCATCCGTTACCACGAAGCAATAGTCAAGTTGAACTCTTTCATGGTTTTTTCTTAAATAGGCTTTCTGATAAATATCATCTAGAAGTTGTTGAGGTAATTCCGACAAATCGTTTTCAATGTACTTAAACAAAACAGGCTCAACTTTTATCAGTGGTACCTGATCTAACAGTTCCACCCCGTCATCCTTACGCCATTCATGAAAGTGACATACATTATAACCGTTTTCTTCCCCTTCAAACCAATTTACCCATACATCATGAAGATACAACATTTTACAACCCCTCACTTCAAGAAACTGTTTGTAAATCAGTATGGGCAGACCTTAGTTAAATTATTCCTTTATATATATTTTGCTCCAATTTCAATGATTGACCTAATTTTTTAGCACTTGTCCTATTATATTTCTTAATGTATATGGGTATATGATATTGGTTATTCCAGAATGAAGAGAATAACAAAAAAATCTACCACATTAATGGCAGATTTTATCTTTTTGATTTTGGATTGAAAGCATCCTTTAGTCCTTCTCCGATAAAGTTTATCGATAAAATAGTAATCGTTATAATTAATGCCGGCGGTACCCATATCCAAAGCTTAAATTGGAGAACATCCGGCTCGTTTGCCGAATTCAACATATTTCCCCAACTTGGAATTTCCTGAGGGACACCAAAGCCAAGAAAACTTAATCCTGTTTCAGCGACAATCATTGTCGCAAATGTAATCGTCGCTTGCACGATAATAGTAGATAAAATGTTTGGTAATAGATGTTTCATAATTACTTTGGCTGGTGAACAACCAATTGAAATAGCTGCCGTAATATATTCATTTTCTTTTTCAGCGAGGATTTTACTACGGACAATCCGGGCGATTCCCCCCCAGCTTAACAAGCTAATGGTGCCGATTAATACCCATAACCCATTTACTTTTCCAAAAAGAATGGCATTAAGGACTATTACAAATACTAGAAATGGAAAGTTTAAGATAAAATCAGTAAATCTCATTAATAGACTATCTACTGTTCCACCAAAATAACCTGAAATAGAGCCGATCAATGTTCCAAGTAAAATGACAAATAATGTACAACTCATTCCAACTAATAACGATATGCGGCCCCCATAGAGTAATCTCGTAAAAACATCCCGCCCGGCTTTATCCGTTCCAAGCCAATGATCACCCGATGGTTCTAACGACATTTGGCCAATATTAATTCTCGTAATATCTGCAGTGGTAATAAAAGGAGCTAGTATCGAAACAATAGTAACAATTAATAAAAAGGTAAAGCTGACCATTGCTAATTTATTTTTTACAAATTTCTTTCGAGCAATGGCAAAAGGAGATAAACTTTTTTTCGGGGGTGTTACGATAACATTTTTTTCGTATTGTGTTACGACTTTCATTTTTTCTCCCCCTAATCTAGCCTAATTCTCGGATCTACAACACCATATAATACATCCGCTACTAAATTGCCGATAAGTGTTAAGAAAGAGAAAAACATGGTCAATGTCATTAATACTGGATAATCTCTTGTCCCGACAGACTGCAGGAATAATTGTCCAAGACCTGGATATGTAAAAATCGTCTCGGTGATAATAGCACCACTAATAATGGCAACAATATCAAAGCCTAAAAAGGTTATAAGTGGGATAATTGAGTTTCTTAAAATATGAACATTGTATATCTTACTTTCCGGAGTCCCTTTTGCACGAGCCGTACGAACATAATCTTTACGACTATTTTCAATAATATCGTTACGTAAAAATTGTGTATAACTTGCTGTACTTAATAATCCAAGTACGATAGCTGGTAAAAAAACATGGTGAAAACGGCTTAGCCACCATTCTAAGGTTCCATCTGTAACACCAATGTCTACTGAGCCATTAGATGGAAACCAGCCTAACTTAAATGAAAAGAAAAAGATGGCGAATACCCCTGCAATAAAGGATGGAATTGCCAAGCCTATGTAGTTTAATCCTCCTATTAGGTTATCCATTAAGGTATACGGCTTTCGACCTGCATATGAACCCATAAAAAATGCAAGGACGTATGTTATTAAGATAGCTGAAATGCCTAATAGTATGGTGTTAGGGAGACGTTCTCCAATAACCTCAGATACAGCAATTTTGAATCGTGTTGATTTCCCAAAATCCCCCTCCACGAAACCACTAATCCAACGGAAATACTGCTGAGGCATCGGATCATTATATCCCAATTTCTCACGCATTTCTGCGATGTATTCTGGATTTGTATTTCTTGGATCAATCTCTCCACTAAGAGAATCCCCCGGCATTAATTTTGCCAAGGAAAACACTACTATGGAAGTAAGGAGTAACATTGGAATCATTCCCAATATTCTACGAAATGCATATTTCAACATGTGCATTCTCCTTGTCTATAAGCCTCGGTAACCACAAGCTGTATATCTCGCCTAATTTGTTCAAATAGGAGAAGCAAAGCCTTCTCCCATTTGAAGTTCAAAATTGAGTTGTCAGTATTAGTAAGCCCTTAAAACAAATTGTATTAACTTTTTAGAAAACTGTACTATTGTTTTATCCACCATTCATTTGGACGGTTCATACCAGATACGTCAAATTTAACTTCCTGAACTCGCTTGCTAACAGCCATTGTTTCTTCTAGTTCAGCAATTGGTAATGCGGGAAGATCTTGCATGAATAGTTTTTGCCATTGTACATAAAGATCCTTACGTTTTTCGTTATCTGTTCCAACAACACTGATATCAAGTGCTTGATCCAACAATTTATCACTGTCCGCATTTACCCAGCGTGGATAGTTCCAAAGTGCTTTTGAGCCCCAAAGTGGCGTTGGATCTGGATCTGCACCAGTTGACCAGCCTCCGAAGAATACTTCCATTGATTTGTCCGCTTTTTCAAGCATTTCATAGTAAAGATTTACGTCAGTCATCGTTAATTTAGTTTTCAATCCAACAGCTTCCCAATATTGAGTCATTGCTTTGGCACGAGATTCAAAAGTTGGGTTATCCGTTGCATAGTGGCTGAAGTTTACAACGAATTTCTTACCGTTTGGATCTTCACGGAATCCATCGCCATCAACGTCTTTGTAGCCTGCTTCATCTAATAGTGATTTAGCTTTTTCCGGATCATATTTGTATTGCTCTAAATCTTCATTAGGTGCTGCAATCCAATGGTTTGTCGGGATTGGACGGTTCACAGGTTTACCTACACCAAAGAAGAACGCCTTAACCCATTCCTCACGATTGATTGCATAATACATTGCTTCACGAAGCTTTTTCTCTTGGTATTTTGGTTCGTTCATGACATTTTTCTCGCCATCCCAAGTACCTAATCTGAAACCAACATAGTAATAGCTTACGCCAGGATAAGTTACTGCGTTTACATTATCCAGCGCTTTAACTTGATCAATAATACTAGGATGGAAAGAAGTCATATCAAGCGTTCCGTTTTTAAGTTCTCCTACAGAAAGAGATGGGTCGATCACTTTAACAACGACTTTTTCGATATGCGGTTTGCCTCCGAAGTAATCATCAAAACGCTCCATTTCAACTGATTCACCGGGGATAATTTTAGAAACTTTAAATGGTCCTAAACCAACTGGCTTTGTACGAACCTGTTCAGACCCCATCATATCTTTTACAGCAATTCCTTTAAATGCTGTACGGTTCATAGGGTATGTCCAAAGATTATCCAAGTTGTTTACACGGGCCTTATCGAATGTAATTTGAATGTGGTAATCGTCGACTACTTTAATACCAGCGATTTCCTTTGCTTTACCATCATGATAATCTTGTGCACCCATAATGTTTCTTACGTTATCAAAGCGCGGACCTTCATAATCCTTGTCAGCAACAACTTTCAAAGCGAATTCCCAGTCCTTAACTGATAATTCGTCCCCGTTGTGCCATTTAACACCTTGTTTGATTTCGAAGTCAAACACTTTATTGTCTGCTGTTTTCCATGAGGCGATATGTGGTTGTGCCTTTAGGTTCTCATCATAATCAATTAAGTTTTCATCAAAGAAATCAATTACATATGCATCAGTTTGTGTACCATAAAAAGAGTAGTTGAATTTACCTTCAGGTGCTGAATCCAATGCATAGACTAGTGTGCCGCCATCCTGTGGTTTTCCGGCTGTTTCGCCGCTTTTACCTTCATTTTCATTTTTCTTTGTACCCGCTTTTTCACCGCCGCTGCAAGCTGCTAAAAATGCGGACAGAACCAGCATTAATGCTGCTAACATAAGCATACTTCTCTTCTTCATTTGTTTCCCCCCTAATTGTTTTATATTTATCCTTTTGCAACAGACTAGCTCCAGCCCCTAGGCACTTTCACTTTTCTAGTAAAGGTGGCAAGCTACTCGATGAGAGGGCTTCACCTCCTTTAATACTGGCTTACTTTTAGAACATTCCTCCATTGCCATTGGGCAGCGGGGATGGAATGTGCATCCAGATGGAGGACTGATAGGGCTTGGCACATCACCTTTTAAAATGACCCGCTCCCTTTTTACCCTGGGATCTGGAGTTGGAATAGCTGAAATTAATGCCTGTGTATATGGATGGAGAGGTTTAGCGTATAGGTTGTCCTTATTCGAAACCTCAACCATATTCCCTAGGTACATAACACCTATTCGGTCACTCATGTGTTTAACAACACTTAAGTCATGCGCAATGAAAAGAAAAGTAAGATCAAATTCATCCTGTAAGTCCTTTAACAGGTTTAATACCTGTGATTGGACAGACACGTCTAGTGCTGAAACCGGTTCATCGGCGATAATTAATTTGGGTTTTAATGCTAGAGCTCTTGCTATTCCAATTCTTTGGCGCTGTCCCCCAGAAAATTCGTGGGCATACTTGTAATAGGCATCGGGCGGCAAGCCTACTTTATCTAACAAATCCATGACTTCCCGTTTTAACTCAGCTTTATCTTTTTTTGAAAAATTATAAATGGGTTCTGCAATTATATCTCCAACCATTTGCATTGGATTCAAGGAAGCATAGGGATCCTGAAAGACCATCTGCATATCTTTGCGAATCTCTCGAAGTGATTTACCAGATACTTTGGTAATGTCTTTTCCATTAAAGAGAATTTGTCCTCCCGTTGGTTTAAGTAAACGAAGAATGGTTCTCCCTGCCGTAGATTTGCCACATCCGGATTCACCTACTAGTCCAAGAGTTTCTCCTTTTTTTATCTCAAAAGAGATATTATCTACCGCTTTTACATTTCCAATAGTGCGCTTGAAGAACCCACCTTTGACTGGGTAATAGGTTTTAAGATTTTTAATCTCTAATAGATTTTCAGATTGAGAGGAAGAATAGGCTTCCTTTTTATGTATATAAATGGTACTCATTTTTTCACCCCTTCTCTTGGCTTGCTAGTTTCAAAGAGCAAACAGGCAACCTCATGGCCTTGTTCAACATCTTCAAGCAAAGGGGTAATTTTAGTGCATTCAGGCATGGCGTTTGGACATCGATGGGCAAAACGGCAGCCAGTTTTCGGCATATTTAGAAGCGATGGGACGATACCTTTAATCGAACTTAACCGTTCTTCTTGTCCATCCAATTTCGGGATTGCCCCTAAGAGCAAACTTGTATATGGATGTTTAGGATTATGGAAAAGTGTATCCACATCGGTCCGTTCTACAATCCTTCCAGCATACATCACCATTACTTCGTCACACATTTCAGCAATTACACCCAAATCATGTGTAATCAAAATAACAGACATATCATTTACGGCTTGTATATCTTTTAAAAGTTCGAGAATTTGGGCTTGAACGGTAACATCGAGGGCAGTGGTTGGTTCATCAGCAATTAATAATCTAGGCTGACAAGCAATGGCAATGGCGATCATGACGCGTTGTCTCATTCCGCCTGATAATTGGTGCGGATACTCATCAACGAGTTTTTCTGGCCGGGAGATTCCAACACTTTTCAATAAGGCAATCGATTTTAACCGAGCCTCTTTTTTAGTAATCTTTGTATGGTTAAAAAGGACTTCTTGGAGTTGATATCCAATTGTAAAGACTGGATTTAATGAGGTCATTGGTTCTTGGAAAATCATGGAGACGTCTTTCCCACGGATTTTATTGATTTGTGATTCGGACATTTTCTCAAGATTTAATCCATCAAAAATGACTTCACCTGATTTTATTTTTCCACTTCCTTTCGGGAGTAACTTCATAATTGAAAGGCTCAAAACAGACTTACCACAACCAGATTCTCCAACAATACCGATAATTTCCCCTGGCATTACATTGAACGAAACATTTTCTACTGCATTATAATCAGTTCCGTCAATATCAAAAGCGGTCTGTAAATTTTTCACTTCAAGCAATGGTGCCTCTTTGTGCAGCGATTTTTTTGCGCTCATAGTACACCTTCCAACTTTTTTTAATTATTCAGTTTATTCTATATATTCAATAAAATTCTATTACAGAATTGTTACAATTGCAAGATTTTTTTGCACAATTTCTAATATATGTTATTTCATCATTAAAAAAAGCCTTATTTCACTGGCTTTTTTCTAAGGTTTTATTATAGTATTCTAGATATTTTATTGCAGGATTTATAAAAGATAGTTTTGTAGAATAATTATTGTTTTTGTAAAAATGTTCAATCAAATGATATCCTGCAGCATAACCTAATAGATTTGGCAGTCTTCCTCCCCCATAAAGTAATTCATCGTGTTTCTTTTCATGTTTTTTTGTGTTTAGCTGTTCTTTCAAATATTTCTCCCAAAAATTTAATAACTCCTTTTCTTTATACATACGGCACCATGGAGCTAAATATTCCCGTCCACAATTTTTTAAAACTGCATATTCTGCCAGTCCTTCTATGATAATGGAATCAAGCAAAGTATAGTCTTCCAGCCTTTTATCTAACAACCTAAGCCGGCAGACGTGGTGGTATTCATGAATCAAAAGTGCCTCTACTTCTTTTGGGTCATCATAAGTAGAGAGAAAAAGAAACATTTTATCAGGGAACGAAACACCAGCCTTGCTTTTAACTTCTCTGATAAAAAAACCTCCTGACTGTGCTACTGGAAAGAGAAAAATTGGTATGTCAGGGCCATTCCATTTATGTTTATATTTATTAAATAGAAGCTCTACTTTATCCCATGCTTTTTGTTCCTTCATCTGAACAAGATTGTTCCTTGCGGCCCTAGACGGCTGATACATCCCAAAACCCATCAATTGATTATAAATTTCCTTTGCGGTTTGTTTTTTAAAATATGGCTCTAATCTTTTACAAATCTTAACGGGTCTGTCAATCTCCTCCTCTAACCATTGCTCTGTTCGAATGATTCCCATTACTTCACCCCATTTAACTTCACTCACTCTCTGATCAGTTTATTAAATGTAACAAAAGTGGTTCATGTATTTCTAAGGTATTATTTCTCAAAAAAAATTCGCCCAGAAAATATCTCTGGTCGAATTTTTTACTTATTCATATTTTTTGAAAACAATCGTTGCGTTGTGGCCGCCAAAGCCTAGCGAATTACTCATGGCTGCTTTAATTTCTTTCGAACGTGCTTTATTGACGACATAATCTAAGTCACATTCAGGGTCAGGTGTTTCATAATTCATTGTTGGAGGAAGGATGCTGTCTCTTATTGCTAAAACAGTGAAAATCGCTTCGACACCACCTGCTGCACCTAGAAGGTGTCCTGTCATAGATTTAGTTGAGCTGATTGCTAATTTATATGCATGTTCGCCAAATACTTCCTTAACCGCAAGGGTTTCAAACTTGTCATTATATTCAGTACTAGTCCCGTGCGCATTCACATAATCAATTTCCTCAGGTTTTAATCCGCCATCATTAATAGCCATTTTCATTGCACGGGCACCACCTTCACCACCAGGTGCTGGTGCAGTTATATGATAGGCATCACCAGTTGCCCCATAACCAATAATTTCGGCATAGATTTTAGCACCACGTGCTAAGGCATGATCAAGTTCCTCCAGAACAATGATCCCGGCACCTTCACCAATAACAAAGCCATCGCGGTTTTTATCGAATGGTCTACTAGCTGTCTTCGGGTCTGGATTTGTTGAAAGAGCCGTATTCGCGCAGAAGCCTGCGACAGACATTTTTGTAATTGGTGCTTCCGCTCCGCCGGTCACCATTGCATCTGCATCGCCGCGTTGAATTACTTTAAAGGCATCACCTATGGAATTAGTTCCTGTTGCACAGGCAGTTACTGTACAAGAATTGAACCCTCTTGCCCCAAGTATAATTGAAACCTGTCCTGTTGCCATATCAGGAATCAACATTGGTACAAAGAATGGGCTTACACGCTTGTAGCCTCTCTTCTGAAATATTTCGTATTGCTGTTCAAATGTTTCCATTCCGCCGATGCCAGAACCAATCCATACTCCAACACGATGGGAGTTATCTTCATTAATAGTTAAATTAGCATCTTTTACTGCCATTAATGCCGATGCAACTGCAAATTGTGTAAAACGGTCCATTTTGCGTGCATCTTTTCTATCCATAAAGGCTTCTGGGTTAAAATCAGTAGATTCTGCGGCAACTTTTGCAGGATATTCATCTGCATTAACTCTTGTCAATGGCCCAATCCCTGATTTACCTTCTAATATGTGCTTCCATGTTGTTTCAGCATCATTTCCAAGTGGGGTTACTGCTCCTACGCCTGTTACAACGACCCTGCGCTTTTCCATATTATCTATCTCCTTCATTTCGTATCTTGTTTCGTATGGTTATTTATCAAAAAAAATCTCTTTATTTTCCCCATCTAATGGCAATTGCTCCCCAAGTTAAGCCTCCGCCGAAGCCAACCATGACAATAAGGTCATCATCTTTAATTCTTCCCTCTTCTAAATCTTCCACAATCGAAATTGGAATCGATGCAGCAGAAGTATTACCATATTTATTAATCGTTTTGGACATTTTTTCGACTGGCAGCTCTAATCTTTGTCTAGATGCTTCCATAATACGAATATTGGCCTGATGAGGAATAAGGAAATCAACATCATCCTTTGTTAAACCTGCTTTTTCGAGAACATTGATACAGCTTTCCCCCATTTGCCTTACAGCAAATTTGAACACTTCTCTACCATTCATAATAATATATTCATCCTGGTAAAGGTGTTTTGATCCAGTCCCATCTGCTCCAAGCTCAAAGGAAAGGATTCCGCGATTTTCTGAAACAGGTCCAATAATGGTGGCACCAGCCCCGTCCCCAAACAATACTGCCGTATTGCGGTCACTCCAGTCAGTAACTTTCGAAAGCTTTTCCACGCCAACGACTAGGACATATTTATAAACTTCGGTTTCAATGAATTGTTTCGCTGTCACAATTCCGTACATGAAGCCAGCACATGCTGCACTGACATCCATCGCTGCCGCCTTTTTTGCCCCCAGCCTTTCTTGAATTCTGCAGGCAACCGATGGAAAAGGTGTATCAGGTGTAACGGTAGCTACCAAAATTAAATCAATCTCTTCCGCGGTAATTCCAGCATCTTGAATGGCCTGTTTTGCTGCTTCAAATGCCATATCTGATGTATTAACATCATCGGCAGCAATTCTTCTTTCTTCGATACCTGTCATCGTACGAATCCATTCATCAGAGGTATCCAATATTTTTTCTAAATCTTTATTGGTGACAATTTTCTCTGGTAAATACCTGCCAATCCCAACAATACCTGCTTTCACAAGTTCCAACTCCTTTTTTTTCGCAAGATTCTCTATATCCTAAAGTTTAATATCAATTATTATGACTTGGTACTAATTTTATCAAATAAAGCCTATTTTAAGCAACTGTTTCTTCTTATTTCTCTCTCCGAATAAGTATATTCCATTAAAAAAAATGGCTAATTAAACTTTGCAGTTGATTTACACTTCAGGGGCTTCTCTCCAATAAAACTTGGCTGTAAAATCAACAAATAATCCTTAACATAGCAAAAAAAATAAATAAGCCCCCTATTACGAGAGCTTACTTCCTTTTTATAGTTCTTTTCGACCTTCAGCTAGACCGAGTTCATATGCTTCTTGCATGACCTTTGTAAAAAGATTCATGAATGGCTCGATTAATTCCATTGATAATTCCACACCAGCCGTGTCCAATTGTTCCTTTGCTTCTGGTAAGTATTTCATCGCGATCTGCATAAATTGAAATGTTTTATCTTGACTGTTCATATGTACTCCTTCAATTTTTCATTTTGGCAAGTTTCCTGTTTTTTTATAATCTTCAATTTGATTGTTTATATCCTGAATGAATTCTTTGTTTACATGGGGACTAAATTTACCAAGTGAAATAACATTGTCTTGAAAATCATAGGAAAGGTTACCTGCTTTTAGTTCCCCTTTATTGTATAGATCTGCAACCTTTTCATATAAAATATCTACCTGCTGTATGGTACTTGTTAATACCGTAGATTCACCTAAATCAGATTGGTCAGAAACGTAACCGATTACATACATGCCGTGTTCCTTTACTGTTTCTATTACTGGCACATTAAACCCGTCGCCAGCAGGATAAATCACATCAATTCCCTTTTCCATCATGTCATTTGCTAATTTAACGGCTTTTATTTCATCATCCCAATTTCCAACATATTCTATACTAACATTCGTGTTTTTATTTTCAACCATAGCCCCTTGATAGAAGCCCTCAATCTCTGGCTGCCATTCATGGGCAGCTATAACACCGACATTTTGTGTTTTTGACATATGTGCAGCAACCATTCCTCCAAAAAAACCCATCGCGTGTGCTTTAAAATTCAGACTAGTTGTGTTTTTGTTTTTAGCATCACCATTAAAACTAATAAAATGGATATCAGGATAATCTTTAGAAAGATTATTAAAGTATTCAGCATATTCAGACCCATGGCCGAATATTAGATTTACCCCTTTTTGGTCAAACTCTTCTACTGCACGTTCGACAACTGCTTCTGAATTCATTCCTTCTTTATAAAACACATCCACATCAAATTTTGACTGTATTTTTAACAAACCTTTAAAGCCCTTCGTCCCCCATACTTGGTCATTGACCGTTTCAGGTACTAACAATCCAACCTTTTTTATTTTACCTGTAGATTCTGTCTTTCCGCAGGCCCCAAGTAAAAAAAGGCATAAAAGTATGATTCCGAAACGGTTTATCATTTCATGCATCTCCTTCGTACTGTTGCCATTTCTATAACACGTTTCCTTTACATTATTAATTTATAGAACAAAGGAAAATAATTCTATGACTGCTTTTTCCAATTTTATTCTAACCTTTCAACAAATAAATGAAAAGACAATTTTAATCCACAACATATCTGGATCTTTATTTTTTATGGTCATATATTTCATGATTCTTTCAAACAGTATGCCAATTGCCTTATAAACGATTTCCATACAATCGCTGCACATGTTCCATTTGTACCAGGATAGAAGCTGAAATTGGGGTTACCTTTCTTACTGTTACTTTTAATACTGGAAGATCACCTTGTATTGATGATAAGTTACTTAACCGAGCCTGATTTTCATCGATTTTTAGGAAAGAAGCACACCTGAACCATTGGTCATCCCTTCCACTTTCAATCAAATAACTCCCAGGTTTTCCTTTCTCTATGATTTCTAAGATTGATTCAATGGCATCATCAACAAATATGACATCGTTTATCCATTCCCGCTCTTCATGAGTTATATCTGTCTTTTTAAATTTGGAAACAATAGCTTGTTGAAACAAAAAAGTTAACGGCTGCCATGGACCATAAATAGCAGGTAAATACAATATCTGTGTATTCTTTACTAATCCGTTTATCTTACTTAGGAATCCCTCGATTTCTTTTCCTCTAAATGTTCTGGTAAGCATTTGAATCGGAAGAATAAAAACGATATTCGCATGTTTTTTATTGTCCTCTATATACTGAATTATCGGCTTTGTTACCTCTTCATTTTGTAAAATTTGTTCCTTTTTAAGCATAAATAAGTCATATATAGAAAATATAAGCCTTGTATTACTCATGTCTTCCCTAGGACTATTCTCCAACTCGAATAACGATTTTTCCAGAAAGTTTGCATTTCGACCGACTTCTAGTCTTTTTTCATCAAGAAAATCTATATTGTCAACCTCATCTATATGAACGCCATTGACCTCTATTCCTTTATTGAGCAGGTTTTTGCCAACGTGAAAACCAACAAAGTCAAACATCCCAAATATAATTGCCTTGTCCATAAAATATTCCTCCCCATACTTACCTTAATGAATCCTATGCGTATCGCTAAGGAATTATTTCTTTTTGGGGAGGACCAGCCTATAGGATCGTTTCATGGTTGTTGAAAAACTTTAACATCATATTGCCAAGCTGTTGTTTTTTTTCAGGTAGAATGAAAGTAGGGTTTATTTCTGGGTCACTGATTATTTGGTGATACACTTTAGATTGGTTATACGATTTCCCCCCTGAAAGGACATGAATTATTTTAACTGGACATCCAAATTGAAGATTTATTTTATCATCCATACTGAAAATATGGTTTTCGAGTACATTTTGGTCCATTTGATGTGCTGCTACTAATTCCCTCATTAACTTTTTATAAAAGAATTTATGTTCCTTTTCTTGTTCAAGATGGTTTTTCAAGGAAATAATGGGGTTGAGCAGAATAATTGACCGTATTCGCCCTTTCATTTTCTCCATTAAACTTATGGCAACCAGCGCCCCCATACCTTCGGCTAAGATATGGATTTTGTTATTTAATATTTCACTTCTTATAACATGCTGGTATAACCTCTCGGCAAGCTCAACTGCATTATTGCTTCCCCAGTTTAGCCCATATAGATTTGAGGAAAAAATGGTGTACCCTTTTTCTTTAAGCTGGTTAACAATAGCTAACCTTCCTTCATTTTGTGTCCAAAAGCATTTACTTTCATCGACAAAATGTCTTTCATCTCCAATTATTAAGATCCCAAATCCGGTAGGCTTTTCAGGGTAGTGAATAATATTCCATTGGGTATCCATCTGAAAATTACGATTCTCCATAGATAAATCTCCTTTTACATATTTCCTCACTGTATTGTATGCCGCCTCATTAAAGATGAAAGGGGGGTTAGCCTATTTTTATTAAGCTAAGCTGGAAAATTAGTAATCACCTCTTAAAAACGGAAAATGCTCGGAATAGCCTGAGTGGTATTACTTACCACTGGCGGAAGTTTCACTTTATCATTTCAGAATCATATGATAATATAAATGAAGATGTAAAATAGGTTAGAGGTGAAAAATAGTGCGATTTTTTTGGACCTTTTTCTGGTCATTTCTTTTAGTGCAAATGCTTACATATGTAGTGAGTTCAATGACTGCAGGTGCTAAATATGAATTTATGCCTGCTGCTATTGCTTCAGTTGGGGTAACGATTTTGATTTACATTGCTGCTGCAATAATTCCTAACGAGCCTGCAACAAAACATTAAGAAAAAGGTCATCCTATCTAATGGATGACCTTTTTCTATAGGTATTTAATAAACCGATAAAGTAATCTCCCCATCGTTAATATTTATTTCCACTCTTGACTGATCATGTAACTTGCCAGCGATTATTTCACGGGCTAGCTTGGTTTCAATGTTTCTTTGAATAAATCGTTTTAAAGGCCTTGCCCCATAAATTGGATCAAATCCATTTACGGCAATGAATTCTTTTGCTTTCTCATTAATGATTATATCAATTTGTTGGTGCCTTAACCGATTTTGAAGTTCTCTCATCATTTTGGCAACGATATTCTTAATTTCGTCCAATGATAGCGGCTTAAAGAGGATTGTTTCATCGATTCGATTTAAGAACTCAGGACGGAAATGTCCCTGTAATTGACTCATCACTTTCTCCCTTACCGCTTCAGAGATTTCAACCTCCGTTTCACTTCGTTCTAGTAAAAAATGTGAGCCAATATTAGAAGTCATAATAATAACCGTATTTTTAAAGTCAACGACACGCCCTTTTGAGTCAGTAATTCTTCCGTCATCAAGCGCTTGTAAGAGAATGTTAAATACCTCAGGATGAGCTTTTTCAATTTCATCCATTAAAACAACAGAATATGGTCTTCTCCTTACTGCTTCCGTCAACTGTCCTCCTTCTTCATAGCCAATATAGCCTGGAGGAGCTCCAATTAGGCGGGACACAGCATGCTTCTCCATATATTCAGACATATCGATACGTATAATATGTTCCTCACTGTCGAATAAAGACTCGGCCAATGCTTTCGCTAGCTCCGTTTTCCCAACACCTGTAGGACCTAAAAATAAAAATGATCCAATTGGTCGATTAGGATCCTTAATTCCCGCACGCGCCCTGAGTACTGCATCTGCCACTAAATTTACTGCCTCATTCTGGCCGATGACTCTTTCGTGCAAGATTGATTCCAATTTTAACAGCTTTTCTCTTTCCCCTTCTACTAGCTTAGAAAGAGGTATTCCTGTCCATCTTGATACGATATTGGAGATTTCTTCTCCGGTAACTTCTTCACGAAGCAAACGTTCGTCTTTAGCAGTTGCCGTTTCGAGTTCCTTTAGTTCTTTTTCTGCTAACGGAATCTGACCGTGGCGAAGCTCTGCCGCTCGGTTTAAATCGTATTTATCTTCAGCTTGTTGAAGCTCCCTGCGAAGTTTTTCCAGTTGTTCTCTTTTCTCCTGCAATTTCTGTATACTTTGTTTCTCTTGAAGCCATTTTGCCTTCATTTCATTGGCTGTTTCTTTTAAATCAGCTAGTTCTTTTAGGAGTGCCTCCAGCCTCAACTTGCTCCCCTCATCAACCTCTTTACTTAAGGCAGCTTCTTCAATTTCCAATTGCATAACCCTGCGTGTTACCTCATCTAAATCGGTAGGCATTGAATCTATTTCAGTACGTATTAACGCACAAGCCTCATCGACAAGATCAATGGCTTTATCAGGCAAAAAACGATCGGTGATATAACGATCAGATAATGTGGCTGCAGCAACCAAGGCATGGTCATGAATTTTAACACCGTGATGCACTTCATATCGTTCTTTTAACCCTCTTAAGATTGAAATGGTATCTTCAACGTTTGGTTCTTGAACCAGTACCTGCTGAAATCTACGTTCAAGCGCTGGATCCTTTTCAATATATTTTCGGTGCTCATCTAGAGTAGTTGCTCCAATACAATGAAGTTCACCACGGGCCAGCATTGGTTTTAACATATTACCTGCATCCATCGCGCCTTCCGTCTTACCGGCTCCTACGATCGTGTGAATTTCATCAATAAATAACAATATTCGTCCTTCACTTTTTTTGATTTCATTTAGGACTGCTTTCAATCTTTCTTCAAACTCACCTCTAAATTTGGCTCCAGCAATTAACGCACTCATATCCAATGAGAAAATTGTTTTATCTTTGAGTCCTTCCGGTACATCTTTCCTAACTATCCTTTGTGCCAACCCTTCCACAATTGCAGTTTTCCCTACACCAGGTTCACCGATTAAAACAGGATTATTCTTTGTTTTCCTTGATAATATCCGAATTACATTGCGGATTTCAGAATCACGGCCAATAACTGGATCCATTTTTCCTTCTTTAACCTCAGCAACAAGATCCCGTCCATATTTTTTTAATGCTTCGTATCCTGCTTCTGGATTTTGTGATGTCACTCTCTGGTTCCCCCTAATTTCTTTAATTGCTTGCAAAACTTTGTCTGGTTGAATTCCAACGTTTTGTAAAAGCTTTCGCATTTCTGAATCCTTTGCGTAGACTGCAGCTAACAGAATATGTTCAACTGATAAATACTCATCTGAAAACTTTTTGGCAAACTCCTCGGCACTGACAAAAAGTTTTTGCAGCTTGGCTGTGATATAAAGTTTTCCCTGTTCAACCCCACTTCCCGTAACCTCTGGTTTTTTAGCAAGAGCAACAGTAAGGTACTTGCTAATTTTTTCGGGAGGGACACCTGAGTTTTCTAATATAGAAGAAATGAGACTACCTTCTTGATCCATTAAACATAAAAACAAATGGGGTTCATCAATCTCTTGATGATTTTTTTTGACAGCTAGCGACTGAGCATCCATTAGCCCTTTTTGTAACCTTTCTGTCATTCGATTCATATCCATTTTTTAACACACCCTCTTTGACCAATTTTGACCTTTTCATTTATTATAAAACTTCATATATAAAAAGTAAATTTTGCAAAGAAGAATAATAGCAAAAATTGCCTACTGACGCCTAGCCTAGGCGCAGGCAAAAGAAAAAGCCACCCTATGGATGACCTTTTCCTTATTTATTTATGGTTTCCGCTGATATGTCCAAACACGTTCATCATTTGATGTTTCAGGAAATGGATCCCCTGCTTTTAGCCTTATTTTTTTGGGATTATTAACATTGCTTTCCGTGTCACCGATTTCAACATACACCCCATTATTAGGTGCTTTTTTTCCTGATTTAAACTGATGATTTTGACCCATTTTTTTCCCTCCTTCTCTTCTACATCTTTATTATTACCTTTTTGTTAGCGGCCCATTATTGGAATTTTTTGCAAATTACCTTATTAGTCGACATTATTTCCTAAGAAATACGCAAAGATTCTTCAAACTTTTGACGATTGTATGAACTTATTGCTCATTTGTTGCTAATTATTCTTTGTTAACAATATAATTATAGTATTATCTAGCAAATTAAACCTTGACTGTCATTTTTTTAAATCAAATGAGCATTGAATTCGTACCTTTAAAGGTGGTTATGAGTATGCAGTCAGTAAAAGAAATGCCGGTAACACTGTCCCATCTTTTCGATACCGTTCACCATATAAAAAAAATTGAAAAAGGTACCTTTTTATTTCAAGAAGGATCTGTAGCCGATGAATTGTATATTGTTCAAAGTGGCATTCTTCAAATCAGCAAGATCATCCCTGACGGAAGAGAACTTACGTTAAGAATGTGCTCGCGGGGTGATTTTGTCGGTGAATTAAACTTATTTTCCCCTTCTTCAAGATATTTATTAAGTGCACGTGTTGTCGAGTGTGGTGAAGTAGCCGTTATTATGAAAGACACGCTTGAGGAAAAACTCTCACAAAATCTGGCACTTTCATTTGAATTCATTAAGTGGATGAGTCAGCAATATCGAAAAACACAAACTAAGTTTCGTGATTTGGTTCTTCATGGAAAAAAAGGGGCTCTTTATTCCACACTTATTCGAATTACAAATAGTTATGGAATTAAAACCAATAAAGGAATATTAATTGAATTGCCACTAACCAATCAAGAGTTAGCCAATTTTTGTGGTACATCAAGAGAAGTAGTAAATCGCTTGTTGAGCGATTTACGTAAGGCCGGTATCCTGTCAATAGATAAAGGAACAATTACTATTCATGATTTAGTATATTTAAAACGGGAAATTGATTGTGAAGATTGTCCAACCGAAATCTGTAAAGTTGATTAGAATTGCTGCTGGCAAACAACTTAAAATTAAGCAAAAAAATCGGTCATATCGACCGATCAGGCTGTCGAGAAACTTTCGACAGCCTCTTATTTTCTACAATAACTTTAACCATTCACCGCGTTAATTTATTATAATATTATTAATATATAGGCTTTGCAACATGTCTGTTTATTTGCGCTCCAGGCACTTCGCTTTCCGCGGGCGTGCCGGGGAGCCTCCTCGGCGCTGAAGCGCCTGCGGGGTCTCCCCTGCCCCGTACTCCCGCAGGAGTCTGCGTGCCTTCCGCGCAAATCAACAGAGCTGTAAAATCAATAATACACTGCTCTTAACACAACCAAACAATAAAAAATTATTGTTTCTATTGATGAATGGTTCCTGACAATCACCTTCTTCGTTTAATCGATAAATAGATTGATCTTTCATTCCTTCTTGAAAAGGTACGTCCTTATTATAGTGATGATAACGGACGCCCTTCCGATCCGAGCGACAATTACAATGAGAAATTGAAATGAATGTTGCCTACCGCTGGTTTTTAGGCCTGAAATTTAAGGAGCCTGTTCCACACCACTCAACGATTAGTTGGAATCGCCAACATCGTTTTAAAGGTACCGATATCTTTCAGGAAATATTTGATGAGATGGTTCTCCAGGCAATGAATCACAATATGGTAGGTGGTCGTGTCTTATTTTCGGATTCTACTCATTTAAAGGCTAACGCTAATAAACGAGATCTATACGTTTGTCCTAATAATCAAGAATTACCCTACAGCACAACAAACCGTGAGGGTTATAAAGAATATAAGTCTGATTCGAAGAAATGTGAAAACTGCCCACTTCTTTCCCAATATACACGCTCCAAAAATAAGGTAAAAGTAGTGACACATCATGTTTTGGAAGAGCACAAGGAAAAGGTAAGGGAAAATCGCTTATTTAAATCTGGAACAATGCTTTATAAATTTAGAAAGGAAAAAATTGAGCGAAGCTTCGCAGACTCAAAAGAGCTGCACGGGCTTCGCTATTGCCGGTTACGGGGATTGAAGAAAGCAAGCGAACAGGCTCTCCTTACGGCAGCCTGCCAAAATATGAAAAAGATTGCAACACAATTAGCAAGGCTAGAAAAAGTGTGTTGCAATTCTTTAGGTTGATTACCTCCCTGTTGATTTCCGCGGAAGGCACGCAGACTCCTGCGGGAGGACGGGGCTGGGGAGCCCGTGGAAAGCGAAGTGCCTAGAGCGGAAATCAACAGGCCCATTCGCAGGTACAATGAATAATTAAATGCTGAGAATTAAAAAAATGCCGAGAAAAATACCCTTTCTCGACAATCTGATCGGTCATATCGACCGATTTTTTTATTTTAATAAGATTATTTGAATGGCCATAATCGTAAAGAATATAGCTGAATTTATTATTTCGTAAATGCCAATTTGTTTAGGCGATAATGGTTTCCCATAAAATATAATAGCTCTCAGAAGACTTGGGATAAATGCTATTGAAACGATCCAAAAGCCAACTCCGAACCACACTGCCACTAAAAGAAAATGGTAAATCCATGAAATCCATTTAAATTGGGTATTCTTCTTCTCACTAATCATTGTTTTGACATAAAAAGTACAGCCCACAAAAAACAGGACCGAAGTTACAAAAGTGAAAACAAGCGTCTCTATATTCATAACACCGTGTCCTAAATAACTGCTTGCTAATCCAGCAACTGAAAAGGCAAAAATAGCAGAGAGATCATTCATAAAAGTACGGTCTTGATTTTTGGAAGTAAAGTAAGCATTTATTATAAAAAACGGAATCATTAGAAGACCAAAATAAAAAATAGTTGGTCTTTCCAAAAGTGGAATAAGTAAAAGTAATAGGGATGGAATCATATATACAAGTGTCCATTTAGTATACAACTGAAGTTTTTTCTTTTTAAATAAAAGAAGCATCGCATAGGTCGCCAAGTATAATAGGAGCCATCCAAAGAAAAATGGAACATGCTTCCACATAAACCCTCCTTCAATGACACCAAGCCAAAAAGGGATGATTAGCATTGCCCATGCACCATGTTGTTTCGGTAAAAATAACTTCATCATTTTCACTCCTCTTCCTTGACTAACCTAAATATAAGCCAGCTAAGCGGAAAAATAAGTGAAACACATCACATAATTACAGTAAAAAAGAAGGACTCCGCCTTCTTTTTGTGACAAATTTGTTTAGGTTAAAATGGAAGTACAGCAAATCTATCTCATCTACTAGGTAACTTCAATCATCTCTAGGTCGGTTATCTGATGAGTGATTGCTGTATTTCCATTAAAGACCCATAATTCTATTTTAACAAACATTATATCCCCTAATTTGTATTGTAGAGTATACCCATATTTCAAGCTGTGACAAAAGTAACAGATTTGACAATTTTATTAACTTTTTTGATCAATATTATGAACAAGCTCCTGAAGTACTTGCGCAGTCCAGATTAATGCACCTTCATCGTTGATATGAAAGCTGGGCACATTGATTCTTGATGTGATTTGCTCTTGCATTTCTTCCTTCCAATACACAATAGCAGAAACATTACTTACGGTATCTAACAAAGAAAGGTCACTTTCATCTCTTAATAGGAGTAACTTCGGGAAGGACTTAAACTTATAGCCTTCGATTAATATTACATCTGGATGAAAGAATTTCATTAACTCAATCTGATCTTCTAGTGATGGATAGAAATTGTCAGCTTGTAACATTAAACTTCCATCTCCTTCCACAATCGAGGCAAGAGCACCTGCATTTAGATGTTTTTCTGTATCTTTCTGCGGCAGCGCTGCGAGCCTTCCTCCATGACCATGATGCTTAATCGTAACTGTTTTAAGTCCTTTTTTTACTAAGTCTTCGATCATTTTGGCTGTTATGGTTGTTTTACCACTATTTTGATAACCAACCACCTGAAAGATAACAGGCTTTACCAAGGCCACACACTGCCAACCTGGTCTTCAAGCAGGAGGACATCCACTTCACTTCCGGCTGTAAAGCCTCTAGTTCCGCCTGGAAGAATCATCAACGAATTCGCTCCAGAAAGGCTCATAATAATGTTAGACTTGTCAAGTCCACTCGGTGTTGCCTTTAGTCTTCCCGCATCTATAAATGTAGTACTTCGCACAAACCTTGTAAATGGATTTGCTTTAGGAAAATCGACTTCTAAAAGAGCTTGCTCTTTACGAAGGTGAGGTTTTTCTGAAAAAAGCAACCTACGGATAATTGGACGGGCAAACAATTCAAAGCCTACATAACAAGCCGATGGATTACCCGAAAGTCCAAAGAGAAGCTTCCCATTGTGCTGTGCAACCGTCGTCACACTTCCAGGGCGCATGGCAACTTTATTAAAGAAAACCTCTGCCCCAAGCTTTTCATAGATAGCAGGCAGATAATCAAAGTCCCCAACTGACACCCCGCCGGTGGTAATTAATAAGTCTACTTCATTTATTGCTTTTTGGACTGCTTCAAAGCAAGTGTCAAATTCATCAGGAAGCTTTCCAAAATAGTGAACAATGCCTCCCGCTCTTTCAATTTGGGCTGCAATCATATGGGAATTACTATTACGAATTTTTCCTGGAACCAAGGCTTCATTTACTTCTAAAAGCTCTGTCCCTGTTGCAAACAAACCAACACGTGGCTTTTTCGCAACGGACACTCGTTCATATCCAAACGTTGCAAGCATGGCTTGAATTCCAGGATTTATCAATGTTCCTTTTTTTACCAAAACTTCACCCTGCTTGGCATCTTCACCACTGAACGAAACATTATCACCCTTTTTAAAGCTGCGTTTAATGGACATATATGGGATTCCATTCTTTTCGTAGGCCTGTGCCACCTCAAACATAACGACAGCATCAGTTCCCACTGGCATCATTGCGCCAGTCATAATTCTAACAGCTTGGTTCTCCCCAATTACTTTAGTAGAAACCATTCCCGCGCCGATGTGATCGACCACTTCAAATTCAACTACATTGGATAGCGAAGCCTCACGTGTATCGATTGACCTGACAGCAAAGCCATCATACGGTGCACGGTCAAAATGGGGCACATCGCTAGTTGCGATCAAATCCTCCGATAAAAAGCGGCCAAAGCTTTCATTTATCGAAACTTGTTCGGTCACACCAAGTAATTGATATTCCATTATGCTTTTGACCGCTTCTCCAATTGGTATCGGTCTTCTTCTTTCGAACAAAATAATCAGCTCCTGCCTTAAACAAATATCTATTCATTGTGATATGTACTAATAGTTATCGACTAATCAACATTATAAGCTTATTAAAAACTAACTAACATATCAAATGTCACAAAATAAAAGAATCTTGCCAAAAAATATAAAATCATAGGGAATGTGTGATTCTGGTCACCTATTTTTTTTCTATTTTGCATTATGATTAGGTTAGATTTAATCTTGGACTTTGGGAGGAAATTAAAGATGAGTTTCACAATTACAGCCAATTCATTAGTTAAAGATATTGTTAACGAATTACCTAAAACAAGTGATGTTTTCAAAAAGAACCGAATCGATTTTTGCTGCGGTGGTAATATCCCGTTAACTGAAGCAGTTGCTCAAAATAAGCTTAACCTTGAAACTTTGTTAGATGAATTAAAAGAGGTATTTGAAAAATACGAAAACACCGAGAAAGATGTTGAGGTTTGGACTAATTCTGATTCAACTACAATTATTGATCATGTCATTTCCAACTACCATCGTGTATCTGAAGAGGAACTAACTATGCTAAGTCCCTATGTAACGAAGGTTTCACGTGTCCATGGAGATAACCATCCAGAGTTACTAAAGGTTAACGAACTCTTCTATGAATTCAAAAAAGAATTGATGGAGCATATGGCGAAAGAGGAAGCTGTTGTATTTCCATTAATTAAGCAGCTTGCGGATGGAACCGTGAAGAATCGTGAAGAAGCAATTGCAATGATTGTTGAATTAGAAAAGGAACATGACCATGCCGGTGAAATTTTAAGAGAGATCCGTGCAGTAACTTCTGACTACACTCTACCTCTGGATGCATGCGGTACGTACCGTTTAGTATATGCACGCTTGGAAGCATTAGAAGGATTAACCTTTATGCATGTGCATCTTGAAAACAACATCCTATTTCCTAGATATCTTTAATAAAATCAACAGTCCGCTTTTCTTAAAGCGGGCTGTTTTTTTGTACAAAAAACTCTCTTCCTGGAAGAGAGTTTAACCACCAATATAGGACATTTCTATTTTTTTACGGTTTTTGTGCATTTCGGCTGTTCGTTCGTCTGAATATCTGTCATCTCGTCCATTCCAAATGGCGCTCACCCGCTCACGGATTTCTGCGTCAGAGGCACCGTTTCTCATAAAATTACGGATATCATGCCCATTCCCATTAAATAAACAAGTAAAAATCTGACCATTCGCTGAAAGTCGAGAACGAGTGCAACTTGAACAAAACGATTCCGAAACAGATGTGATAAATCCTACATTCACATCTTTATCTTTATAGCGGTACACCTTTGCCACTTCTCCGTAATATGCTGGGTCAACGGGTTCAAGATCAAATTGTTCTTTTAACAAATAATATATCTGTTTTTTTGTAATAACATCATCCATTTTCCAGCCGTTCGTGGAGCCAACATCCATGAATTCTATATAGCGAAGCTCCAGACTGTTCTCCTTGCAGTACTCTGCCATTGGAATAATTTCAGTATCATTCAAACCTTTTTTGACAACCATATTAATTTTGACCCCAAGACCTGCTTGTTTCGCTGCTTCAATGCCTTCCAAAACTGGCCCAGTTCCAACCCCACGCCCGTTAATTTGGCCAAACAATTCATCGTTCAAGGTATCAAGGCTGACATTTACTCTTTTGAGTCCTGCTTCCTTTAAATCTTGGGCAAATTTCGGCAGGAGCACACCATTCGTCGTTAATCCGATATCAAGTAAGCCCTCAATAGCTGACAGCTTCTTAACAAGAATAGGCATATCTCTTCGAAGAAGAGGTTCTCCTCCAGTTAGGCGAATTTTTTCCACACCCAAACTAACAAATATTTTCGCTAGTCGTTCGATCTCTTCATAGGATAGCAAAGCACTTTTAGGAAGAAACTCAAAATCAGGACCAAATTGATCTGCTGGCATACAGTATTGGCAACGGAAATTACATCGATCAATCACAGAAATTCTTAAGTCATGCAATGGTCTATTTAATTTATCTTTAATAATGGTTTTTTCCATTCCATATCAACTCCATTATTTTAAGGAACCTAATGATATCCAGTGTACCAGTATTTAGATAAAAAAACTGTTACTTTATTCACTATAACAATACTTTTAAATACAATTCTTATCTTAGCAGAAGTTTTACAATCTATAAATAACTGTTTTGGTAAAAATTTTCCTCTACAGATTTTATTCATTTAACCTAAAATTCAAATAGAAAATAAATAAACATGATTAATTTCATATTAGTTTTCACTGTATTGTCATTGTTTACTTCTTCTTATTGGTTCCTCATGAGATAAAATGGTACTAACAAACTAAACATTGATCACTATGGAAAAAAGATGGTTGTTAATATGACACATTGAGGTGAAGCTGATGGCAGCAATTATGAAACCAACTCATTCAATTGAAATAAAAGAATTGCTTAAATTTGCAGACCGGAAATTTAAAAGTGAAAAAGGAAGCTTTTTATTTCAGGAAGGAATGCTTGCGGAAGAACTTTACATTATCATTTCCGGCAAAATTCAAATCAGTAAAATTACTTCAGATGGCCGTGAACTTTCATTAAGAATTTGTGGAGAAAATGATATATGCGGGGAATTAACCCTATTTACTGATAACCCCAGATATTTATTAAGTGCAATGGTTCTTGAAGAAGGAGAAATCGTAGCAATAAAAAAGGATATAATCGAAAGTCAAATTTTCCAAAACAGTAAGCTTGCTTTTGAATTTATGAAATGGATGAGTGATCATTTCCGGAAAACACAAACAAAATTTCGCGACCTCGTTTTAAATGGAAAACGAGGTGCCCTTTTCTCAACTCTTATCCGTATGTCGAATAGTTATGGTATTCAAAAAGATAATGAAATCTTAATAGATCTGCCGTTAACTAACCAAGAACTTGCCAACTTCTGCGGTACATCACGTGAGAGTACAAACCGTATACTTAGTGAACTAAAGAAAGATAAAATCATTTCAGTTAAAAAAGGAAAGATCTCAATATTGGATTTACAATACTTAAAAAATGAAATCGACTGTGAAAATTGTTCTGCCGTTTATTGCAGTATCGAATAGGCTGGTCTTTACTTATTTGCAGTTATCTATATACGTAAGGCTGTCTAACTATATGAGGCAGCCTTTTTTTATCGGTTTTAATTACTGTACTTGCTTTTCTCTTAATGATTTAGGAATATAAACGCAGAATGGCTCGCTTTCTAGGTAATCTCCAGTCATTGCATAAGCTCTAGACCTTGATCCCCCGCAAACATGGCGGAATTCACAGACACCACATTTCCCTTTAAAAAGATCTGGGTTTCTTAGTGATAGGAAAATTGGTGATTCACGATAAATTTCAGCTAATGGCTTTTCCCGGATATTACCAGCTTTAACGGGTAATAGTCCGCTTGGATATACATCGCCAATATGGGAGATGAATACAAAACCATTACCATCATTAACACCTTTTGGTGCTCGTCCTAAACCATCGATAGAGCCTGTTAATCCTTTTTCTGTTAATGCGCTTAAATACTCAATCTCATCTGTTGTTTCCTTCGCTTCGCGCATTTTTTGTTGAATCACAACACGTCTGTAGTGCATGGCTTCTGTTGTTTTGATATCAAAAGATACGCACTTACTTAAATCATATAGCCATCTGAATACTTTTTCATGTTGAACTGGAGAAATCATATCTGATTGTTGACCTCTTCCTGTTGGCACTAGGAAAAAGACACTCCATAACACACATTCTAAATCTTCAACCATTTTTGCCATTTCATCAAGATAGTCAATATTGTAACGGGAAATCACCGTATTAATCTGAATGGGTAATCCAACTTCATGCAAATATTTTATTTTTTCCATGGTAAGGTCGAATGATCCAGCTGTTCCTCTAAAATGGTCATGAATCTCAGCCCTAGGACCATCAATACTAAATGCCCAGCGAGCAAGACCAACTTCTTTTGCTTTTTCAATTGCTTCCTTTGTTACATTTGGTGTCGCGCTTGGGGTCATTGATACCCGTACGCCTTTTTCGACTGCATATTTCGCAATATCAAAAACATCTTCTCTCATCAGCGGGTCTCCGCCAGTAAAAACAAGCATCGGATTGTTCATTTCATATATTTGATCAATTAGATTTTTTCCTTCTTCAAAAGATAGTTCACGTGGATCCCTTTTATACTGTGCATCGGCACGGCAGTGCAGGCACTTTAATTTACAAGCTCTAGTGAGTTCCCATATTACGATAAAAGGGTCTTTATTAAAATCTCGGCTAATAGCCATATAAAACGCCTCCTAATAACGGCTATTCAAATCCAACAGCCTTATTAATCTGTATTATAAAGGTGTTTATATTTGAAAAAAGTGAACTATCTCACATTCTGTAAGCTAGATATGTCTGAATCGTGAAAAATAAGAAAAGCGTAAGCGCCCGGTTAGCGGCGTATGGACTGGAGCACTTTGACTGAGATAAAGGAAACACGGAGAGCGTTAGCGATCCGATGTTGACTTATCGTAGGGAAAAGGGCGGAGTACACTAGCCGCTGGGCTCTGGAGCTAGACAGTTATCTAAGTTCAAATTTTTCAACTTTCTTATTTTGAAATAAAAAAACAGCAGAAAATCTGCTGTTTCTAAAAAATACGCTTATTTTACTGAGAGTTCAAAAGCCTCTAATTAAGCTTAGCGAATTCCTAATGCGATTTTCGCATAACGTGACATCATTTCTTTATTCCATGGAGGATTAAAAACAATATTTACTTCTACTTCTTTGATTTCCGGAATGTCGGCCAATGCCCGTTTAACCTGGTCAACAATTGTTCCAGCAAGTGGGCAGCCCATTGAAGTTAACGTCATGGTAATCGTTACGTTTCCTTCTTCATCCATTTCAGCATTATATACTAATCCTAAATTAACAATATCTACTCCTAGTTCAGGGTCGATTACTAGTTCTAAGGCACCCATGATATTTTCTTTTAGTTCTTCATTCATGTTTGATCCACTCCTTCATTATCTTTGTCCCACTCTATTATAGCAAATTATCAAGCATGCCAAGATTGAGACTTAGTTTAAAAAAGTATATAGTTTTTTTATATCATTTGGTGTGAATTTTTTTACAGTTTAGATATAAAATTGTTAACATAGTAAATATAGGAATTAATAATTCCTCTAAGTATTAAATTCATAATTGCAGTGTAACATGTATATAAATTTTTTCCTAAAGCGACGCACTTTATTAGCGATGAAAATTATAATTAGAAGGAGTTATTATGACAGATAGACACTTAATTGCATTAGATTTGGATGGGACATTATTAAAAGATGATAAAACGATATCATTAAAAACACACGGAATTATTAAAAAAGCAAGAGAACAAGGTCATATCGTTATGATTGCAACAGGAAGGCCTTATCGTTCCAGTGAGATGTACTATCGGGAATTGGATTTGGACACTCCGATTGTCAATTTCAATGGAGCATTTATGCATCACCCTCGAAAACCTGACTGGGGATTTTATCATGAACCTCTTGATATAAAGGTTGCAAAGGAAATTGTGGAAGCGTGCAGAAGTTTCCACTTCCATAATATAATTGCCGAAGTGATCGATGATGTTTACTTCCATTACCATGATGAAAAGCTGTTAGATATTTTCAACTTTGGCAATCCAAAAATCACTACGGGAGACCTGGCAAATTATCTAAATGATTCACCCACGAGTTTATTAATTCATACGGAGGAGGATCAATTAAAGATAATTCGTGAACACTTATCGGCTGTCCATGCAGAAGTTATCGATCATCGCAGTTGGGCCGCTCCATGGCATGTAGTTGAAATTATAAAGGTTGGCTTAAACAAGGCCGTGGGGTTAAAAAAGGCTTCTGATTATTATGGTATTCCCGCTGATAGAATTATTGCGTTTGGCGATGAAGACAACGACCTTGAAATGCTTGAATATGCAGGGCATGGGATTGCCATGGGAAATGCAATCGACAAAGCGAAAAATATTGCTAATGACGTCACTTTAAGTAACGAAGAGGATGGTGTTGCTCAATATTTGGCGGATTTGTTAAATATAAAATATTAACACCCATTTCGCCATTGTTTACCTAAATGAACCTTACCATTTTGGTACATACTATTTTTTGAGGCAGCGTTGCTGTTTCAATATGAGCTATGAGCATATTGGAGGGATTCGAATGGGTAAACGAAACAAATCAAAACGCTTTGTCCAGCAAGGAGTAGATACGGTCAGTAAGCATGCTGAACGTATTCCTTATCACATGACATACGCTGAAGCGGAAGCTCAGAAGATGTCCAATGTGCAAGAATCCTCGCTTGGAGGAATATAACATGGGAAACCAATTGTTCCAAGAAGCACGAAGATTTGTTGAGATGGCGAAGTCTGCCGACCCAGCTGATCTTGATTCTGCTGTCGCGAAAGCTAAAAATGCATTAAGTTCTGCTTATGCAAATTCGACTGTAGCAGAGCAAGCACAGCTCCAACAAATGCAACAAGAGCTTGAACAGATGAGTTAAAAGGAAAAGCGGAGGCACCTTAGGGCGCTTCCGCTTTTCTTTTTGTCTAGCTACAGAGCCTAGGGGCTCGGGGTCATAAGCCAATCCGTCCTGAAGGTTAAAAAGCAACCTTCAAGCCGGCTCGTCTTATGCCTGTCGCCCCTGAACAAGGCGCTTCCGCTTTTCCTTTTTAACTCTATTCCTTGCGAAAAAATCCATAGATATTGGTTGTTTGAATGATATTTGTAAAGGCATTGGGATCCACTTCCTTAAGGATCCTTTCCAAATCAAAGAGCTCATAGCGGGTAATAACAACCATCAACATTTCTCTTGCTTCGTTTGAAAACGCACCTTTTGCTGGTAGAATCGTGATTCCTCTTACAAGTTTTTCTTGTATCGCTTTTTTCATGCCATCAGCCTTTTTGGTAATAATTATTGCAGTGAGTTTTGCATGTCTAGTATGAATGGCATCAATCACTCTTGTCGAAGTATATAAAGTGACAAGTGTATAAAGGGCTTTCTCCCAGCCATACAAAAATCCAGCTGTTATAATAATCACCCCATTTATAACCAACATATAGGGTCCGATCGGCTTGTCTTTCATTCTCGATAAAACCATTGCAATGATATCCACTCCGCCTGTTGAAGCCCCCCATTTTAACGTAATCCCGACGCCAACAGCTTGGATGACACCACCAAAAACAGCATTTAGAAGGATATCATTCGAAACTTGTTTAATAGGAATTAGTATTAAAAACAACGAGGACAGGGCAACACTTATAAAGCTATAGACGGTAAAGGATTTCCCTACCTTTTTCCAGCCTAAAATGGCCACAGGAATATTCAGCAATAATAATAAGAACCCTAGTGAAACATGGATAGGAGTATAGTCACTTAACACCTTTGAAAGTAGTTGCGCTATTCCAGTAAATCCACTTGAATAAATATTTGCCGGTATTAAAAATAAATTCATCGCTAACGCACCTAACAATGAACCCGCTGCCACCACTGCCAGTTTTTGCACCTGAAGCCATATCATTTCAATTTCCCCCTTTTTATTTGATTGTCAGTCATTAATACTTTTGTCGTGATTGCTAATTGTATTATTATGGTGAAACCGATAAACTGAAACTATAAATTAGCCTGAAAGCAGGTGAGCTTCATGCAGGTAAGAATACTAGCTGATAGCGCATGCGATTTACCAAAAAGTTTTTATGAAGAGAATCATGTGACTATATTTCCTTTAAAAGTAGAGATTAATGGAAAAGAATTTGAAGATGTAAAATCAATTGATCCAAACACCGTCTATGTGGCAATCCGTAATGGTGTTGTTCCAAAAACATCTCAAGTCTCCCCACTTCTGTTTGAGGAAGTATTTACCGAAATGGCAGAAAAAGATGAAGATGGGATATACATAGCTTTTTCTTCAGAATTATCTGGTACATATTCAACCGCTGTTATGATTCTTGACCAAGTGAAGGAAAAATATCCAAATTTTAAATTAACAATTGTCGATACAAAATGTGCATCGCTTGGATCTGGTCTTGTAGTTAAAGAAGCAGCATCACTCGCCATGAAAGGTGTCGGTAAAGAAACAATCTTAGAAGATGTTGTTTTTAGAAGCCAACACATGGAACATCTTTTTACTGTTGAAGATTTAGATTATTTAGCAAAGGGTGGCCGAGTATCAAAAGCATCTGCTTTCCTGGGGGGATTATTGAACATTAAGCCCATCTTAAATGTAGAAGCCGGAAAACTTGTCCCAATTGAAAAAATACGTGGGAAGAAAAAAGTAATGCGCCGTATCATCGAAATCATGAAGGAACGCGGGGCAAATATGAAAGACCAAGTGATTGGGATTAGCCAAGCTGATTGTGAAGAAACTACATTAGAAATGAAAGCACTGATTGAAGAAGAATTCCATCCGAAAGAGGTATTCATTTCTTCCATTGGTTCTGCCGTTGGGTCACATACAGGTGCAGGAACAATCGCCATTTTTTTCTTAAATCAAATGCCTTCTTAATAATAAAAAAATGAGTGAGGTGCGCACCTCACTCATTTTTCTATTTATGGTCTGTCTGCTTGGAGTATTGATTTTTTCCAGCTTGACGATTTTTTTCGCGCATCATATTCTTTTCATGGCGAAGGGCATTGTTGTCTTTTGCTTTTTTATCGTTGTCTGATGTGTGTGGCATATCCTTACCCCTTTCAAATAGATTCACTTTAGTTTCTGTCAATTTGAAAAGAGTATGTAAAAACACATTAATCTTTCTTTACATATGTCCAGTTGCCCTCTTGGTATACCCTGCCCTCTTTCATGAGCTTTCCAAGTGCCCGCTTGAAGGCACCTTTGCTCAAATCGAAACGATCCTTAATATCTTCAGGCATGCTTTTATCGTTATAGGGCATGGCTCCATTTCTGCTCATTAGATATTCATATATCCGTTCCGCATCTAGATCCTGTGATTCCTCTTTCCTTGCTAGTAAAGAAACATTAATCGTTCCGTCTTCCTTAACGTCAATAATCCTTCCCTCAACCTTTTCACCTATCCGTGGCTCTTCTGGTCTTTGTGATTCATGAATGAACCCTTTGAACCCTTCTATTGTATAGATCCAGCTGCCTACTTTAGCTGTACGATAAATATGTCCCTGCACATTTTTATTAAAATTTTCTCTTGTTGCTTTTACGGAAATGGATTCAATTACTTGGTCACTGGCAAGCTTCGCGTAAAGAAGGTAATTGCTGCTTAGCTTTAAAGTTATGTAGACTAAATCTCCTGGCTTCGGCCATACGGACTTATGCACAGGCAAATCATCGATTCCTAACAAAATATCCTTTGGAAGTCCTATATTGATAAAGACGCCAATTCTGGGATTTATGTCCGTTACTTTAACCCAAGCATATCGTCCAATCGCAACCTCAGGAATAGTGGTTGATGCAGAGATTCGACCTTCTGAATCAACATAAAGAAACACCTCAACCTGATCCTCTTCTTCTAATTCTTGATTGGCTTGATTTATATGCAGCAAAACATCTTCATTACCGTCTGTTAAAAAATAGCCAAAGGATGCTTTACGGGCGACTGTTAATGTGGTTGTTTGACCAATAAGTTCATTTAAAGACATATATAACTCCTTCTTTCTTTTTCGGAGAATTTTCCTAAGCGGTTGTTACAACTGCTATATTTTACTATAATGTACCCATAAAGGGAAACTTTAGCAGGCTGGGTTTCACATATCGTTATAAAATGGAGGTTTTGTTATGTCAAAAGATAGCTCATTTGATATTGTATCTCAAGTAGACTTATCTGAAGTTTCAAATGCGATTGCCCAAACCATGAAGGAAATTGGCACTCGCTATGATTTTAAAGGCAGTAAAAGTGAAGTCTCACTTGATAAAGAAAAAGAAGAGCTTGTTCTTATTTCAGATGATGAATATAAAATGGACCAGCTTAAAGATGTTTTATTTAGCAAATTGATGAAACGAAGCGTTCCCGTTAGAAATCTTGACTATGGGAAAGTCGAAAAAGCATCAGGCGGAACTGTTCGCCAAAGAGCCAAGCTTGTTCAAGGTATTGATAAAGAAAATGCCAAAAAAATCAATACAATTATTAAAAATAGTGGAGTCAAGGTAAAAAGTCAGGTACAGGACGACCAAGTTCGTGTTAGCGGTAAAAACCGCGATGATTTACAAAAAATAATCTCCCTCGTGCGCGAAGCGGACTTAACTGTAGATGTCCAGTTTATTAATTATCGGTAAAACAAAACGGCGGAAGGATTTAAAATCCTTTCGCTTTTTATTATCTTTATTTTTCATAATTTAACCCATTTAACTAAAACTAATTGTGAGTAAACACTTGGAGGTTTTAGTAAATGAGCAACAATCAAAATAAACAAAAGAATATCTTTCCACCTCAGCATCAGAACCATCAACCTGGCATAGAAAGTGAAATGGATCCTCGGCCTATTTCAGTTGATCCTAATTATAAGCCTGGAGGAAAATTAGCAGGGAAGACAGCGATTATTACCGGTGGCGACAGTGGTATAGGAAAATCAGTTGCTATTTATTTTGCCAAAGAAGGGGCAGACATTGCTATTGTCTATTTAGAAGAGCATCAAGATGCAGAAGAAACTAAACAAATGATTGAAGCCGAGGGTCGAAGATGTCTTCTTTATTCGGGTGACATTGGCAATGAAGATTTTTGTAAGGAGACTGTCAATAAGATTCATTCTGAGTTTGGCCATTTAGATATACTCGTCAACAATGCAGCGGAACAACATCCGCAAAAAAGCTTATTGTCAATTACTTCGGATCAATTGGAAAAAACGTTCCGAACGAATATTTTCTCCTTTTTTTATATGACTAAAATGGTTCTGCCTTTTTTAAAACAAGGGGCATCCATCATTAATACTGCCTCGATTACTGCTTACAAGGGGAATGAACAATTATTGGACTATTCAGCTACAAAAGGTGCGGTTGTCTCCTTTACCCGCTCTTTAGCGATGTCTCTTGCACCTCAAGGGATTCGTGTTAATGGTGTGGCTCCAGGTCCCATTTGGACACCACTCATTCCATCGACTTTCCCCGCAGACCAGGTTGCAGCTTTCGGATCAACTACCCCAATGGGGAGAGCAGGACAACCATTTGAATTGGCCGCAAGCTATGTTTTCCTGGCTTCAGTTGACTCCTCCTATGTAAGCGGGCAAATGATACATGTAAATGGCGGAGAAATTATCAATGGATAGAAAAGCGGAGGCGCCCGTTTAGCGGCGTATGGACTGGAGCGCTTTGACTGAGATAAAGGAAACACGGAGAGCGAAGCGATTCGATGTTGACTTATCGTAGGGAAAAGAGCGAGGTCCACTAGACGCTGGGCGCAGGAGCTAGACAGTTATCTAAGTTCAAATACTTATACTTTTATATCTTTTAAAAAAAATGTCGGGGATTTCCCCGACATTTTATCTTCTTCGTTTCCTTATTTTATAAAGAAATAAGAAACACAACAGGTATACAACGGCTAAGCTAGCAATTAATGAGAATTTGATGCCACTTTTCTCAGCTAAAACATATACCTCTGAATTATCCCGATCAAGGATGATCATGTATTTATTATCTTCACTTTGAACTTTATCTCCTGCCAACAGGCCCCGCAGCTCTTTTCCACCTTCAATTTGACTATTTGTTAACGTAACACTTTTGGATTTACTCGAATTATTGATTGCAATTATTGACGTTTCACCTTTATAAACTCGTTTATAAACTGCCATTCCCTTTTGATCATAGAGCATTTCCATTGTCCCTCTTGTTAGCGATGGAAGCTGATTTCTTAATTCACTCACCTTGGTAATATAATCAATTAGGTCCTTTTCCGCTCGAAAGCTCATTTGCCCACGGTTATCCGGGATTTCTCCCCCATTTAAAGCAATTTCACTTCCATAATAAAAGAAGGGGATTCCAGGGGTCGTGTAAAGATAAACCAATGCTGTTTTCCAGCGTGAGCCAGGGAATTGTTTCTTTGCCACAATGTCACTCGTAAATCTTGACGTATATTCGTTATCCATAAAATTTGCCCTTAATAAGGAGTTCAGACCATTATCAGCATCCGAATAAAGTGTGCTGAAAGATTGATCCGTACCTGCAAACGTTTTTCTTAACTTTTCGCTATACGAATAATCAACTACACTATCTATTCCGGCACTTTCATACTCTTTCAAATTAGTTGAAGTATTTTTTGACATGACTCCCAACAGAAAGAAATCCTTGTTTTCTTTCTTAACTTCAGTTGAAAAATCTGTCCAAAAGCTTACTGGAACATAATTTACTTCTGGTAGACTAAGCCCATCAATGTCTGTTTTATTAATCCACCATTTTGCTGCATCAATTAAGTATTTTTTTACTTCAGGGTTGTCCTGATTAAGGTCAGGCAGGCCCTCCGACCAGCCCATTTCAAGCTCCTTCTGATTTTCATTTCCAGCTAGGGTATCCTTTTTTTCATGAAACCAGTCCTGCTTATTAGTATCACTTAACCATGGATGGTCCGCGGCTACATTATTCGTCACAAAATCCATGATAACCTTCATCTTTCGCTTATGCGCTTCTTTTACAAGCGTTTGGAAAGTCTTAATTGTGCCAAAATGCTCGTCTACTTTGTAAAAATCATTCACCCAAAAACCATGGTAGCCATTCTTCACATTGTCAACTATCGGAGTTAGTCGAATCGAAGTAAATCCCATATCATGGATGTAATCCAATTTATCAATAATACCTTGGATATCACCGCCGTTATATGCTAATGGGTCTTTGGCATTAACATCGATGTCATTTTTTCTATCCCCGTCGTTAAAACGATCTACCATGATAGAATAAACGGATTCATCCTGCCACAAACGTTCTTCTTTTTCAACAGCAGCATTTGCAGGAAATGATGAATTTAGTAATAATAGCATTAAAATAAAAGTAATTTTTTTCATAAAGTTATATCCTCCTCTAAAAAAAGAAGAGGATATCCTCTTCCCTACACCATTTTAATCTAATCAAGTCCTTATTCCAAATTTTAATTCTTCGTTTTATCGGAAATTCATTTTTAATTTACTATGTTAATATTGTAATCCTTAAACCATGTGTGGAGCTGCACAAGATATGCCAATAACTGTGGTCCTGTCATCAACTGCCCAAACCAAGGTTCTTGAAATGAATTTCCACCAGACTTGACGATACTCTCAAGCTGTTCTTTATTAAAAAATTCATGCAATGCTGAGGATTTATCTTGTAATATATTTTCCACCAGTTTTTGAACGGCAATGGTATAGGCAGGATTATGTGTTTTTGGATAAGGGCTTTTTTTCCGGTACAATACTTCCTCTGGTAATATACCTTCAAAGGCTTTTCTAAGAATCCCTTTTTCCCTGCCTCGATACATTTTCATCTCCCATGGGATATTCCATACATATTCGACAAGACGGTGATCAGCAAAGGGAACTCTGACTTCCAGGCTTGCGCCCATGCTCATTCGGTCTTTCCGATCAAGTAATGTCGTCATAAAATTAATCATATTTATATAAAATAATTCTCTGCGCTTAGAATCTTCCCCGCTTTCACCCTCTAGCCTTGGGGTTTCGGCGACCGCTTGATAATACTTTTCCATAACATAGTCATTTAATTTTAATTTTTCCTGCCAATGCGATTTCAACAAATTTTGTCTTTCAGATACAGATCTCATCCACGGAAATCCTGGACGTTCTAAGTCTTGTTTTCGATGGAACCAAGGATAACCCCCAAAAATTTCATCCGCACATTCCCCTGAAAGGCTGACAACAAAATCCTGTTTGATTTCCTTACAAAACCACAGTAACGATGAATCCACATCAGCCATCCCTGGAAGATCTCTGACATGTGTAGCTTCCACCAAATCATTGACCAATTGCTTTTGAGTAATAATTTTGTTATGGTGCTTTGTATTAAATTTATCCGTTATCATTTGAATAAATTTCCCATCAGCATCCGGCTGGAATTCATTTGAAGAAAAGAATTTGTCATTACCCTCATAATCGATTGAATAAGTGTGTAACTGCCCCTTATTTTGGTCCTTGAATCCTTTTGCGGCAATGGCCGTGATGATGCTAGAATCTAGTCCGCCAGATAAAAAGGTACTTAGAGGAACATCGGATACAAGCTGCCTTGTTACCGCATCGGTGACTAAATAACGGACCTTTTCTGCTGTTTCTTCCACATTATCCTTGTGTTCACCACTTTTTACATTCCAATATCTCCAAATTTTCAAACCATTTTTTGAAAATGTTAATGCATGGGCTGGTCTTAGTTCTTTAATCCCTTTAAAAACACCAGAACCCGGTGACCTGGAAGGGCCGATTCCAAAGATCTCAGCAAGCCCCTCTTGATCAATCTCTGTTTTCACTTCTGGATGGGCTAAAATAGCCTTGGTTTCAGAAGCAAATAAAAGCCCCTTCTTGTGTTCTCTGAAAAATAATGGTTTAACCCCTAAGCGGTCACGTCCAATAAAGAGCTGTTCCTTCTTACAATCCCAGATGGCAAATGCATAAATCCCATTTAAGTAATTTACACACTCTTCCGCCCATTCTATATAGGCAGATAATAGAACTTCTGTATCAGAATGACCTTTAAATGAATATCCTTTAGTATGGAGAACTTTGCGGATATCTTCTGTATTATATAATTCCCCATTGTAGCAAATGGTGTAATCGAAGCCGTCTTTTTGTTTGGACATTGGCTGCCTTCCCCCTTCAGGGTCGACAACAATAAGTCTCTTATGGCCAAAAGCGACATGTGTCTCAGACCAGATGTTGGTCTCATCAGGTCCTCTTTTTGCCAGTGTTTTTGTCATTTTGGTAAGTGTACCCGCCTCGTTCTTAAGTGATTTATCAAAATTAATCCAGCCTGTAATACCACACATTTCCTATCACACTCCTCATTAACAGAACTGCTGTACATGAATTCATGTTTTTATAGTATTCAGCCCATGGGAAATGGTTAATTGTCCGAATAGAAAAGCGGAGGTCGATGGAGTAAGCCAACAATTCATATGATTTAAAAGATAATACTTTATCTTTCAGTTATAAAATTTCATGAAGATGTCTAAAAAGAATATGATAGCATCTGGGCACGGAGGTTAATAATGAATCGACAACAACGAATGAGACTTTACGATTTTCAGGAAAGAGCATATACAGAAGGAACTGTTGAACAAATTAATGAACAATGGATTTTTTTTGATGAGGAAACAGAAGAAGCTGAAATGTTAGATGATTACCTTCAGCAAGAAATAGAAGTCTTCCGAATGAATCGTTGGAAGAAAGGTAAATTGTATGAAACAGGAAAGGTCCGAATTGGAAACGAAGCAACGATGCTTCGTAACCATGATTTAGTAAGAATTAGGAAACATTTAATTTATTCTCTTGAGCGGCTTTTAGATGGGATTAATGATGATGCTTTTTTTCAATTCGTTACCACTTTGAACTCGTTAAACTTTTCTATTTACGATTGCATCTATTGTTACAACCATTTATCCTTCTTATCGGACGAAAATCGAAAGGATGGAGTTAATTTTTTGGTTTTCGATAATCAAGAGCAAATTTGTAATGTCCAGCACCACTTTTGTTACTTTGAAAAAGTTAATGATCGATTTGAATTTACATTAAATACCGGAAAACGATTAGTGATCGAAAAAATGATATCATAAGAAAAAGGCTGGGGCAGCTCCCACGCCTTTTTTTTGGTACCAATTTAGTTCCCGATGTATTTTGAATAAAGCAATTTTGCTTGGACCACATCATTTGTCCCATGGATCAATACACGTGCATCTTTAAATACGACAATAGAAATATCTTCTTCTGGAGTAAAACGGATTAAGTAGTCATTTCCTGATACTTTGCCACTTTTCTTGAGATTCGCAGCCAACTTTTTTACATCTAAGTCGAAATTATTTCTTGGATTGATTTGGACTGTATTACGCCCACAAAGTGTCGTGTAGGCCACCTGAAGTTCCGAGGATCGATCTAAAAAATCAAATTGATGATTCACACATGTCGGACAATTAGGATTTCTCCCCTCCGAAATATCCATTTGCATGGTGGTATAATCCCAAATATCAATTTGTTCTAGATTAGGTGTAGTCTTTTCATCAATTAATATTTTCATTGTTTCCATGACTTGAAAGGAACCGATAATATCCGTCAATGGTGACAATACGCCAACTGTATCGCAGGTTTCCCCCGTCCCAGTTGGGACATGTGGAAAGAGACAGCGGTAGCAGGGGGTAATTCCGGGTTTTATCGAGGCAAACATGCCTCTTGAACTAACAGCAGCACCATGAACCCAAGGAATTCCGTACTTTACGGCCACATCATTGATTAAAAAACGTGTCATAAAATTATCAGTGCCATCAACGATACAATTAAAATCCGTTAATAATTCTTCCGCATTATCTAGGTTTAAATCAGCGATTACTGCATCGACTGTAACAGTAGAATTAATTCGATTTAATCTTTTTTTTGCAGCAATTACCTTTGGGAGCTGTAATTTTGCATCCTCTTCATCAAAAAGTGTCTGCCGCTGCAAATTTGATAGTTCAACCAAATCCCTATCAATTAACCTTATATAGCCAACCCCTGAACGAACCAGATGATTTGCGATTACCGTGCCAAGTGCACCAACTCCGACAATTGCCACTTTGCTATTTTGCAATTTTATTTGTCCTGACTCCCCAATCTGTTGAAAAAGAATCTGTCTTGAATAGCGTTCTAAATCACTCATGATCCACCTCTTTCCTAAGTTAAACTGTAATCATGAACCGCAAAAGAAAAAGTTATATTACTATTATCTTACCAAATTATTTTTGATTGTCTTTTATAAATAATTTAATTTTAAAAATATTGAAAAAGAGATATAATAAATATTGGGTTTTAGTATAATTTGGTAGGAATCTCTTATAACAATATCTAATATTATAAGAGATTAGTATATATTTTTTTAATATGGGAAAGAAGGGGGAAACACTTTGAATCTAGGCGGTTTTAAAAACAAAGAAGTATTAGTCGACTTAACAAATGGTGTGGTTGATTACAGAGGAATCAACCAAGATGATGCAGTTAAGTACATAGGTGGTCGTGGCCTAGGGGTTAAGTATGTTTTAGATAACGGCCCTGAAGTCGAGCCATTATCTGCAGAAAATATCATTTGTATTATGACAGGCCCTGTCACAGGCTCCCGTTCTTCGATGAGCGGACGTCTTTGTGTTGTTACTAAATCTCCGCTGACTGGCACTGTAACGGATTCACACATCGGCGGGTGGACTGCAGCGCGTCTCAAATGGGCAGGCGTGGATAATATTATTTTTTCAGGAAAAAGTGACAAGCCTGTATACCTATTTATTGAAGATGGTAAAGCAGAGCTTCGTGACGCTTCAAACCTTTGGGGAACTAGCACACGAGCCTTTATTCAAGCAATGAAAGACGAACACGGTGAAGAGGACCTAAGTGTTATGACGATTGGTCAAGCAGGTGAAAACACCGTCCGCTTTGCTGCATTTATTAATGAACATGACCGTGCTGCAGGCCGTGGTGGTACAGCTGCTGTTGCGGGCTATAAAAAATTAAAAGCAATTGTTATCAAAGCCGCTCAAAAAGGCAATATGCCACAACCAAAATTAGATACCGATTACAAAGATGCCAATAAAAAAGCTGTAAAGGCGATCCTTGATGGCGGCTTAACAGCTCCTAATAAAGGCGGATTATCCGTATATGGAACAAATGTATTAACCAACTTGATCAATGAAGTGGGAGCGCTTCCAACAAAGAACTCCCAATTAACACACTGGGATGAAGCAGAGAAACACAGTGGTGAATATTACAACACTAATTTACGTGTTGCTAACAAGACCTGCCATGCCTGCCCAGTTGGTTGTAAAATTGAAGTAGAAGTAAAAGATGGGAAGTATAAAACACGAGTAGAGAGCATTGAATTCGAATCCGCTTGGTCGCTTGGCTCCAACTGTTTATTAAGTGATGCAGAAGCGATTTCATTTATGATCGACCGCTGTAATGAATATGGGCTTGATACAATTGAACTTGGACATTGTTTCTCCGTTACAATGGAAGCTTTTGAAAAAGGAATTATTACCGAGGAACTAATCTGGGGCGACGCCGATTCAATGATTGAATTAACCAAAAAAATCGCCTTCCGTGAAGGATTTGGCGGCGTACTTGCTGAAGGGCCTGCACGTGCAACTGCACTTTGGGGTGCACCTGAATTATCAATGTCTGTTAAAGGCCAATCCATCCCTGCCTATGATCCTCGCGGCATTCAAGGTATTGGACTTGGTTACGCTACAAGTAACCGCGGTGCATGTCACCTTCGTGGGTACACTGTAGCCAGTGAAATTGCTGGTATTCCTGAACCAACTGACCGCTTAAAGCCAGAAGGAAAAGGCGAATTACTAAAAGTATTCCAAGATATGCTAGCATTCTCAGATTCTATGAATATTTGTAAGTTCTCATCCTTTTCAGAAAACGCAGAGCATTATGCGGAGCAATACAGTGCAATGACTGGAGTTCAACTAACAGCTGAGGATGTTATGAAGGCTGGGGAAAGAATCTATAATCTTGAACGTTATTACAACAATCTTGCAGGCTTTAATAAACGTGAAGATGACTTCCTTCCAAAACGTTTTACAGAAGAACCGGCGTCTGGAAACAGTGCGGGCCATGTAAGCCGGATGGATATCATGTTAGAAGAATATTATCAAGTTCGCGGCTGGAAAGACGGACTCGTAACAGATGAAAAGCTTCGTGAATTAGGAATTATCGATCCTGAAGTAAAACAACCTGTCTAAGACATTACTTTAAGAAAGCTTCTGCACCTATGCAGAAGCTTTCTTTTAATACGTAGGTTTTTGACATCGCTAACGCTATTCTTAATCAGCCGCCAATTCTGGTTGTTTTATAGCGGTAATTTTTGATTAACACATCTAAAGCATGATCGTCCTTTGCACAAAATCGCACTTGGACGGTATTCACCTTAAAACTTGAAGTAAAAGAAATTTCCTCTTCCGAAAGTATTTGTCCCTTCCAGTTATCCGCCTCATAGACGTAAGGAAACCTATCTGTTCTCTGTAAAGCACCAAGTTCTTCAAAATACATGCCAAGATGTTCAATACTAATACCACGAAACTCTAATTCTCTGATAACCATATCAGCCACCTGCAACAGGCGGAAAAAGAGCAAATTGATCCTTTTCTTCTACTTTTGTCTGAAGGTCATCAAGGTGGATGATATTTCTTCCGTTTACATAGACATGAACAAATGGAAGCAGTTCCTTTTCAGTTGTAAAGATTTCATCTTTTAATAGTGGAAACATTTCTATCATTTTATCAAGTACATCTATTACCCGTTCACCATCAGGTTGAACGTCTACTATTACCCCACCGCATATTTGCCGGAGATTAGCAAACACTTTTACGAGCATATGAATCCTCTCCTCTCTACTTATTTCAATATTAAGACCAAACTAAGCAGTTGTCACTTTGTTTATTATTTTTGCAAATATAAAAAGGCTGACGAAGTGTTCGACAGCCTTTACTAGATAACGCTAAGATTATGGGTGTAAAAATGACATGGGTAATTTTGCAAAGCCTAGGTATAATACAAGCACCCATGCAATGATAAACTGAATCCAGAATACAGAAGTTCTTCTGTTATTAGCCACACGTCCAAGGATCATTTCAAATAATCCGATTATCCATAGACCTACAACCGCTTTTAAAATATACCACACGTCAATTCTGTAAACCGAAAACAGAAGTCCTACACCTGTTGCTATTATAACTAAGTATAATACTCGTAAGATCATTTGTAGAATTTTAAATCCTTTTGCTTTTCCACTTTTATGTAAGGAAATTGCAACGAAAAATAAAATTAAAGCTAAAACCCATGCAGTGATATGACCGTGAATCAATACAGTACCTCCTAATGAATGAAATTCATTTATTTCGACCTTATCATACCATAAAACATTAATAAAAACGAAAAAAGTAAATCAATCTAGTAACAAACATGGATATGTTACCCTACTATTTTGAGGTGTTTAAAGAGTGCCTATTGCTTAATGGTATTTTTCAGTGTTCCAATCTTTTCAATGGTGACTTCCATCTGATCGCCAGGGGATAGAAATTTAGGAGGCTTAAACCCTTTTCCTACTCCAGCAGGTGTTCCGGTCGCTATAATATCTCCTGGTTCAAGTGTCATTCCGGCTGAAAGAACGGAGATAACCTCCTCAATTGGAAAAATAAAATTCTTTGTATTTGAATTCTGTCTTACTTCCCCATTTACTCTTGTTTCTATATGTAAATGGTTTGGATTTTCAATCACACTTTTATGGACAATCCATGGTCCCATCGGACAGGTAGTATCTAAGCTTTTACCAATGAAAAATTGCTTGTGTCTTGATTGTAAGTCTCGTGCGGTCACATCATTCAGAATGGTATAACCAAAAACGTAGTCGAGGGCCTCCTCTTTTTTTATCGCCCTTCCCTTTTTACCGATGACGACAGCTAGCTCCCCTTCATAATCAAGTTGATTTGTTACATCTTGATGGTTTAGGACTGTTTCATTCGGTCCAATAACCGTTGTAGGGGCTTTCGTAAAGACCATTGCATGTTCCGGGATATCTGCTTCACTTCCCATTTCAATCGCATGTTCTGCATAATTTTTTCCCACACAGAAAATATTCTTGTTTGGTCTTGGAATAGGAGCTAGCAAGGTGGCTTCATCCAAGGAGACATATAAAGAATCAGCATGCCCACCACTAATTACCCAATCGTGCAAAACTTGGACTTGTTCGATAAAACTTTCTCCTAAATCGATACATTCCTGCATTGAAGAAGGAAAACTTCTCTTCCCTGTCCTTGCTTCTTCAGCAGAATTTAATAAAAGTACTTTTGATTCATCTTGGTCTACTAAACCAACAAATGTTTCTTGATTACGTTCTACTGTTACAAATTTCATGTTTTCACCTCAATTTATAGTAATCACACTTACCATATTAAAAGAAACAGATGAACCGAACAAATAAAAAGAATTAAAAAAGGCTGAACCCTAATTAAATGGAATCAGCCTTAACTATTTTTAAAAGTTTCAATAAATTGGATGATTGCTGGTCCTAATTTTCTGCTTCCTTTTCCCCGGGCATTCTCTTTTTACATCGTTCATTGATAAGTAATGCTGCACTCGATCCTGAACCTTATTTTCTGATAAAAACAACACCTTAAAGATAGACCAGAATAATATAATCTCCGTTAATAAGAAAAAAATCAGGAGCAGTCCAATCATTGCCGCCACTCCTCATTTTCTATAAACACGGACGACGGAATTTGAATTCCAGATGCCTCTAGACGATCATAAAATTTAGGGCGGACACCGGTAGGTACAAGCCTTCCGATTATTTTCCCTTCTGAGTTAAGTCCTTCTTGTTTAAAAGAGAAGATATCTTGGAGAACGATAATTTCTCCTTCAATCCCTTGTACCTCAGTTATATTGACAATTTTTCTTGTTCCGTCTTTTAAACGTGTTTGCTGTATAATCACATCAATTGCCCCGGCAATTTGCTCACGTAGTGCTTTTATCGGAAAATCTACACCAGATATAAGAACCATTGTTTCCAACCGAGCAATCATATCTCTTGGGCTGTTTGAGTGCCCTGTAGCCAATGAACCATAATGTCCCGTATTCATTGCCTGCAGCATTTCAAGCGCTTTTCCTCCACGTACTTCCCCGATAATAACGCGGTCTGATCTCATCCGTAGTGAGTTCCTGACAAGATCCCTAATGGAGATGGCTCCTATACCTTTTATATTGGGCGGACGTGACTCTAGGGATATCACATGCTCTTGTCCTAATTGAAGCTCGGCTACATCCTCAATAGTTACGATTTTTTCATCATCTGGGATAAAATTTGACAAAACATTGAGTGTGGTTGTTTTGCCAGATCCTGTTCCTCCGCTGACAAACATATTTAACCGTGCTTTCACACAAGCATCTAGAAAGATAGCCATTTCCTCTGTGACTGTTCCTAAGTTAATCAAATCTTCAATCTGGTAGGGATCCTTTGAAAATTTCCTGATTGTTATAGTTGGTCCATTTAATGCCAAGGGGGGAATGATTGCATTAACACGCGATCCATCCGGAAGCCTGGCATCTACCATTGGAGAACTTTCATCTATTCTCCGTCCCAGTGGGGCAACGATTTTATCTATTACACTCATGACATGTTCATTGTCTCGGAATTGAACTGGCGTTAACACCAACTTCCCTTTTCGTTCACAGTAAACTTGGTTGGGTCCATTCACCATTAGCTCTGAAACATCTTCATCTAAAAGGAGGGAATTAATTGGTCCGAAACCAGTTAGGTCGTTGATTAGCTCATCATCTACTTTTTTCCGATCAATTTGCCCGCGTAATTCTTCATCTTCTTTTATTATTTCGACTGTCATTCCGTCAAACTTTGGAATGATTTCCTCAATTTCTTGCTCTTTTAACTCTTGCAAAATTTTCTTATGAAGAACATTCTTTAATTCCTGATGTTTGTTAGCTTTTTTCGCCTTTTCATTTTCCTCGTCCATTAAAGGTGTCTTCAACAATTTTCACCTCCGTGAAATAGAAATAGCCCCACCTTTACCAAAGGGGGGATAGAATTCATAGAACAACCATATATACATAGAAAACCTATGCAGACATAGAATATCTATTTTGAAACACCCTGATCTTTCGGTAACTGGCTGGCTTAGTGCAAATGCACCTTAGCCCCTGTAGCTTTGCGTCACTGATTTTCATCAGCTTTGCCTTTATCGAGACTCAGTGTTTATTTTTCCGACTGATCTCTTAATCACATAATAGAACGTTTTACCCTTATCGGATATCCTGCTATTTTATCATTTTGCATTGTGAATCATAGGTTAATTGAACTATTTTTTATTCATACCCCTAAAAACAAATAAATAAAAGTGTAAATAAACTTAAATGACCTCGGTTTCCAATATATTTGGGCGAATCAATCACATTACCTGTGCCCATACATAGGATGTAGAAGATACTATGAAAAAAGGGTGTTGAAAATGCCAGCGATTGTTGGAGTTGCACAGGTCATTACACTTGGCAGCAGTTCTGTTTTCCATATTGGAGATGTTTATAAAATTATGCCATTTTCCAATGCAAAAACCTTTTCCGGTGCTGGTTCCTTTAACACAGGGGATAGCTTACGGCTCCATAATAATGTTAGTTCCACGAATACCAATGATCCTGATGTATATGATCAAGGAATTGCACTTAATGCTTAATGAATGGGTGATTTTCAAATGAATTTCTATATCCAGCAGTCCATTCAGATTAATTTTATTAAAATTGGCGGGATTACCAATTCCTCCGTCCTACAAATAGGCAGTGCGGGGATTATCAAACCTACATCTCATTTATATAATACCGGTGGATTTACACAACCCGCACCAAAAACTTCAGGCTCTTTATTAGGGACACCAGCCGTACCATTACAAGCTGCTGTAAGAGAACAAGATAGGTAAGCTCCCTATCATATAGAAATCGATAAACTTATTGGCGAAATAATTGTGAGGTGATTACATGTATCAGGATTATTCCCAATATCTTCAATGGCTACAGATGTGTATTCAAGCACAGGAGCAGCGAATTCTAACTTTAGAGAACGCTCTCCAAAAAATGAAAGAAGATATCAAACAATTAAATGAAAAAAAAGCCATCCATGTTGATAAAATTGAATATAAATTTGATCAATTGAAAGTTGAGACTCTTGAAGGAACATTAAACATAGGTCTAAACCCATCGGAATTATCAGGAATCGAGGACTTCGCAGTACAAAATCAATCCTTAACCACACCAATATCACCCAAGGATCAAATGCAAAGATCAATGAAAATCGAGGAAGCTATTTACAGATATTTAGAAACAGATTTACCTCAATTAGTTGAAAATGCCCAAAGGGAATTAACCGTTCAACCGAATGATGAATATTTATCGTTCATAAAACAAGACATCATTAAACAGCTTCCTATCAGGATTGAACAACATATAAACGCCCATTCCTCTGGCAGCCGCTCTTTTGAAAATGCGCCTTCGGACGATTTAGTTATTGAAGCATTAAAAAAGGAAATTCAAAATGGGGTATTTGTTTTTTTCAGCAATTTACCTGAAAATATGAAAGGGATGAAAACAGAATGAACTTCGAGGTTTATAACCGAGAACTCTTTGTCCAAAACATAAAAATCACTGGGGTAGCAAGCTCCTCGTTAGTAATGGTGGGAGATACGGAAACGATCCAATTGGCCTCAACCTTTGATACCCCTGCAGAATCGCTAATCATAGGTCCGTTTGTTCCCCTATCACCGGAGTGACCATCATGTTGCAGAGAACCTCTTGTGTAGACACTATAAATATTAGGATTGCCTCATTTTCCTCTACGGTACAGCTAGGGGATTCCTGTATCATTAATGGACTTTCAAGAGCAATCGCTGTCCAAAGGGAAGCTGAAGTATTTTATGGAAATGAGGGGAATTTATCCTCTTATCGAGTCTTTTCCGAACCTATTCCTTTTCTACCTATCAATGAACCTTTTTCATACTCCCGTCAAAATCCAAACCCACTAATTAAGGTAAGTAAAATTGATATTATCGGGATATCATCAGCTTCCCTTTTACACGTTGGGAACAGCCGCCATGTTTCTATGGAGGCTAGAATTAAGCATATTCGACAGTTACTTCCTATTCAAAGAAAAGAAGAAGAAGTAGTAGAAGAACAGGGACAAAGATAAAAGCATAAGTTACTTTAAGAGAAAATGCCGGGAATATACTAAAAAGGATGTTTGTCATGCCAGCGATTATTGGTCCTGTCCAAATCCTTCACGTAAGTGGAGGTATAGTGCAATTTGGAGATACCGTGTATATCTCTCCAAAGAGCACCTCAAAGACAAATGCTGGTTCAGGTGCATTTAATACTGGTGGATTTATCATATCGAATTCCGGATTAAGTGGAACCAATGTTCTTGATACCAAGTTAATTGACCAGCCAATTGTCGGGAATAATTAAAAAATGACATGAACCATCCTAAATGGTCTATGTCATTTTTTGTTCGTTTAATCCTTTTCAACCTTCAAAATATGAGCTCCATCAAAGAAAAACAAGTACTTTTCTGTAACCTTTCTTTTCCATATTTGTTCAATTGCTCTTGTATATAAGTTAATTTGCATCTTGTAACGGTCTTCAAGTATGGACTTTGCTTGGTCAAACCCACCTTTATACCTGTCGGAAATTTGATCCGTTTTATAATCGACCAAAATAAGACCGTTTTCTTCCTCAAAGACACAGTCAATGATCCCTTGCACAAAAACAGATTCTTCTTCATCCTTCCAAGTGGGGTACACATCACGAGCAGGCATGGAAAGGGTAAAGGGAACCTCTCTGTTGATTGCTTTTGCGTTAAAATATCTAATCCCTAAATCTGAATGAAAGAATTGAACAATTAAATTTTTATCAATGACCTCTGCTTGGTCAGAGGTTAACAATTCGTTGTTTACCATCCATGTTAACTGTTCCTGGAGAGATTCTTGACTAACTGAATTGGTTAAATCTACGTGCTGCATAACCATATGCATGGCAGATCCCCGTTCAGCTGGACTTAATTGCTTTTCCTGCATAAATTTCGGGCGTTTAACTATCGACTTTTTATAGCGATTCACAAGGTCCGTCCCACTTTGTTCATCTGCCATTTCTCTTTGGCGTTTCATTTCAGAAACGGATTGCTTGGAGCGATGGGCTGCGGCACTTGGGAAGGAATATTCCCAGTCTAAGCGCGACTTAATTTCTTTAACAAATGGCGACGTGGCTGGGACATGTTCCCCTTTTTGGACCATTTCAAGAAATTGGTCTTCATTCATTCCGATTTCTAATTCCGTCTTCTTGATTTCTTCCGCACTTATTAGTGAAATTTTCCATGAAGAAGGATGACATGTAATTTCCTCAGGAACAAGGGCATTTCCCGTACCACTAAGCCTTAGTTCATTGGCGTCCTGATGGCGAACAAGCGCTGGTCCAATCCAGTCAATATAGCTTGAAACCGCTGCCCGCTCATAATCCTTTAACAACCATTCTGTATGGGAGGAAACTTCATTCCATTGGTCGATTTTTTTTTGAGCATCTTTAAGCGTAGCCGTTAAATAAAGTTTTTCTTTCGCCCTTGTCATCGCCACATATAACACGCGCATTTCTTCCGCAAGCATCTCCATTTTCTTTTTTCGCTTAAAAGCAATTTGCGGTAAGGATGGGTAAGAAATCCTTTTTTCCGCATTTACATACTTAGATGCAAATCCGTATTCTTTATCGAGCATATATGGTTTCCGAACATCAGCCATATTAAAAGTCCGTGCCATTCCCGCCATGAATACAACGGGAAATTCAAGTCCTTTACTACTATGGATGGTCATTATCCGAACAACGTCTTCTTGCTCACCAAGTGCCCTTGCTGCACCAAGATCGTCCCCTCTTTCAATCATTCTCTCGATAAAACGAAGAAACCTGAACAATCCACGGAACGATGTTTGTTCGTATTGTCTAGCTCTGTCATATAATGCCCGTAAATTAGCTTGGCGCTGTTTTCCCCCTGGTAAACCGCCGACAAAGTCATAAAACTGGGTATCACGGTAGAGCTGCCAAATTAACTCCGACAACGAACCCTGTCTTGCCACCCCGCGCCACTCTGTTAGAAAGTCATAAAAGCGGCGCAGCTTTTCGTAAAATTCGGCCGTATTTTTGGCTTCTTTACTCTTGCAAAAAGCGGTAACAGCCTCCCAAAAAGAGCCTCGCTTCTGATGAATGCGGATGATTGATAGTTCTTCTTCGTTCAACCCAACGATGGGTGAGCGTAAAACAGCTGCAAGCGGTATGTCTTGGAAGGGATTATCAATAACTCGTAGTAATGAAATCATAATTGCCACTTCGGTTGCATTAAAATACCCTGTTGAAAGATTAGCATAAATAGGAATCCCTTGTTGCTTAAACTCTTCGATAATTTGCGGAGCCCAAGTCATTGAACGGAGCAGGATGACTGTATCCCGATACATAAACGGCCGATTGGATTTGGTTTTTGTAGTATATACCGGTGCTCCACTTGCTACTAGCTCTTTTATTTTAGAAGCAATTATCCTCGCTTCGAGTTGGGATTGTTCAAGACCGATAGCATCAAATTCTTCTAGTTCTGACACCTCTGTCTCGCCTTCCGTTACAGGCGACCCATTATCCTGGGCATTTTGATCAATAAGCAAAAGTTCTACCGGATAGGGCTCATCGTCTGGATACGGTGCGCCAGCACGCAACTCTGCCGCCTCATCGTATTCGATTTCACCAACTTTAATCCCCATAATTTGTTTAAATAAATAATTGGTTGCATCGAGCACTTCTTTTCGGCTTCGGAAATTTCTTGCTAGATCAATACGTAGTCCCGTAGAATCTCCGTCGGCTTTAAAGCGATTATACTTGCCTAAGAAAAGGTTCGGCTCAGCCAAACGAAAGCGATAAATCGACTGCTTAACATCTCCGACCATAAACATATTACCATTCAACTCATCCTTTTTAGTTACAAGCTTTAGGATGGTTTCCTGGACCATATTAGTGTCTTGATATTCATCGCAATAGACCTCTTTAAAATGCCTTTGGTAAGCGAGTGCCGCCTCGGATGGAAGAAATTCTCCCTCTGCTGAGATTTCCTTTGTCAAAATTGCAAGGCAGTAATGCTCTAAATCTGCATAGTCTACAAGCCCTTTTTCTCTTTTTACCTTTTCAAACCGCAGAGAAAATTCTTTGACAATATGAACTAGGGTTTCTATTAACGGCCGCATCTCATCCATATCACGTAAAAAGCTTTCAGGCTTTCGCGTAAATAGCTCTTCTTTGATATCTTGGATTTTTTTCTTCGCTTTTTCTCGAAGTTTTTGGGCCTTCTCTGTCAGCTCTTTATCATAGTGGTCACCTTTCACTTGCTTTGCCCGTGAAAAAGACCAGGTCTGCATTGCTTGATATAGAGTTTCCCATGAGTCCTGCTTGGCAAGGAGAAGAGTATCAATTATCTTTAAATCATCTAAAAAGTTTTCAGCTCTCGGTGCCGGTCCGCCAGGGAGCTTTGTTACTTCTAATCCCCGCTTAATCATTTCTCTGGAAGCTTCTAGTTGCAACTCAATATCAAAAAGAAGTGCCTGAATAAAGGAGAGTTCGGCTAGATTATTAATAGCTGAAACATCATACATACGAATGATTGACTTTAAATATTGGTCCGGTAAGGGATTGGAGCGAGCAAAATCGTATATCGACCGTACAATATCCATTAATGCAGCATCACTTCGATCACTTGTGAATGAATCGACCAAGTTGAAGAATGCCTCATTATCTTTTTTCCCGTATTCTTCTTCAAACAACTCGTCCATCACTTCATCTCGGATTAATTGTGCTTCTGTTTCATCGGCAATTCGAAATCCAGGATCGACATCGATTAAGTAATAATACTTTCGAATCACTTCCATACAAAAGGAATGAAGTGTTGAAATCGATGCTTTATTTAATAAGCTCAGTTGCTTTCTTAAATGGCGCGACCACGGGTCTTCATCAATGGCTTTTTCTAATGCTTCCCCAATCCGATGGCGCATTTCTGCAGCAGATGCATTCGTAAAGGTCACCACCAATAATTCATCGACATTCATCGGGTCTTCTTTTGACAGGATTTTTTGGATCATTCTTTCCACTAGGACAGCCGTTTTTCCCGAACCTGCTGCTGCTGCGACTAGGATGTCTCGATCCTTTGACATAATTGCTTTCCATTGGTCGTCTGTCCATGTCACGTCTTCTGGTTTAGGGGGTATGACGAAATTTCTCAAGATTGACGTACCTCCTTCCTAATTAGTTCTAAAACATCTTCCTTCGAGTGTGGTGTGAGAACCCGGAATTGATTCGTTTCAATTGATTCATCAAATTGACATACTGATTTATAAGAACAAAATGTACAAGGTGTTTTGTCCTTTAATTTATAAGGAGCAATGTTTATTTGACCATCAATAATGGCGTTACCTGTTTTCTGATATAAATTCCGGACATACGTTTTCAAATCGTCAAATTCCGATAAACTGGCAACCTTGGATTTTTTGGATAAATTTCCATCTTTTTTTATTCCTGCGGCAATAATATGCGAATCACCAGATTCAAGTGTTTGATCCATAAGCCGGATCACATTTTGATCGCTTAACATTAATCCATTCATCTTAAACTTTTTCATCATTTCCTTTTCAATTTCATCAATCGTTAGCATTTTAGTTGTATTAATGAATGGATTATGGACGTGAAAATAGAGGACACCCGCAGGACTTGCTTTCATCTCAACCAATTCATTCGAATGGGTCATGACAATATCCAGGTAGGTTAACATTTGCAGGGCAAGTCCATAATATACTTCGCTAAAATTGACATCCTTTTCACTTGATTTATAATCAATCACTCGTAAAAAGACGCTGTCGTCTTCCGCTTTTGCCTGATCGACTCTGTCAATTCTTCCGGCCAATTCCATTCTCTTTCCATTTTTCAGTGAAAATGTTAGTGGCGGCAGTTTTCCATTGGGTCCAAAGCCTAATTCCAAACCAATCGGTGAGAATCCACTTACCTTTGCATGCTCACTTAATACGACAGAAGCACGTGTAATAATTTGCTCCAATTTCCGTTTAATATAATGATGGCGCTCTGAGCTTAACAATATTTCGTTTTGCAGTTTAGGGGCTAGTGACTTGACCGCTTCCTTAGAAAGGGTTTCACATTGTTTCCTCGATAGCTCGGCCCAAGAAAGGTTTTGTTCATTAACAATATCTGCAATCTGCTTTAATGCCGCATGAAACAGCTCCCCAATATCCGGAGCCTCCAAACGAAAAACTTGCCGGTCACGAAGCTTTAGTCCATGCTGAGCGAAATGAGAAAATGCGCAGGAGTTATATAATTCCATTCTAGAAACACTGGCTTGAATGGCCTCACCATATAATTCATCCGCTGAGTCTTTAGAGAGCTGTACGGCTGAATTTGTATAAAAAAGGCTTGAAAACACTTTTTGAGCTTTGGCCTTTCCCGAACTTCCAAGGTAATAGTTATATACATCCCACCATAAATTTGAAATGGGGTACCCTCGCATTTTCCATTGAAGCTGCGCATTAAGGAAAGATAACGTCGTTGTAAAATTTGAAATAAAGCCTAGTTGACTGGGCTCCGAAACTTGTGATGGGTCTGTCACATAAAATAGCTCATTAGCATTAGGAAACATATCTTTTATTCTCTTAATATACGAAGAAGGAATTAACGCTTTTCCTTCATCATTCGCAAGTGGATAACTAACATAAAGGGCTTCTGATGGTGCTGTAAAAGCTTTATAAGCAAGAAAATTTTCATCCAGCAAACGTGTCCGGCTGCTTGGTGCGATTTTAACACCTGTTGCTAGGAGCATTTCCCTGTCTTCATCAGAGAGGATTCCTTCATCAGATATTTTTGCAGGCAAAATTCCTTCATTAACACCAACTACGAATTCTACTTTGATTTCATTTAGCCTTGATTTTTCTAAATCCCCAATCAGTACCTGATCAAGTGCCGGCGGAATAAGTGAAAAATGTAAGGATTCAAATCCTGACTCTAAAACAGCAGCAAACGCCTTTAAAGTGACTTGCTCTTCCCCTAGAATTTCAACGTATTGGTCCAGGAGATCAATCACGGCATTCCATACTTGTTCATGCTCCCGCATTTTTACAAGATTACCTTTTTCTTCGGCAGCTGCTTTCCATTTTTCAAGCTTTGTTGGGACATCCAATTCCTCTAGCAGCAAATAGATGGCTTCACAAAATTTTCGGCCTGAATCCGCTTTTTTCAAACGTCTTGATAACCGTAAAATGGGTGCAGTTACCATAAGCTTTAATTCATTTAACTCTTGTTCCATTTCTTTTTCAAGGTCTGTTTGCGAGTTTACCTCTAATTCCAGCCCTCGAATACGTCGATAGCTCCAACGCTCTTTTTTCGTCCATTTACTTCCGTTAATTCCGTAAGCTAAACAATAATTCTCTAGTTTATCCATTTTCTCACGCATTTTTGCTGACTTTTCTTGCAGGGGATATAGCAATTCTGTCTTGATCATTCTGAACACCGGCTCATAGCGCCAGTAGGAATTAATGACTTCAAGGCTTGAGCGAATGAATTCGATCAATGGATGGTTCAGCATCGTTCTTTTTTGGTCAATAAAATAGGGAATCTGATAATCGTCGAAAACTGGTTCAACAATCTCATGATAGTCCCCACCATTTCGAATTAATAAAGCGATATCCCGGTACCGGTATCCCTTTGTCCTGACTAATTGGCGAATTTCTCTTGCAATCCCTTCAATCTCAGCTCTACGGTTTACGGCTTGGCAAATATTAATTTTTGTCTCACCAACATATGCTACTGCAGGCCGGGCATCAAATTTTTCTTCAAAATGACTTAAAGACGGCTCTGTCCATTTTCTTTGTTCTTTTAGAACAACAGACTGCTCGATTTCAATACCATTAGCTTTAGCTAAATCATAGAGAGAATAACTAGTCTCACCTGATAAGCGAAACAGATCAAGCTCGTCCGGTGGAGAATTAATCGAGAGGTGATCAGTCGTCAATGCAATTGAAACGTTTTTACAATGTTTCATCAATTCGATCATTACTTGATATTCCTGCGGTGAAAAACTATAAAAACCATCAATATATATTTCTGCATCTTTTAAATATGAAGAGGAGGATACTTTCTCGGATAGGAGTTGAAAGTAATCCTCCGAATCGATATATTTACCAAATACTTCGTCCTCAAACTTTTTATAGATCATTTCTAAATCACGAAGTTTATCATTTAAGGCATTGGTATCTTCACCCGATAAGGATGAGCCTTGAATTAGCTCCTCTGGCCTAATACAGTAACGTTTAAATTCTGTTATCATTTGCTCAAGCTTTTGGATAAAACCATTCTTATCTGCAGCTCGCTGAAAAAGCTTTAGTTGTTCCTTTTGCTCATCGATGATTTTGCGTATTAACATACTCATCCCGACGCTACTTAAATGTGTTCGGCTAATCCCGCCTGTTTCTTGCAAGATACGCCACGCCAAGCGGGAAAAACTATAGACTTGGGCACGAATCATTCCGCTAATTGCCGGGTCAGTTGCCAAGCGATATTCAGATAAAAACGTCATCTGCTCTGGAACGATATAAATGATCGGTGTCCCATCTGGTTTTTCCACAAGCCGCCCCTTTATTTCATCAAGGAACATAGCTGTTTTTCCGCTTCCTGACCGACCGATTATCATTCTTAATGACATGTAAAAACCTCGCTTTCCACAACCACTCATAAACTTTATAACTCCCATTCTATCATAAAACAAGCACAAACGTTTGTATTACCATAAAACAGATTAGAGGCAGAAATGGTAATTTTATGACAGAAAAAAAACACGATTTAATCATCGTGCTCCTCCCTTAATCTATTCATCTAAAAATGGACGTCCATTTCATTTAATGGCCAATAACGTAAATCAACTTTGCCGACAACTTGACTAGCTGAGATAAAACCGAATTGACGGCTGTCCCAACTACCTAATCGATTATCACCAAGGACAAACAATTTCCCATCAGGAACTATATTTTCACCGGTTATTTCCTTTAAACTAAAATCTCCAGTAATCCTGATTCCAGGTGATTTTTGTTTATAAACATTTAAAAATGGCTCCTCATACTTGTGCCCATTTATATACAATAGATCATCTCGATATTCAATTTTATCCCCTGGCAGCCCAATAATACGTTTGACAAAGTCCTCTTTTTCATTGGCATGAAAAACGATGACATCAAATCTGTTCAATTCCCCGACTTGATAACCAAGCTTGTTGACTACCAGTTTGTTACCATCCTGTAGCGTCGGCATCATCGATTCGCCTTCTACAACATAATTTGAAAAGAAAAATGTACGAATAAAAGCAAAAATAATGATACCAATCGCAAAAGCCTTCGCCCATTCCATGCCTTCCTTTTTCCATTCAATCTTCATTAAAGCTCCTCCGTTTCTCCTGCTTATAATTTCTATCTATTTCACCATTATGGTCAGTTTCCGTGCCCTTATTCATTCTGCCTTCAATTCTTTTACCAACATACCAAAGAATGAAAATAACAAGCAAAACTACAACAGTCCGAAGAGGCTTCGTCAGTAATGACTGAATATCATAGCCAACAAAACTAATCGTGAAAATCATCACCATTTTCCCAATACACACGGACAGCATGTATTGGGAAAATCGAATTTTGGAAAGACCAGCGACAATGTTAACGACTGCCGAAGGTGTAAATGGAAAACAAAGCAGTAGAAAGAGTGGGCCAAACCCATGACGATCTACCCAGTCCATTAGCTTACGGACTTGAGGGTGCTTAGGTAAAAAGGATAATAATCTTTTTTGCCCATACCTTCTAATAAGCGAAAATACGAGCATTGCCCCGATACAGGCTCCAAGCCATGAATACAAAAATCCTAACCAAAGTCCAAAGGCACTGGCATTAGCCATTACAAATAAAAACAATGGGAGAAATGGCAAGAATGCTTCAATGACAATAAGCAATATGCCTGGTATGGGTCCAAGGGCTCGGTATTCTTGAATAAGACTCATAATATGTTCAAGTGTAAACCATGCTTTTAATGATTCAATATCCATCCGGTTTCTCCTCATTTTTACTAATAGCTGTGCCTATGATTACTTTGTAATAAATTGATGGAGTGCCTCTTTATTTTTTTCGACATCGATCTCTAATACGGCTCCCTCCCCTGAAATTCGAGCATCGGAATAGCTATTTTCAACAGGAATCCGTAACGTATCGATATTTCCTCGATCATTCGAAAAGAAATCTTTAGCCATAAATGTTATGTCGGAAGTGCTCATATTTGTATTCACATAAGGCGTGACAACTCCAATTAGCTTCGGGAGTTTTGGAATCGTTTGGAGGCCCATCAATTGGTCCCCAATGGCCTTAACCGCTTTTTGTTGACGTTCTACCCTTCCAAAATCACCAATCGCATCATGACGGTAGCGGACATACCCGAGCATTTCTGCTCCATTTAATTTTTGCAGACCTGGTTCTAAAGTGACATCAATATTTTTTGACATTTTCTTTTCCACATCTATCTCTACACCATTGGGGAATGCTTCATCAATTAGTTGCACAAATCCTTGAAAGTCCACAATGACATAGTATTGGAGGTCAATATCAAAATTTTGCTTAATCGTTTGTCTCATTAATTCTGGACCACCGCGTGCGAATGCGGAGTTAACTTTATGCTGTCCATGCCCCGGAATCTCAAGGTAACTGTCCCTCATAATAGAAGTTAGTTTAAATGTTCCTTTGTCTTCATTATAATGAACAATCATGATTGTATCTGCCCGAGATCTTTCCTTTCCTCTAGCATCACTACCAAGCACGAGGATATTTGTCCCCCCATACTGATCCTTTTTTCCTTCGAAAGCATAGACAACATTTGATGCTTTGTTATTCATTTTTTTTAATGATTGGTTAACGCCCTGCTTGTATTGATAATAAGCATAACCTGCCCCTGCACCTATTAGCAGTAAGAAGACAAGTAAAACGGATGGCCATCTTCTCTTTTTCTTGGTTTGATATTTATCAGATCTCATTGTTTATCACCTATTCATCCAGGTTTTTTATTCTCCTGTTTTTTTTCAGGGTTTCTTCATTTAATTCATTTTCCCCTATCAGATATCCTTCTATTAATAAAAACTTTCTCATATATCAACTAAACATTTCAATAAATAAAACTCGCCCAATGACGAGTTTTTGTAAATGGAAAGTCCTATTGCTTTTGACGGTTCTTTTTTGTAAAATGAAGAGGAACGTTTGTTCGATTTATATGGAAAGGTGTGACTGAAAAAATGACCAGAATCCCCGAAGATGATCGAGACATAATGGAAAAGGCTATGTATTTACCAATGGTTCTAATTATCTTAAACAGGGATTTAACTGTAGTTGCAAATAGCCCGTTTAAATTAAAACAACCATATTTGGATTTGATTGAGGAAACGATGAAGGAGATCCAAAGGGAACTTGCTGAGGTAAAACTATATATGAAAAAGAATAAACTTCAGGTGATTGAAACAAAACGGGACGATGCTTTTACGTTATACAGGTTTATTTATAAAGGCTATGAAGAAAATCATAATTACTTTAATCCAAGAATCCGCAACAAAGTCCAAGAATTAATGGAGGCCTATTTATTAAAAAAACATCTGTCCCGTTAATAGTTAAGAAAATTCAACCCTTTATTTCGGGTCTTTAGAATCGGATTCAGCATCATATTCACGGGATCTTTCCAAGGCATTTAACGACTGGGGCCCGTTAGGCTGATAAAATAACTTTCTCCCATTATTTTCTATTCTTTGCAAAAGTTTTGTTTTTAGTAATGAGGTTCTTAACATTTGCCCCTCAATTGTACCAATTGGAACTGGAAAAACGTGAGATTCCTTATTGCGGAAAATAATCATCGTTTTCTTAGAGGATACGCGACGATAACACTCCACATGCTCAAGTGAAATCCAAATACACTCAGGAGTTAGCGGCGATGCGGTAGGAAAAAAATAGATGTGGTTAGTTGGTTCAATAACAATTGGGATTTTTCGAGAATAGCCAATTAGTTGCCTTGTTCCCTTTTTCCTGCTTTCGTAATCAACACCAAAATAAACGCAGCCTTTTTTGATGATATCCAATGGCTTAAAGGGTGACAAGAATTCATCTTCTAATTCTACAGCACGTGAATAAATTTTCCCTCCATATGTCACCGGTTCTACAAACATCGTCCACGTATTTATCTCATATTCTTCGATCCCCGGATGCTTCAACCCATTCAACTCCTTTTCATATTATCCACCATATCTTACCACTACTGGTTTTTAATTCCCTCACTTTTCTGAATTGTTCCTAATTTATTCACAAAATTCATGTCAAAGAAATATTTATCAGAAAATTATAAAAACTAATGATATTCTTCCAAAAAAACCATATAATTTTAAAAAGCAACAGGGGTGATTTTCATGAATGAAAAATCATACACGGAATTAATGAAACTAGGAGCCATGAAACGAAATCGTCTGAAGGAGAACTTCGTCCAAGATTTATACATCGAAATGCTTTTGTCCGAAATTCAGCTAAAAGTAGAAAAAGAAAAATTATTACAGAGAATTGATGTGGCCATTGATTGTCAAGACAAAAAGTCATTCCTCCTTCTATCCGGACAGCTCAATGAAATTAACAAACGATTTGGAACGTAGAATTTTGTTAAAGCCGTCATAGATTGACGGCTTTTTTATTGTATAAATAAAAAATGCGAATTTATTCACAATAGGATAAACCCGCACTTTTCAATCATCTCTAGTAGCTGTGAAACTAAACAACGAAGGAAATCACAACTATTATCAGAGGCAGTAATTAAAAACGAACGAAGATTGAAACCCCAAAGTCTCCAAATCTTTCTTGGAACACTCTGTCAAAGCCATTTGCTACAAGGCACTCACGAGCACGTGATAATCTGCGGCCCGGTACTAAGCGTCTTTGGCAAGGATTTGCAGTTCCAACAACTTCAGCTTCGACAATTCTGCGAGTTGTAATGCCATTGTTAGTAACTACTTCCCAAAGGATTGCTACAACATCTGGTGGACGAGTATTAGTCATTTCGCTTATCATAATCACCCCCTTATCTTACGTCTTATATATTAAATGTAAGAGACCGAAGGCTTGTCTGATGAAATAACATATTTTGTAAAAAAAGTTTTGAAAATTACTTACACACAAAAAAAGACTGTAGACATATCAAAATGTCTCAGCCTTCCCATGGATTGTATTTATTTGTTCCTATGTTTAACTTCATAATCTTCAAGCATCGAAATTCTATCAAGCATTGAAGGATGGGTATAGCGGAAAATTTTCACCAATAGCGGTGGATTTACTTGACTTAATCCAGAGCGGGTTAATTCCTGAAAAGAAGTAATCGCTGCTTCTGGATTTTTGGTCATCTCAATCGCATATTTGTCAGCGCGTGTTTCCTGATAACGAGAAGTAAAATTCGTCAGTGGACTTGCAGCAAATAGGAGCATCGAAAGAATCATAAAAAATAATGGAAGTGATCGGATATCTCTAACGTCTGAGATATTTAACTCCTTGCCCCAGCGTCTTGTTGCCCAATTCATAATCCGATACGTCAAATACAATCCGAGCAGCGAAATTAGCAAATATCCTGCAATTCCAAAGTAAATATGTTTCTCGACATAATGGCACATTTCATGAGCCATGATAAATAAAATTTGATCATCTGTTAATTTATTTAAGGTAGTATCCCACAGGACAATCCGAGCATTAGAGCCAATTCCTGTAACATAGGCATTTAAAGCATTCGTTTCCTCTGACTTATTCACTTCAAAAACATGTTGTGCTGGAATATCAGCCTTATCGGCCAAAGCCAGTATCTTCGTTTCCAATCCCTTATTTGTTAATGGATAAAAGTCATTGTATAACGGGTCAATAACAACTGGCTGGAGAAACATCATAAATAATGTAAATGGAATCGATAAAAGCCATCCATATAGCCACCACCGCTTTTGACTTTTCTTCATGAGCCAGTATAATACGGGGACAATGATCAACCATGTCCCATAATTAAGCCAAAAGTCAATCAACTCATCCTTCATCCAGGAAGCAAAGGTTTGAGTTGAAATATTATACGTTTTTGATAATGAAAAACTAATATAACTTAGAGGAAATGTCGCCAAATAAGCGAATACCGATAACCAAATAAGATAAATGGCTGTTTGAAGCAGCTTATACTTTGATGAGTTTTCCGCCCAGCGCTTGAATGCCTTGGAAAAACCAAATAATAAAATTAAGAAATATAAAAGCCATTCAAACGGAGTAGATAGGAAAAATAATAAATTCCTTATTTTTGAATACTCCTCGCTCAGCATAAGTTCCCTGCCATTTAAAAAGGTCGCCGGGTCCGCCTTTGATCCTTCGTATTCAAATGGCAGGTTTGTAGCGGCAAAATGGAATAAATACCAATAAAAAAATAATCCATATAGAATGTAGCCCATAACCGCATAGACACCCATTTTTCTAGCCATGATTTGTCCCTCCTTTGTGTACAGACTCTCTATACTTAGTTTAGTTAAAAAAGGACAAATTAGAACTGTAAAAGTGACCTGCCCAACTATTTAAGAATTAGTTACTGACAGTTTTGGCTACTTGTGCCTTTAGTGCCCTCCTTAATATTTTCCCAGTTGTATTCTTTGGAAGTTCTTCGATAAATTCAATCGAAGATGGAAGTTTATATTTGGCCAAGTGTTCCCTGCAATAATCGAGTAATTGTTCTGCCGTTAGCCTTGGATTCTTACTTACAACATAGGCTTTAACAGCCTCACCAAGATTTGGGTCTGGAACTCCGAGGACAGCCACCTCTACAACATCCAAATGGTTATAAATAACCTCCTCCACTTCTCGTGGGTAGACATTATAACCGCCAACAAGGATTAGATCCTTTTTTCGATCGACAATGTAAAAATACCCATCTTCATCCATTCTAGCGAGGTCACCGGTATGAAGCCACCCATTCCGAATGGCCGCCGCCGTCTCTTCTGCCATTTTATAATACCCCTTCATTACATTGGGACCACGAACAATAAGTTCACCCACCTCACCAACGGGTACTTCTTCACCAAGCTCATTTAGAATTTTATTTTCGACACGCAGGATAGATGTTCCAATGGAACCAGGCTTGCGCGGGCGGTCTAGCGGATTAAAGCAAGTAACAGGTGAAGCCTCCGATAATCCATAACCTTCAGATACTACAACATTAAACTTTTGTTCGAAATTCTTTAAGAGGGCAACAGGCAATGAAGCTCCTCCTGAAATACAGAAGCGTAAGGATTTTAGGTCTTCAGGATGACCATCAGGAAATTGGAAGAGGAAATTAAACATGGTCGGGACACCAGCAAAAACAGTCGCCTGATTATTCTTGATAAGTTCAAAAATTTCTTTTGGACTAAATTTGGGTGCAATTAATAGTGTCGCCCCACTTAATAATGGTGCATTTAAAGCGACTGTCAAGCAGAAAACATGGAACATCGGCAGAACCGTTACTATTCTATCATCGGGATTCATTTTCAAATATTCGCTGACATCTTTAGCATTACTATACAAATTATTATGGGTTAACATAGCACCTTTTGGTTTGCCAGTTGTACCCGAGGTATAAAGAATAATGGCTGTATCATCGTCTTCGAGATTTGGTCCCTTAAAGTTTAATTCTCCAGAAGCCACGATCGCTGTAAACGATTTCATTTTTGAAGAGCCTGAGAGGTTTTCAATTTTCGATTCTATTCTGCTATTTGGGGTCGTTTCACAAAAAATATAATGCTTAATTTTAGGCAGGAAAGTATGCACTTTTTCGACTAACGGGATCGCTAGGTCAAGCGCGATCACTACTTTGACATCGCCATTATTTAATATGTAACTAATCTCATCTGCAGTATAGATGGGATTCACGGGAATAACAGTTACCCCTAACCGTAAAGCCCCATATAAGCTGATCACAAAGTGAGGTGAGTTACCCAACAATAATGCGATATGATCCCCCTTTTTCACCCCTAATTTTTCAAGACCCGATGCAAATTTCGTAATGGCCCCATTCAATTCAGCATAAGTACATGCTTGGTCCATAAAATAATAGGCCGGTTTAGTCGAAAAGTTCTTCGCAGATTCTTCAAACTGTGATAAAAGATTCATATTTCTCCCCCTAAGTTGAATGAATACTCATTCATAAAATTGTTACAATTTTCTAAATATATTATATTAAATGAAAGTAATCTATTCAAGTATAATACTAAATATTCACACAAAACGGAAAACACAGCGTAATAAACGCTGTGCCCTGGTCTTAGTATAGTAAGTTTAAAAACTCATCTTTCGTAACATTTCCAAAGTAATGGGTTGTATCAATATCTGCAAGCGCCTTGTCAATTTCATTTTTTCCATAGCGGGTGCCTATTAACTTCTCCTCAATTTCACTTACCTCACCAACACCAAAAAAGTCACCGTAGATTTTACAATTTTCAATGACACCTTTATTAACTTCAAGGCGGACATCAATGGAACCTACTGGGAAGCGGTGAGAGTGCTGTAGATTGAACTTAGGTGATTTCCCATAGTTCCATTCCCAGTTTCGATAGCGTTCTTTTGATAGCTGGTAAATCCTTTCCCAATCCTCGTCCGTCAAAATATATTCTGGTATTTCATCTTGCCCTTCAAAAATATTCTTTAACAATAAAGACCGGAATTCATCAATTTCCACCTTTTCAGTAAGAAACTCAGATATATTGGCAACCCTGCTGCGGACTGATTTAATTCCTTTTGATTCGATTTTATCTTTTTTTACTTTTAAAGCTGAAACCACATTTTCGATTTCTGAATTAAGCATCAATGTACCATGGCTAAACATTCTGCCCTTTGTTGAAAATTGGGCATTACCAGAGATTTTTCGACCTCCAACCTCCAAGTCATTTCTGCCGCTTAATTCCGCATTTACTCCTAACTTTTTCAATGCTGCCACGACCGGCTCTGTGAATTTACGAAAGTTATGAAAACTTTCCCCGTCATCCTTGGTAATAAAACTAAAGTTTAAATTTCCAAGATCATGATAAACCGCTCCACCACCTGAGAGCCTGCGGACCACTTTAATTCCATTACCTTCCACATACTCCGTATTAATTTCTTCAATTGTATTTTGATTCTTTCCAATTATGATAGAAGGTTCATTTATGTAAAATAATAAATACGTTTCATTAATATCAAGATTCTTCAGTGCGTACTCTTCGATTGCCAAATTTATCTGCGGATCGGTGATCCCTTTATTATCGATGAATAACATAGTTTACTGCCCCTTCTTATAGTGAAATAGATTGAAATTCTTCTGCAAGTATTATTATACCAGTAAATTCACCGGCAGCCTCGGTGATTAAATCAGATATTGTGCCATAATGCGGCAAATGAGTAAGAATTAATTGCTTAACATCAGCTTTTTGCGCAAATTTTCCGGCGTCGATACTATTCATATGTCCTGCCGACTTACCGTTTTGATGCCCGTAAAAGTTGCACTCACACAATAATACATCCGCATTCCGACTAAACTCGATAAATTCATCCTTAAAGGAGCTGTCAGCAGTGTAGACGACTGCTTTTCCATCTGCCTCTATTCTCATTGCATAACAAGGGACTGGATGGTCTGTTTTTAGAAATGAAACTTGAAATGGACCAACTGTGAGAATCTCACTAGGATTATAGGCTACTCCTTTTGTAATCTCTTTATAGGTTAATTTGCTAAATTCATATGGATCCATATCATGTCCATATAGAGGTAGGGTTGAGGTCTTCTTTCCTAAAAAGCCTTGGATTAATCTTGCATGCTGCAAAACACCAATATCTGCAATGTGATCTGGGTGATAATGCGAAAGTAAAACAGCATCCAGTTCTTCGGGCTGGATAATATTTTGGAGCTTAGAAAGCACCCCGCTTCCACAATCGATTAATAGCCGAAATCCCTCATGTTCAATTAAATAACCCGAACTAGCCGCATTCTGTTTCGGATATCCACCCCAAAACCCAATAACCGTAAGTTTCAAATTAAACTCCTCCAATTCAATGTTTATATTCCTAATATACTCAAAAAATGATTTCTTTTCAGTATAGTACAAAAAAACCAGCCGCATTTTTTTAACGGCTGGTTTTTCATTAATTATTCATTTGGTGTTTATATTTGTGATTAAATCTCATTGTAAAGTAAGCGATGGTCCCAATAGAGAAGGTAAGCATAAAGCCTATTAGAATTATGAAATTTTGCCACATGAAACTGTAATCGCCACTTGAAATAACGGCCTTAAAGCCTTGAACCGAATAGCTCATCGGCAGATAGGCATTGAAATGCTGTAAGAAGTTCGGGATTAACTCAAGCGGGAATGTCCCGGCGCTGGTAGTTAATTGTAAAATCAAGATAATAATCGCAATAAAGCGGCCAGCATCGGCAAATACCGATACAAGGAGCTGAATTAACGCGATAAACGTTAAGCTTGTTATTATTGAAAAAAGAATAAATTTTGGTAAGCTTTGTACATCTAGACCTAATCCTCCAAGAAGAATCACATCTGCCAATAAAGCTTGGAAAATTCCAATTCCAGCCATGATTGAAAACTTACTAGAAAACCAGTTAAATCCATTGGCCGGAGCAATCGCTGTATCACGAAGTGGAAAGACAATTGAGAGAAGAAGTGCACCCACAAACAAGCCTAACGATAGGAAATATGGTGTAAATCCTGTTCCATAGTTTGGCACATGATTAATTTTTTCACTATCGAGCTTTACCGGGTCTGCCATCATATTATAAGTCTTTTCATTTGAGTGAACCTTAGCAACTTCTTTTCCACCTTCTGAAAGTTTATCTGCTAATTCCTTGGCCCCATTAGAAAGTTTCGATGTACCGTCTTTTAACTTCCCGGAACCATCTGCCAATTGTCCCGTTCCAGATGTTAGGGCAGACGCACCCGCTGTTAATTGATTCATACCATTTGTAAGATCCGCGGCCCCTTTTTTCAGATTTCCCGAACCTGATGCTAATTGTCCGGTTCCCATGGTAATTTTATCAGCACCATCTGCCAATTGACTCATCCCATCAGAAAGATTGTTAGTGCCATCTGTTAATTTTGATGCACCTGCATATAAATCATGGATCCCTTTTCGCAATTCCTGCTGACCGCCATTGACTTTGCCAATGCCGGCAATTAATTGATCAAAATAAGGAGTTGTTTGTGCTTTAATTTTATCCTCTAAGCCCTTCGATGAACCTGCTAATTTTTCATCTACCCCTGTTTTGAATTGGTTAAAGCCAGCCTCCATTTTAGGGTTAAGTCCTGATAAAATTTGCTGCTCTAACTGTTCTTTCGTTGGCGCATTATTTTTCTCATTAGCCATTATTCCTTGAACAAGTGCTGGATCCACTTTGTTCTCAATTAAGGTTTGGGCTAGTTTCTGCATTTTCTCTGTTTGTTGCGTTATTGTTTGATCCGCAATTTGGGATGCTAATGTGTTAGTTAACTGTGATTGAAATTGATCAATACCCGCATTAAGTTCTCCAACACTTCCAGTCAATTCTTTTTCAATTCCTGCAGCAATCCCTGCGGGAAGGTCACGTTTTAATTGTTCTGCACCTGTAGATACCTCCTTCGTTCCATCAATAAGCAACGGAAGATTGGCATCGGCTTTTGCCAGCCCTTTTTTCAACTCATTCGATCCTGTGGCTACTTGTTTAGAGCCGGAAGTTGCTGCTTTCACACCATAGTCGAATTCAATCGACTTTTTGGCTAAAGTAGAAAGTCCGTTATACAAATCCTTCGAACCAACTGCAAGCTTATCAGATCCGGCATCAGCTGCTTTCATTCCACCGTTAAACTCACTTGTTTTTTCAGCAAGGGTTGCAAGTCCTTCATTTAAATCCTTTGAGCCTTTTTCAAGGTCAACAGAACCATCACTTAACTGGACTGCACCATCGCTCGCCTTTACAACACCATCGGCAAGCTCACTGATTTTATCAAACATGGTTTCAGCATAAGTTTCAGTTACCTTTTCAGCAACAGCTGTTTTGATTTTTTCTGCAGCCGTGCCGCCGATTTGCGCAGATAAGAAGTTATAACTTTCATTAGGTGTATAAACCAATTCCAGCTTTTCCGGTTGCTCATCCAATAAAGTTGTCGCATTTTTTGAAAAATCCTTCGGGATTTCGATAACCATATAATATTTCTGTTCTTTTAAGTTATCGTAGCCCTCTTTTTTATCGACAAACTCAAACCCAAATTGTTTATTTTTCTTTAGCTTAGATACTAAATCATCACCAAGCTTCAAATGGGTCCCATCGAGTGTTGCACCCGCATCTTCGTTGATAACGGCAACTGGAAGTTCATCAAGTTTTGCGTATGGATCCCAGAATGCCCATAAAAACATTCCTGCATATAATACGGGGACAAACATGACAGCAATAATTGGGATTAACACTTTTTTATTTCTTACAATAGCAAGGAGCTCCTCCTTAAATAGCATGTTTTTCACTTATGACCCTCCTTTTTCATTTATGACTATTTTGTTCATTTAGTCATTTTTGTTTAAAAAATTAGGACTATCCCATAGACAACCCTAAAATTGACTATTAACCTACCTAAATTATGACCACTTGAACAATTCGGTCATTTAATACTTTTAGAGTATACAACGATTCCTGCCTGTTTGCAAGCAGAAAAAAGAAGCTGTTATCATTGAACAGCTCCTGTTGAAAAATCTTTTCCTGTTAAAAACTCCAGGACGTCTTTGACAGCTGCCTCTCCTTGATCAATACAATCCGGAAGTCCAACACCACCATAAGAAGAACCTGCTAAAAATACACCAGGTAGATCCGTTTTCATATACTTTAAAATGTCAGCTAAACGTTGTTTATGTCCCACTGTATATTGGGGCATTGAATTTTTCCAACGTGAAATGATTGCAAAATCCGGATTCATTGTGATGTCCATCGTTTTCTTCAAGTCATCTAGTACAATCTTAATAATTCTGTCATCAGAGAGGTCTACGATGGTTTCATCTCCCGACCTCCCAACATAGCAGCGGAGTAATACTTTCCCTTTCGGTGTTGAATGATCCCATTTTTTATGTGTCCAAGTACATGCAGTGATCGAATAATCACTATTTCTTGAAACAACAAAACCTGTTCCATCGATGTCATTTTTCACTGCCTCTTCCGGAAATGCTAAAGCTACTGTTGCTACTGATGTAGAAGGGACTGATTTCAAAGGATCAAAAAAACTATACTCTGCAAACATCGACTGTGTTATTTTATGAGGAGTCGCTGCAATGACGCTATCTGCCACCATTGTTTCCCCATTATTGAGATAAACTTCATACTTATTCTCAACTTTGGTGATTTTGTCTACACGATGTCCTTTTAAAATAGATATTGGATCCAATTTTGCTTCAATGCCTTCTGCAAAGGATTGAAGCCCCGTTTTAAATGTTAGGAAAGCTCCTTTAGCTTTTTCCTTACTTTCAGGTTTGCTGGGTTGGGCAGGGGTAGATTTTTTCATGCCAATGATCAGGCTTCTATATTTCTGTTCTACCTCATAGAATTGCGGGAAAGTAGACATGAGGCTTAATTGATCTATATCACCGGCATAAATCCCAGATAATAATGGTTCAATTAAATTTTCAACAACCTCATCGCCTAGTCTTCTTCTGAAGAATTCTCCTAATGATTGGTCTCTTCCGCTTTCGGACCGAGGTAAAATGAAATCTGCCGCAGCTCTTAGTTTACCGGGAATAGAAAAAAGACCTGTTGTGAGAAAAGGTCCTATTTCCGTTGGAATTCCCATGATCGAACCACCGGGCATTGAGTGAAGTTTCTCGTTAACTAAAACGAATGATTTTCCCGTGGAATTATGGACTAGTTGATCATCCATCCCTACTTCCGCAGCTAACCTGGAAATACTTGTCTTTCGTGCTAAAAATGAATCTGGACCTCTCTCAATCGTATATCCATCCCTGACAACGGTTTGCATTTTGCCACCGAGACGGTGTGATGCTTCGATGAGTTTAATTTCATAAGGGAGATTATGTTCTTGAATTGCTTTTTGAAGATAAAAAGCTGATGTGAGCCCAGCAATTCCTCCCCCAATGATGATAATCTTTTGTTTTTCTTCCGCCACGGCGCTCACCTTCTTCCACTAATCTGAATCTTACTCAGTTGTCATTTTAAGAACAACAGTCGACAATGCATCAATAAATTCTTCCTTTGCATTTGGCATTTCCGGTCGATAATAGCTTACACCTAATTCTTCCGTCACTTTTCTACATTCAAAATCATTATCATAAAGCACTTCAAGGTGTTCAGATACAAACCCTACAGGTGCAAAGACAAATGCCTTATAATGATGCTCTTTATATAAATCCCTTGTTAAATCCTGAACATCTGGACCCAGCCAAGGCTCTGGAGTTTGCCCAGCACTTTGCCACCCAACAACGTATTTTTTTACCCCTGCCTGTTCAGCAATTAAGTCAGCTGTTTCTTTCAGTTGACTCGGATATGGATCCCCAAACTGCAGAATCTTCTCTGGCAGACTATGCGCTGAAACGATGAGTACAGCATCAGCCTTTTCTTCTTCAGGCATTTGGTCAAAGATTTTTTTAATCTTTCCTGCCCAATAATCGATAAACTTTGGTTCCTGATACCAGCTTTCAATTGTTCTTATCTTTAGCCGGCCTAATTTTTCTGCTTCTTCTTGGGCTCTTCCATTATAGGATTTTATACTAAAGGTTGAAAAATGCGGAGCAAGAACTATACTTACAGCCTCTTCGATCCCATCAGCATGCATTTGATGAACAGCATCTTCAATAAATGGCTGGATATGTTTTAGACCAAGATACATTTTGAATTCTATATTTTGTTGGATCTTGTTTAGATGTTCTTCGAGTTTTTCTGCTTGCTCGAGTGTGATCTTTGCCAAAGGGGAGATCCCGCCAATGGCTTCATACCGACTGCGAAGCTCTTCAATCATTTCTGGAGTTGGCTTCCGGCCGTGGCGAATATGAGTATAGTACCCCTCTAAATCATCTAAGTTATATGGGGTACCATATGCCATTACCAGCAGACCCATTTTCTTTCTTGTCATGTCCGCACCTCATTTTCAAGTCTCTTCGCTTTTCCGTATTCAATGTTGGACGACTGATTAGGTTGGGGGCCAATAAAAGCTGGAGTGCTCTTAATGCCCCACTATCAAGCAGCCCATATTATTGTGCCAAAAAATTGGTCTGCTTACCAATTTAAAGACTTAAGATGGAAACTTAACGACTGAGTTTTGATGCTGAATACTCATGGACAAAGGAAGTTAATTTTTTCAACGTTTCTGGGTTAACTGAAGGGAATACACCGTGACCCAAATTAAAGATGTAACCATCTTGTGCCATTCCTTGATCTAATATTGCTTTCGCTCTTTCTTCGATTACTTCCCATGGAGCTAACATAATAGCCGGGTCAAGATTGCCTTGAACGGTTTTATGAATGCCCATTTCCCTTGCCTCGTGAATTGGCAGACGCCAATCTAAACCTACAACATCAAGTGGCAGGTCATTCCATTCTAATGCAAGATGGCTAGCACCAACGCCGAACATAATTAATGGAACATTTTCCTCTTTTAATGAAGTAAAGATACGATTCATGACAGGCTTAATGAAATAACGATAATCCTCTACATTGAGTGCTCCCACCCATGAATCAAAAATCTGGATGGCCCTTGCACCAGCTTTAATTTGCGACTTTACATATGTAATGATCATGTCCGCAAGTTTCTCCATAAGTGCAAACCATGCCTTTGGCTCGGTGTACATAAACGCTTTGGTCTTATTATAGTTTTTAGAAGGGCCGCCTTCGATCATATAACTTGCCAAAGTAAATGGTGCACCAGAAAAACCGATTAATGGCACGGATAATTGCTCTTGGGTTAATAATTTAATGGTGTCCAATACATAAGGAACATCTTCTTCTGGATTAATTTCGCCAAGTTTTTCAACATCTGCTAAAGAACGGATCGGATTGTCAATAACTGGTCCAATTCCACCTTTTATTTCTACCTCCATGCCAATCGCTGGCAGGGGTGTCATTATATCTTTATATAAAATGGCTGCATCGACGTTATATTGTTCAACAGGCAAGCGCGTTACATACGCACAAAGCTCAGGCTGGTGAGTGATTTCAAATAAGGAATACTTTTCTTTAATCTCTCTGTACTCTGGTTGTGAACGACCAGCTTGGCGCATATACCATACAGGTACATGGTCAGTTTTCTCACCTCTGGCTGCTTTTAAAAATGTTTCATTAATCGGTCTTGTCATTAGGGTAGTCCACCTTTCGAAAACATGTCTGTTGTCCATTTTAATATATATAGCATGAATTTAAAACTTACTGATTCTTTCTAAACTGTATTTACTATATCTATTAATCCTATTTGTGTATAGATAACGCTATTAACTGTCAAAAAAAAGTCGTTTTTATGTTTTAAAATTCGTTAAATCTGCAGGCTGACTTCCCAATATTTTTTTCACTTTTAGCTCTCACCACTTAATGCAATATTCATATTCTGTATTACATCCAACAGGGCTATAGCCCCTCTGGGTGAAAGAAAGGAGGAAATTGTATGATTGTCGAGCTTACTGCTCTTCATTGGATATATGTGACCTTTATTGTTCTTATTATTGGGTTTATGGTAATGAGAAGGGACACATCCATTGTTTGTATCGTCGGTATTTTCCTAATTGCTATCACAGCAACCGGGTCGTTAAGTCATTCGATAAGTAGTATTTTCAACAGTTTCAGTTATGCCATTACAGAATTATTATCTACTATTCTTGTTATTTCAATAATTGTAGCGATGAGCAATACATTAACGGTAACCGGAATTAATGATGTCATGATTTCACCTTTTCGAAAACTTATTCGTAACCCCACTCTCGCCTATTGGACAATAGGAATTCTAATGATGATTATTTCCTGGTTCTTCTGGCCTTCCCCTGCTGTTGCACTTTTAGGTGCCGTCCTTCTTCCAGTTGCGATTCGAGCAGGACTTCCTGCCCTTGGTGTTGCGATGGCAATGAACTTGTTTGGTCACGGAATCGCTTTATCGGGTGACTTTGTGATTCAGGCTGCCCCTAAGCTTACCTCTGATGCAGCAGGTATTCCAATTCAAGATGTCATCAATGCCAGCATTCCATTAGTATTTATTATGGGTCTTGTAACAACCGTTACGGCATTCTACTTCTTACGAAGGGATATGAAGCGTGGTGTTCTAACCACTACAACTTCTGTCAGCGCGGATTCGCCTTCAAGCAGCACTGACCATCCTGCGCTTTTATCACTTACTCAAAAACGCTTCTTTGCTATATTAGTACCATTATTATTTGCTGCAGATGTTGCCGCCATGTCAATCCTTGATTTAGCAGGTGGTGATGCCACAGCATTAATTGGCGGTACCTCCATTCTTATTCTTCTGTTAATCACTTTAACGAGCCATAAAAATAAAGGCTTAGAAAAAACAACACAATATTTAATAGAAGGATTCCAATTTGGTTTTAAAGTTTTTGGTCCTGTTATTCCAATTGCTGCGTTCTTCTATTTGGGTGACGCCGGATTTGGGAAAATCATTGGTGACTTTTTACCGAAGGCTTCCCAAGGGATTGTCAATGATTTAGGCGTTGCTCTCGCAAATATCGTTCCGTTAAGCAAAGAAGTTGGGGCGATTACCCTAACTACTGTAGGTGCCATCACTGGTCTGGATGGTTCAGGCTTTTCAGGTATATCGCTTGCCGGATCCGTTGCCAGCCTATTTGCTGTAGCAATAGGTAAAGGTGCTGCCACATTGACTGCACTCGGGCAAATCGCTGCTATATGGGTAGGCGGCGGAACACTTGTACCTTGGGCGTTAATCCCTGCTGCCGCTATCTGTAATGTCGATCCATTTGAACTAGCCAGACGAAACCTCCTACCAGTTGTGATCGGTCTCGTTGTGACAACGATTGCAGCAATGTTTATCATTTAATCCAAATAAAGAGGCTGATCCAGTGATCAGCCTCTTTACTTATTTTATACGTTTTTTAAAATAGGTATATATTTGAATCCAAATCACTACCCAAAGATAACCTAAAGCATAGCCTCCAAGGACATCTGAAGGATAATGAACATGTAATATAATTCGGCTAGCACCTATTAATAATAGTAAGATAGATGTAATTGCAGCAATGGTTATTTTTCCTGCCTTTGATTTTGTTCCCTCAATTAAAAGATACGCAATCATAAAATAAACAATCATCCCTACCATGGCATGACCGCTCGGAAAACTATAGCTTTTCACATTGACAAGATGTTCAAGGTCTGGCCTTGGGCGCTCAAAAAGATCTTTTAAAAGCTTACTAATTTCATTACCTAAGGCTATTGATAAGGCCAGGACGGCAGCACCAACATAGTTCCTTTTTTTTAGTAGTAACCAGGCTAACGCAAGCAAGGCTACAACCCCAATCCCTTTTTTATCCCCCATTTCTGTTAGTTGAATAAATAATGGAATGATTGTCTCAGGTACATGTGAGAATAGCCCTGCTATTTTTTCATCAATCCAAAATTGGCTGTGGATACCGACTTTGATTGTAGTAAATAAGGCAAATACTACAGCAATAAACATAAAAATAAAAGAAGGATTCCACTTGTTTTGATTTTTCTCCATTCCCCAAACCCTTTCCTGCATCTATCTAGTAGAAATTCTAATAAAAGTATAATGAAAAGGAATATAAAAATCTACTTTATAGGATAAAAGTGATAAAATAGTTTGAAAATACATTCTTTATTTCTGATACGTTTGGGGGAATCGATTTGTTAAACAAGCTGTTTGCTGCCTTAGAAGAGTCATATGAAGAAATGGTTGCCTTACGCCGTTATATGCACCAGCATCCAGAGTTATCTTTTCAGGAATATAATACAGCAAAATTCATTCATTCCTTTTATGAGAAGCTCCAAATTGAAGTAAGAGTTAACGTGGGTGGTAATGGTGTAGTTGCTAAGGTTTATGGAAAGAAACCTGGTAAAACGGTTGCATTACGCGCTGATTTTGATGCATTACCTATTCAGGATGAAAAGGAAGTTCCTTACAAATCCTTAGTTCCAGGAGTGATGCATGCTTGTGGACATGATGGTCATACGGCTACTCTCCTCGTCCTTGCAAAAACAATCAACGATTTAAAAGAGGAATTGGAAGGAACATATGTTTTTATCCATCAACACGCTGAGGAGTATGCTCCTGGTGGTGCGATTTCAATGATTGAAGATGGATGTTTAGATGGTGTTGATGTGATTTTTGGTACTCATTTATGGGCAAGTGAAACGACGGGAACCATCCAATATCGAACCGGACCAATCATGGCGGCGGCTGACCGCTTTGAAATTGACATTCAGGGGAAAGGCGGTCATGGTGCCCAGCCACATAAAACGGTAGATGCCATCGTAATTGCTTCACAACTTGTTTTAAATCTACAGCAAATTGTCAGTCGCAGGATTAATCCGATTGATTCCGCTGTTGTCACTATTGGCTCTTTCACGGCACAGAATGCCTTCAACGTTATAGCTGACAAAGCGCACCTCATTGGCACTGTGCGGACTTTTAATGATAGCGTCCGTCAATTTATCGAGGATGAAATGGAAAGAATTATATCTGGTACATGCTCATTGTCAGGCAGTTCGTATGAATTTAGGTTTGATCGGGGATACCCTGCGGTGGTCAATCATGAGAAAGAAACGGCTTATTTGACTTCCTGTGCTCAGAAGGTCGCAGAAGTAACCACTATCGAAGAAAGCGAGCCGCAAATGGGCGGTGAAGATTTCGCCTATTATTTGCAAAACGTGCCAGGTACATTCTTCTTCACCGGAGCAAAGCCGGTAGGTAACGAAACAGGATACCCTCATCATCACCCCAAATTTGATATTGATGAAAAGGCAATGTTAATTGCAGCGAAAACATTGGGTGTGGCCGCAATAAGTATTCACGGTAATGATTAAGGAAAATCCCCTGAACTCAAATTGGGTCAGGGGATTTTTGCAGTAGTCTTAATCGATAGGCATTCATAGCTGTTTCTCCTAAATGCTTAAGGAGATTGTGATTGGCATAAGCACCGACAAAAGCTCCAATGCCCGGGACTAGTTGGAGCATTTTAGCTAAGTCGATATAATCCCGATACTCCTGTTGAAACTTGCGCCAATCCATTTCCACAAGAACTCGCTTTCGATTCTCCCAGTTTTCAATTTCATCTAGTGTACTCTTCCGTATGTCCTCACTTGAAAATGCAAGCTGAAAAACATGAAGGATAAAAAGTCTTTCTGCATATTCCTTTGTATTAAACCCATAGATGGATGCTGCTTCAAATAGAAATTTCATCTTAATGGAAAGCAGTAACGGAAAGTCAGCAAGTCCAAGCAAAATACCACCAGCCCCAGTCCCCGCACCTTCAATCATCGCTGTCTTTTGAAAGGCAGTGATTTTTTTAGCTGCTAATTCATCTCTTTCAGCAAGCGTTAACCCACATGCCTGATCCTTATTTGTTGTCACCTGCGAGCCGAATAACGTTGCTTTTACCATTGCTTTGATACTTTCTGTCATTACCTCATGAACCTTTTCAGGAATTAATTCATTTATTTTCCCTTGAGCTTTTTTCGATAATCGGTTCATCATCCCTGAACGCCTCGTTAATTTTCGTTTCCACTCTTCGACTTCCTCAAAGACCTTTAATTCATACTCGTTCATTGGCAACCCCCCCACAATAATTATATGCATACATACGAAGTCCACCGCCCAATAGTTTCAAAAAAATCCCCTTCTATGATCTAAAAGGGGATTTCCGATTATGATTTCAAACGTTTACTAGCGTAAAAATAAACAAAAACATAGCTAAAAACAAGTTCAGCACCTACAGATAGCAACGATATGAACAAATCACCTTTTAACAATATAAATAATGAAAAGATGACTGCTTGGATCGCTAAAATGGTCATTAATAAAGAGTAAAATGCTCCTGTTTTATATTTTTGTTCCACAGGATATAAGTCTACCCATAGTTTATTTTGATGATGATTCCAAAGTGGAAGAAGTTGAAAACCCGTTAAATATAAGAATAAAATTCCAAGTAAAATTTGACCTATCCCAAAAGAAAGAAAATAAATCGCGAGTGCACCAATTACTGTTAAGCGCATAAAGAGTCCTAGATAATCAGATGACCGTAAAAAGGCTCTCGAAAACAAATATTGATAGGTCTTATCTCGGGAAAAGGCAATTCGGTTAATGAATATATCTAACCATTTTCTTCTTTTTACCGTATCCCTTAATTTTGGCACGTCTGTAAACATATTTGCCAGCCGGTAGAAGGACGCCATCCTTTTCTCTTCTTGATTAATTAATAAATCCCATTTAAGGCCCATTTTCTTAGTTTGAACATAAAAGTAAAAGTAATAAAAAATACAAACTACCACAATTAGCAATAGGATAAAAATACTCGCTTGTTTAAATAACAAATATGTAAAAGTTGCATTTAATAAATAGCGAACAAAGATGTCCCATCTATGGATAGAAGATTGAACGAAAAAGTCGATTCGCCAGCTAGTTGCTAAATTCCAAGCCTTTAAGGCCAAAAGTATAACTAGAAAGGGGATAAATGAACGGAAGCCATTACTACTTATTTGGGCATACATTGGCATCAATACTGCCAACACCATAAGGAGAAGATACCCTTGAAAAACAAGACTCGCTCCTCCTGAACGAAGAAAATATCCTTTTAATTTATCCTCAAGCGGGAGTATAAACACCTGATCGGCTTCGAGCAGGAAATTGTAAACAGGACTATAGGTTAACAAGATACTAATCAATACAGCGATAATTATTTCTGCAGGAAAACCATCTGAAAGGGTTTCAATCCACTTTTGATAATAAAATGAGGCCGTTCCAATTAAAAACAATAAAACAACGACCAGATGCCCATTGAAAATATAGCGTAAATACCTGCCTAAATCTTTAATACGACTGCTAGCTCGGTCTTTCCAAAGCTTTTTTTCATCAAACATAATTTTCTTCCTTTGTTAATTGAATATACAAATCATCTAAAGAAGCAGCTGGCATGGAAAATTGCTCCCTTAACTCCTCAAGCGTCCCTTTTGCACGTATTTTTCCTTCATGCAAGATCACAAATCGATTACAATACTTTTCCGCAGTGGCCAAAATATGAGTGGACATTAAAATACCTGCACCGTTATCTTTCACTTTTCTCATCAAATCAAGTAGGGATTGAATACCCAGCGGGTCAAGCCCGACAAAAGGTTCATCAACAATATAGAGAGACGGCTGAATTAAAAATGCACACATAATCATTACCTTTTGTTTCATGCCTTTAGAAAAATGGGCAGGAAACCACTTTAAACGCTTTTCCATACGAAATTCTGTCAGCAATGATGTAATGCGCTCTTTATAAGTGGCCTCATCAAGACCGTACGCCATTGCCGTAAGTTTCAAATGCTCCTCAAGAGTCAATTCTTCATATAAAACCGGGGTTTCTGGAACAAACGTAAACAATTTACGATAAGCTTCTTTATTTTCTGTAAAGGTTTGTCCATTTATTTTTACTGCACCACGGTGTGGTTCCATTAATCCAATAATGTGTTTTATGGTTGTACTTTTGCCCGCGCCATTTAATCCAATAAGGCCGACGATTTCTTTTTCCTTTACTTCAAAGGAAACATCTTTTAAGACAGGGTTTCGGGTATATCCCCCGACAAGATTTTCGATCATTAATAAAGACATTTGCAACGTCCTTCCTAAGCACGATTATTTTATTATTTTAACAAATTGTCCTTGATAAAAATAGAAATTCAATTTTTTATCTTTTTTTTGTATATTTCTTTTCACATCGGACATCATAATATTCGAAGGGGAAATAACTTACTTCGATGAAGTGATTCATCAAAACTTGAGATGAGGTGTCTGTCAAAGACAATTTACATTTCAAATAAGTGAGCTTCCAATTCGTTTCAGATAAGGGGATGGTTGTTTTGTACAAAGTGCATAGGAACCATTTTGAGTTCTAGTAACACCAAGTAACTGTTTATCTTAAAAAATAAACATTAAATGAGGTGTTTACCGCAGATCGCTACCTGTTTTTATAAGTTGAGAAAACATATAAAAACAACATAGGGGATGGTCAGCTTGAACAATAATGTCTCTTTATAAAAAACACTCTATGAAAAATGAGGTGTTTATCAAAGAACACTCCTATTGAACGTATCTTTTGAAGCAATTCCCCTTCGAGAGGGCAGGATTCCATGCGGATCCTGCCTTTTTCTTTTTGGAGTTTGTATGGTAAAATAATACAAACCAATTAGAAAGGATCGTGTATGTAATGAGCGATTGTATTTTTTGTAAAATTGTTAATGGAGAAATTCCATCCGCAAAAGTTTTTGAAAATGAGCATGTATTAGCCTTCTTGGATATTACACAGGTAACAAAAGGACATACATTGGTTATTCCGAAAATACATAAGGAAAACTTATTTGAATTAACTCCAGAAATTGCCAGGAACCTTTTTGAAGTGGTCCCTGCCATTGCCAATGCCTTAAAAAAAGAATTTGAACCGATTGGATTAAATACGCTAAATAATAATGGTGAACATGCCGGTCAATCCGTATTTCATTATCATATGCATTTACTTCCGCGTTATGGAAAAGGGGACGGATTTGGAGCCGTATGGAAAAGTAATCAAAGTGAATACACTTTCCAAATGTTAGAAGAAATGGCTGCAAATATTAATAATCAAGTGTAAAACTAAGGTATTTTTAATTGTCTGAAAATTATATCTTTATTATTATTATATAATTATGTTATAATTAAAGCAGGTTTTTCGCTGCAGGCAACTAGCGCACTGCAGGAGGAACAAATAGATTAGTATAGCAGAGGAGAGAAGAGAAATGAATACGAAGAACATTGTAATTTTAGCACTATTAGCGGGGATTGGGGTGGTCTTGCATACGGTAATGCCAAGTTTTCTTGGAATTAAACCTGACATGATGCTTGCTATGATGTTTTTAGGAATAATCCTTATTCCTGAGATAAAGAGTGTCTTGCTCTTGTCCATTGTGACCGGAGTATTGTCTGCATTAACGACTGGATTTCCAGGTGGACAAATTCCTAATATCATTGATAAGCCCATCACTGCTTTGGTCTTCCTCGGTTTATTTTTATCCTTAAAAAAATACCGAAACTCTATTGTAAGTGTTGCCGTCTTAACTGCGGTTGGAACTGCTGTTTCAGGGACAATCTTTTTAACATCCGCATTCTATCTTGTAGGCTTACCTATGTCTTTCACCGCACTATTTGCAGCAGGTGTTTTGCCGGCCATTGCACTCAATACCGTTACAATGGTTATTTTGTATCCAGTAGCTCAATCAATTGTTAAGCGAACTAAATTAACAACACCTTCCGTCATTCAAAAATAATGAACGGGATCCTTTTTAAGAAAAGAACCCAGAGGGGTTCTTTTCTTAATATACTTTCTATAAAAAATAGGTGATCATTACAGCAATTACCAAACAAATCCCCCCACCTCCAGCTAATGCAAATGTTCTTTTCTTTAATATTTGTTTAGGTGGATATACACCGGGGCTTGTTAATCTTAAAAAATATTTAATTGCTCCCAATAAAAGGATCGCACCAAAAATAAAAAAAAGGGTTGCAGCAAGCTTCATCTATCTTATCCCCCTATTTAGTTTCAAAAATTCGACCATTTTGTAACTATTTATATGTTTAGGCGTCCATTCCTATGAACAAGGTCTATAAGTTAAAAAAAGGGATGAATGGAAACTTTTCTTTAAAATAAAATTTTAGAGTGAATTTTCTAAATGTTGCTATTTTTCCGTGGATCTTGTCAAAAAATATGATTCTTTTTCAAGAAAAAGCATATTTTTTTAAAATTCAATAGGATATTATTCTATTTTTTAAAAATTTTGTGAATTTATACTTTATTAATTTTTACTTTATTGGCATAATGAAAATAGAGAAATATAAAGTGGGTGAAAATGGGGATGACTGAAAAACAATATTCAATGAAGGAAGCGATGATTTTTACTCAGAGAGTTGCACAATTAAGTAAAGCCTTGTGGAAATCGATTGAGAAAGATTGGCAGCAATGGATAAAACCTTTTGATTTAAATATTAATGAACATCATATTCTATGGATTGCTTACCATTTAAATGGGGCTTCTATATCGGATGTGGCCAAGTTCGGGGTTATGCATGTTTCAACAGCATTTAACTTTTCGAAAAAGTTAGAAGAACGAGGTTTGCTTCAATTTTCAAAAAAGGAAAATGACAAACGTAATACTTATATCCAGCTTACTGAAAAAGGTGAAGAGATTTTACTTCAACTAATGGAAACCTATGAGCCAAATGGCAATGCTGTATTTTCTGGTGCTTTGCCGCTTCGTGACTTATACGGCAAGTTTCCAGAGATTGTTGAAATGATGGCGATCGTCCGTAACATTTATGGGGAAGATTTCATGGAAATCTTTGAGCGTTCATTTCATAATATTGAAAGTAGGTTCGTTGAAGAAGATGGGAAGCTAAAAAAATCAAAAAATACTGAACAAGAACTCGTTTAATATTGGATTATAAGTACTTTACCATCTCTTGAAAAAGGGGTAAGTAAAGCTTTTGCGTTAAACACGCGTTAATTACTTCTCTTATATTTAGTGTAGACGGTAATGATACAGATAATTCATGAAAAAGCGGATGGAAGTACACATACCCCTCCGCTTTTTGTTCTTCCATTTTTAGGTTCATTTTGTCACATAAAGAATAAAACTTCTCTATTTCCTGTTCGGTAATCCCATTTTCAATTATTAGTTTATATAATTCAAGCTTTGGATCATTAAGCAATTTTAATAATAGCTTTTGATGAAATTCAAGCAAGTTTATTCTTTCCAGTAATTCATGTTCATTCATCCTATTGCCCTCTTTTCAGAACTTTAACATTTTTATATGTTTATTATTAACCTTTTAAAACATTGGGTAAACCATTTTTAATAATATCGGGTAATATTTTTAATTAGTAGTTCCCGACAGAACATAAATGGTTAATGCATCCATTAAGAGCCTAACATTCTTCCATTCTTTTTGACTATCTTTTTCAGGTGATTTTTGATATTGTATTAATCATAACACGTACATCAGGGAGGGAATCATTGATGATCTCCATTTTTATTGTCTTCGCTATTTTTATCTTGTTTTATGTAAATAAAATGACCAATTCACTCTGTATCCAAAAAGAAATTCCTGAAGAAAACCAACATAAGGTATTCCGTACCATTAATATCCTAATTACGATTCTTCTGATCTCTTCATATTTGGAAATTTTATATACATAATCCAATTAGAACGCTTTAGCGAACGAAGGGATTTGTATTCATTAAAAATAGAAGCGATGAGAGCATTTCTCATCGCTTTTAGTTTGGTACGTTTATTAATAAACCCAAGAAGCTCCAATGATAATTAATAAAATGAATAGGACAACCACTAAGGCAAATCCTCCACCGTAACCTGCTCCACCAGACATATATTTACCTCCATTCATAAATGTTAATTTGGTCTTACCAAACCCAAGAAGCCCCGACAATAATTAATAGTATGAAAAGTACTACAATTAAAGCAAATCCAGCTCCATATCCATGGCTCATCGTAATACCTCCTTTTTCATTTACTACGATATACTATTCAAACCGTATTCATTTCGTTTAGGCACTTCCCACTTTTTTTGAATGATTTTTAGGTTGCCTTTTTTATAAATTTCAAAAAATAAACATCGTTATAATTTTTGCAGTAGTTCCCATTTATGTTATAGTAGAGTTTGTGGACAAGAATTTACTGTTTAGGAGAGATTTCATCATGAAAAAATGGTTATTAGCCCTTTCATTGGCTGGTGGAGTACTTGCATTAACTGCATGTAATCAAAGCGGATCTGATACAGTGGCAGAGAGCAAAGTTGGTAATGTTACGCAAGAAGAACTTTACAATACAATGAAGGATAAATACGGGGACCAAGCCCTTCAGCAGCTTGTATATGAAAAAGTTCTATCTAAGAAATACAAGGTTACTGATAAGGAATTAAATGCGAAAATCGACCAATTAAAAACAGATCTTGGTGCAAATTTTGAATCTACGCTTGCACAATATGGTTATAAAAGCGAAGATGACTTGAAGAAAACGATGAAGCTCGGCATGATGCAGGAAAAAGCTGCGATGAAAGGCGTTAAGGTAACTGAAAAGGAATTAAAGGATTACTACGCTACTTATCAACCTGAAATAAAGGCTCGTCATATCCTTGTTGCTGATGAAAAAACAGCAAATGAAGTGAAGAAAAAACTTGATGGTGGAGCAAAATTTGAAGATATGGCAAAACAGTATTCAACAGATGAAGGTTCTAAAGCAAACGGCGGGGACTTAGGCTGGTTTGGAACTGGAAAGATGGATCCTGACTTCGAAAAAGCTGCATATGCTTTAAAAGTCAATGAAATTAGTGCTCCAGTAAAATCACAATTTGGTTATCATATTATCCAATTAACTGACAAAAAAGAGAAAAAACCATACGCAGAAATGAAGGACGAAATTGAAACACAAGTAAAATCTTCTAAATTAACCACTGAAGAAATTAATAAAGCTATGGAACGTGAACTTAAAGCTGCAGATGTAAAGGTTAGTGATAAAGACTTAAAAGATGCACTTAAACCACAAGCAGGAGCAGCAACTGCTGCACAATAAGAAATGAAAAAAGCGGAACGCCTCCTATGGGCGCTTCCGCTTTTCTTATTCACCAGTTGCCTTAAGTTCTTCTTTAAATTCTTCTTTAAGTTCTTCCTTCAATTCCTTTTCTCTCTCCAGGCGTTTCATATAGATTTCGCCTTCCTGCTCAATGTTTTCCATTTCCATTAGTCGCTCTTCTCTTCCTGTTTTCAGTGCCATTAGTGCACTCACTACAATACCAACCACGACAGCATATACCCAAATAGGAATAGTCAATTTTTCTTGCTCCTTTCTTAGTGGTTGTCCACCTTTACTAAATGATATTCCCTTAAAATGAAATTATTCATATTACCTATTAAAGCAAAAAAAATAACCCAAAAGAGGGTTATTTTATTTATGAAAAACTGGCTTATAAAAGGAACGATTATCCAAGGCGAAAATTCGCTCGGTAAATTCACCTGGCTTCACTCTTTCTAATGCACGGTCAAGCATATTCATTTTTGCATCAAGATTATCGATATAATGTAAAATCTCAGCTTCTTTAATCATTGGCGGTTTTGGACTGCCCCATTCTGCTTTTCCATGATGACTTAGAACAAGATGTTGGAGAATAAGGACTTCTTCCCCAGAAATACCGAGTTCTTCAGCTGCTTTGCCTATTTCATTAATCATAATCGTAATATGCCCAAGCAGATTCCCTTCAATTGTGTAGACCGTCGAAATGGGACCGGAAAGTTCCAATACTTTACCCATATCATGTAAAATAACCCCTGCATAGAGTAAATCCTTGTCAAGGCTTGGATAAAGCATGGCAATTGATTTGGCCAGATCAAGCATACTGACAACATGATATGCAAGTCCTGACACAAACTCATGATGATTTTTAGTTGCTGCTGGAAACTCTAAAAAAGCCTCCTGATGCTTCTTAATTAAATGCCGAGTAATTCTTTGGATATTAGGATTTTTCATTTCAAAAATATACTGAGTAAGTTTGCCTGACATTTCTTCTTGGCTTAGTGGAGCGGTCTCTAAGAAGTCATCCAATTTTACGCCATCTGACGGCCCAGTACGGCGAATTTGACGGATTTTAAGTTGACTTTTCCCTCGATAACTATGCACATCACCTAGTATTTTTACAATACTTTGTGGTGCATAACTCTTTCCATCCTCTTCATTAACATCCCATAGCTTTGCCTCTATTTCCCCGCTTTTGTCTTGGAGAATTAGTGTCAAAAAAGGTTTGCCATTACTTGCAATTCCTTTAGTAGAACTTTTTATTAATAAAAAAAGTTCCACCTGTTCCCCTACTTCATGCTTTAATATTCCTTTACCCATAATTTCACGTCCTTTCTACTAGTAAGAGTATAACATATCCAATTATCACTCTATGAAATTATCTGAACAGCACCTTTTTCTAAAAAAAGAACATTTTCCCTTGGGAAATGTGTAAGCAAATGTTTATGACAAGTGAAAAATAATAGTTGATTTCGCTCCAGCCCTTTTAGTAGTTCTATCACTTTTTCTGTTCTATTTGCATCAAAATTTACAAAACTATCATCAATTATAATTGGGAGCAGATGTTTCTCATATAACGTAACTGCAAAAGCAAGTCTTATGGCTACGTATAATTGTTCGGTTGTAGCTTGGCTTAGTTCATTTGCTTCAAATATAGTTCGATCCTTGCGCTCAACTAAAAAACCCGATCCTGTGTCCTGTAAGTGAATCCTATGATAGTTGCCATCAGTGAGAAACAATAAATATTCCTCTGCTTTGGAGAGCATCATTGGTAAATGAATATTTTTATACTTTTCAATCGTATCTGAGAGGATCTCTTGTGCTAAACAATAGACGGACCACTCTTTCGCTGCCTCTTCCAATTCAAATTTTTTCTGCTTGTAGTGATGGAGAATATCTGAATAAATGCCTCCCTCTTCTAGGACTTGAATTTCATACCTAATGGAAGCTTGTTCTTCCAGAACCTTTTTTAATTTTGCTTGTAGTAATTGGACCTCCTCATTACATTCATTCTGTAATTCATCACTAGGTCGCATTTGGAGGAAGTTTTCCCGTTCCTGTTCAGAGAGAATCGAATATTGTAGTTGGCTCTGCAGTGATTCTAATCTTTCAGTTAACTTTACTTTCTTTTCTGCCTTTGCTCCAAGTTCATAAAATTGTTGCTCTGTTTCCACCTGTGCAGAAGAAATAAGTTTTTTATATTCTGATTGCAGATGAGTCAACTCCTGAGACTTTTGCCTTAAATCAGCTTCAAGGTCCGTAAGCTTACCTAGTCTCTCTTGACTCGTTATTAGCTTGCCATGTTCTTCTTTCAACTTGTTTCGCAATACATAGGCAGCATTATACAAATCTAAACCTTTTTCATTTAAATAAAGCTTCTCAAAATGATGGAGACTCTTTATTATTTTTTCCTGCTGCTGATTTATTTGCTCAATTCTTGAATGTAATTGTTTTTTCTCTCTATAAATCAACTTATAGTGTTCAATTAGTTCAAATGCTTCTAGTAGAAAGGAATTTGCAATATATTCAGGAATCCTTAATTCATTGCTAATGGATAACAGCTTTTCTTTATTTTGAGCTGACTCCAATTCCCATTGTTCAAATTTTGCAATGACCTTTTCATATTGAGCTTGCTGCTGCTTTAACTTCATTTTTACTATTTGCAGTTCTTCTTTCCTCTGGTTATCAAACTCTAACTGCTCCTCAAGATTTGTTATTTCGATATATTCAGCTGAGTGGAGTATTTTCGTTAACTCTTTTTCCTTTTCTCGTAAACCGTTTAATGTTTGATTTAAGTCTACTTCCTTCGATTGCTTCTTCGTTTTAGTCATAAAAATGGCTATTAAACTACACCCTAGTAAACCTAAAGTAACTAAAAACCATTGCTTTGATAGCAAGCCATAAAATGTTACTGCAGCTAGAATAAACTCAAAAAGATAAAACTGAAGTTTCTTCTGCTTATCTTGCTTTGCTGAAGTAGCTTTATCTCGTTCATTTATCTGTTGATAGAATTCTATTTTGTCTTGTAAGGCCCTTAATTCTCCTTCTATGCTCTTCTTATCATTTCCCGAAGTTAACTTCTCTTCAAGCCGCAATCGTTCCTGTACAGTTAAAACATGTCTCTCTGCTAGTCGGACCTCTTTTTCTATTTCTTCTAAATTGCCTTTTTCTTCTTGATATTGATTTTCTAATTCTTCTTTTAATTCTTCTAGCCTTTGAACTTTCCGAGAAACTACATCAACTTGGTTTTTCATATAAATATTTGTATTAATAGAAAGGATATTTTCCTCATTTAAATTTAAATGAAGCTTTTCTTTAGTTATAGAAAGCTCTTCTTCAATAGCTAAAAGTTTCGTTTCGCATTTCAGCTTCTCCTGCTTTAATTGCTCATAGAGCGGGACTTGGTCAAGCAAGGAAAGAAGATCCGGCTCGTTTTTTAGAAAAGAATGGTCTGGCTGAATCATCGCTATTTCTTTTTTCAAAATTCCAATTCTTTCGGTCATACTGTTAATCTCCGCACGATAAGGATGGATGAGTTGATTTATGTTTTCGACCCGTTCAATACCACGTGCCGGAAACCCAATCTCTCCTAGTTCCTTTAGCTCCTTCGATGTCCACTTTTCTTCCTTGACAGTGGATTCGATCCTTTTCCATTCATTTAGCTTTTCAATCATTGCCCCAAGCTCCTGTATAGACCCGTTTATTCCGGTTAGTTCTTCTTGGAGCATCTCTTTCTTTTCTACTAAATTAGAATAATTTTTATTTTTTGCTTCTGCTATTTTCAATTCTTCATTGATTTCATGAAGTGCTTGTAACTTTTCATTTAATAAAGGTTTCTTTCCTGAAGGCTTAAAGCGCGCGTCTAACTCTTTTTGCAGGAAACCTTCTGTTTTTGACAACCTTTCAGTTCCTAATGTTCCAGCGGAAAATAGGAATTTCCCTATCTCTTCACTTTTCATTTGGTGGATATTTTGCAAACCATGCAAATTAAAAGAAAAAATAGCTTGAAATAAGCTTTTATCAAAGTTTCCAGTTAATTCTTTAAGTAGTTCCTCGCCGCCCATCCTACCATTGTCCAAAGCGACCTTGACATCGCCGGCAGCTTTTCCTTTAACACGTTCAATCACAGCCCCGCCGTGACTTTTATGATAAATTCTAACTTTTCCGCCGTATTTGGTACTATGTTTTGGCTCATATCGGAGCACTAATGATTGTTGTTTTGTAGGAAAACCGAATAGGATGCCATGGATAAAGGCCATAATTGTGGACTTACCAGCTTCATTTTCTCCATAGAAAACTTGAAAATCGTGAAGGTTGGTAATTTGGACATTCTCTAATTGGCCATACCCGTATATGTGTAGTTCGAGGATTTTCAAATCTTCCTCACACCTTCCCTAAGCTTGATAAAGTAATTGTATAAGCAACTTCTCTGCTTTTCCGACTAGTTCTTTTTGCTCTGCAGCCGTAAACTGAGCTAAATATTTTCTCCCTAAATGGTGTTCGTACAATGGAGCCAAAGCATGCTCCACATCGTCATAATGGTCAATGGTTTCAAAGAGCTCTGCATAAAAATTAGCGTCCCTTTTCATTTGTTCTTTATCTATTTGCTGACTACCTGTGATGGTTAAGTCGACAATCCAAACAAATGATTCCTCATCTTTTTCATCCTCTAAGAGAAGCTCTAAAAGTTCGGCATCGACGCTTCTTTTTTCCCGTTCATCGTCTAATTGAATATTTTTCAAAACAAGAGATAATAGCGTCCCCTTCTGTTCCTTCCGTACACTATTGATTTGAGTTTGGCATAATTGTAACAGCTCCTGAAAACTTCTGGCTGAAGATCCATCAACCACTGCTTCTTCCCAAATAATATCAGCTGTTTCTAAAAAGGTCATTTTCAGATCAAGTTCGGTTAACGATACATGATAAATTCCTTTTCCCCCTGTTTCTTTCTTATTTCTACCTTGGATATTGCCTGGATAAATGATCGGCGGTTTATCAGATAGGATCGTTCTTTTATGGATATGGCCCAATGCCCAATAATCAAAATCTTTTCGAAGCAGATCACTAACTGTAAATGGAGCATAGTTATCATGCTCAACCCCAGAACTCTCATTTCCATGAAGAATTCCGATATGGAAGTCGGCTCCTTCTTTCTTTATATAATCATCTATTCTTCTATCATAGACATGTCTCGTAGGATAACTAAAGCCATATAGATGGATGATTTCTCCGCTCTTTGTATGTAAAACTTTTGTTCCTACCTCATTAGTAAAAACATGTACATTTGGTGGCATGTCGAGGTGAACCCAGGACCCGTTTAAATGATCATGATTACCATGGACGATATAAACAGGAATTTCTTTTTCTGCAAGCTTAAGCATCTCGGTCCGAAACCGGGATTGTGCCCGCAAGCTGCGGTCCTCACCATCGAACAAATCGCCTGCTAATATAACGAAGTCCACCTGATGGTAAATCGCAGCTGCCGTAACCTTTTTTAAGGCTGTAAACGTACTTTCTTTCACTCGTAAAAAGATATTATGAGGCAAATACTTTAATCCAACCATCGGGCTGTCCAAATGCAGATCAGCTGCATGAATAAACGTTATCTTTTTCATAAAAAATTCCTTTCCTCATCTTTTCTCCATTGTAGCACCTCTGAAATACGAATGCACGTTCTTGTTAATAGTAGGATGAAAAAATAAAGAGCTTCTACCAGGGGTAAAAGCTCAAGTTCACCTTTATTCTTTCTTAGTTAACTGTAATGCTTTTTTAATATCTTTAAAGGAGTTTGACTGTCCATACATTAAGACGCCGCCACGATATACGCGAGCCCCAAATATCGCTAGGAAAATAATAGTTGTTACAAGGATAGCTATTCCTAATAGAGCCTCCCAGACCGGAATTGTCAACATTCCAACACGCAGAAACATGATCATTGGTGTAAAGAACGGTATATAAGATGTTATCGTGATAAACGGTGCATCAGGCTTTCCCAAGCCAAACATAGCAATCATAAATCCAGCAACAACGAGCATGGTCATTGGCGTAATCATTTGCTGAACATCTTCAATTCTGCTGACAAGTGACCCGAGAAAGGCTGCAAGTGTTGCATAAAGAAAATAGCCTAGAATAAAGAAAATGACCGCGTACACGATCGTATCTCCAGGGATATCACCAAAACCATATACACCAAAAAAACCTTCTTTTAAGGATTCCATATTTTGTTTAAACGAGAAATAGCCTACAGACAGGAATACAGCAAGTTGTGTCAGGCTTAAAAGACCTATTCCGATTATTTTTGCAAACATTTGCTTAATCGGTGAGACACTTGATATTAAGATTTCCATTACCCTTGAAGATTTTTCTGTCGCAACTTCCATCGCAATCATATTTGCATACATAATTACTGAAAAATAAATGATAAATAGCAGGACGTAGACAAGACCCCTTGCTTGATTTAATTCCTCCTCTGTTTTTGCGTTCTTCTCAAGGGCAATTTTCTCAAAAGAAACGGGTTCATAAAGCTTTTGAAGCTGGACGGGTGTCAGATGGATATGAGAAGCTGCGAGCATTGTTTTTAATTGCTGGAGGCTCATTTGAAGATCAGTAAACAGGGCTGAATCAGCAATACTCATGGCTTTAAATTGTGCTTCTGGCAGTTTTTCATCATTGAAACTAAGCAGAAGAATTCCTTGATAATCTCCCTTTTCTACCGTTTTTTCAGCTTCAGCTTCACTGCCCTCGTAAAGAGACAGTTTAATATTTTTATTAATTGATCTAACTTGTTTTACCAATGGTTTGTATAATTGTCCTGTTTCATCTAAAACAACAACCATTTCTTTCCCATCATTTTTATCAAATAAAGCAATGATATTTGATAAGTTAGTTAAGACTAAGACGATTACAACCGTTAAAAGGGTTGTGATGATAAAAGATTTTGTTTTTAATTTGTTTATATAAGTATGGAACAAGATAATCCAAAAACTATTCATAAGAGTCACCTACTTTCTCAATAAAAATATCATTTAAAGAAGGCTCTTCAAGAGCAAATTTCCGAATAAACCCTTGATTTACTATCTCCTTAAGAATTTTTTCGGCTATGTACTCTCCTTCAATTTGTAGATGAATTCCTTCCATAGTAGGTTTTGACTTAACAACACCAGGATAACTTTTTAAGGAATCTAACGAAAAGTCAGCATGAATAACCAAGTTCTTTTTACCAAACGACCGCTTTATTTCTTTTAATGAACCATGGACCACTGGACTTCCTTTGTGTAAAATGCAAAGATGCTCGCACATTTCTTCTACATGTTCCATCCGGTGACTCGAAAACACGATGGTTGCTCCACTTTCTTTTAAGGATAAAACTGATTCCTTCAGCATTTCCACATTTACCGGGTCAAGCCCGCTAAATGGCTCATCGAGAATTAATAATTTCGGTTTATGTACGACAGCCGCAATGAATTGAATTTTCTGTTGGTTCCCCTTGGAAAGTTCTTCGACTTTTTTATTCTCATACTCTTGAATTTTAAATCGCTCAAGCCATGACCTTAATTCTGTAAGTGCCTCCGTCTTTTGCATCCCTCTTAATCTTGCTAAATAGACAATTTGGTCACGGACTTTTAGTTTTGGATACAAGCCTCGCTCCTCCGGAAGATAACCGACTAAGTGACTCGAAGAATAATTAATCGGCTTCCCGTCCCATGTAATCTTTCCACCGCTCGAATCGAGTAGACCTAAGATCATACGGAATGTCGTTGTTTTTCCTGCTCCATTTGCCCCTAAAAAGCCAAACATTTCTTTCTCGGGTATTTCTAAAGATAAATCGTCAACAGCAGCAAAATCTCCAAACCTTTTCGTGACATGTTCAAGTATCAGACCCATTTCACACACTCCTCTCCATTTAATTACGAATATTACACAAAATGGTTTCACTTTCTTTTTGCGCTTTTTTTTTAATTATGTGAAAATATTAAGTAACACTAGTTATTAAGGGGTTGGTGGAATGAAGACTTATAAATTAACAGCATTTGAAACCAATGGAGAAAAGATTTTAGACGAATCTATTCAGGCTGAACATGATGAGGCTGCAAAAGAATTAGCCGAAAAGATGTTAACTGAAAAAAACTTATTAGAACGTACACATCGCTGCACCTCGCCAAGTGGAAAGTTATTACTGTTTCATTCTTAAAAAGGCTAAAAAACAAAGAAGCCGGGTGGCTTCTTTGTTTATTTTCCTATAAATCTAGGTGGCCTTTTTTCAATAAATGCTCGAATTCCTTCTTGGTGGTCAATCGTTTCACGCATTTTTTGTTGGGAGAGTTTTTCTAATTCTAATATTTTTAGTAAATATGGACGATTCATGTCTGCCAATATTTTTTTTGTTTTTATCATTGCTTGAACCGGTTTGCTTAACCAATCTGCGATTCTAGCATCTAATGTCTCCTGAAGCGTTCCAGTGGCTACCTCTTCAATTAACCCCAACTCCAATGCCTCAGCAGCATTCATCATTTTACCGTCCCAGATTACGTGTTTCGCTTTTGCTTCTCCTAATTTTTTCTCTAAAAAGAAATGGGCACCTCCATCAGGAATCAAACCAATTCCGATAAAATTCATTGCAAACTTACTAGTTTTTTCGGCAATGATATGGTCTGTAGCTAATGCTAGGCTGAATCCCAAGCCTGCTGCTGCCCCTGAAACAGCGCTAATCGTTAATTTTGGCATACTATAAAGTGTAATAATAAGCTCGCTAATGCTATCCATGACTGGATAAAATTCATTTTCATTCATGCTAGAAATCATTGTTTTAATATCACCGCCGGCTGAAAAGGCTCTACCTTTTCCGGTTATTACAACAATATCAATTTCATCGGATTCACTGATTTCTTTAAGCTTGCAGACAAGCCCCCTAATCATATCTGGGTCCATTGCGTTTAAAGCTTCGGGTCTATTCATTTCTAATGTTGCAACACGGCCAGCAATCTTCACATGCACCTTATCGGTAATAAAATTTATCGACATGCCAAACCCTCCCATCCTCTTTCATCAATTCCATTATATAGGGAATTGATGGGATAAATAAATAAAGGTTTTTTAAATATAGTGAATTTTCCACATCTTATTTTTTATTCTTATGCACAGCCAAAAGAACAAAGGAATATCCCTTGTCCACCTTACTTATGCTTTTCGAATCATATCTTTTTGCACTTGATCCCTTAAAGACATCTTCAGGAATTTACCAACCGATGTCTTAGGAATTTCATTTAGGAAGAGGATATCATCAGGAATCCACCATTTTGTAAATTGCGGCTTTAAAAAATCCAATAGCTCTTCTCTCGTTGTTTTCTCCTTAAATGCCTCTTTTAAAACGACACAGCCTATTGGACGTTCTTGCCATTGCTCATGTGGTACAGCAACAACCGCTGCTTCAAAAACAGCCTCATGTGCCATTAATGCATTTTCTAAATCAACCGAAGATATCCATTCTCCCCCGCTCTTTATTAAGTCCTTTGTGCGGTCGACAATTTTGACAAAACCTTCTTCATCAATTGTGACAACATCCCCAGTATGAAGCCAGCCTTCACAGAAAGCATCCTTTGTCCGTTCATCTTTATAGTATTCAGAAGCAATCCATGGACCCTTGATACACAATTCGCCCATTTCTTTACCATCCCATTTGACCTCTCCATCTTTGCCAACCACTTTTAAATCTAAGCCTGGGACAAGAATTCCCTGTTTGGCTCTTATTTCTAGTCTTTCCTCTGCATCTAACTCATCTTGATAGCTTTTTAAATTTGAAATAACAACTAAGGGACTAGTTTCTGTCATCCCATAGGCATGCATGAATGGGATCTTATGCCGTTGTTCATAGGATTTAATCATTCCTTTAGGTGCTGCAGACCCGCCGCATAATACCCCTCTTAAACTGCTCATATCATAGGATCCTTCATCTAGTTCTTTTAATAATCCAAGCCAAATGGTTGGAACCCCAGCCGTTATTGTTACTCGTTCCTGTTCAATGAGTTCTGCAATCAATTTAGGTGTGAAATATGGGCCTGGCAAAACTAGCGATGTTCCAAACCAGACCGCTGCAAATGGTATCCCCCATGCATTGGCATGAAACATTGGTACCACTGGGAGTGCAATGTCCTTTTCACTTAAAGCTGCGCTGTCGGCAAGTCCAAAAGCCATACTATGTAGAAAGATACCTCGATGTGAATATACCACTCCTTTTGGATTACCAGTAGTAGCCGATGTGTAACACATTCCAGCCGGATCATTTTCATCAATATCATCAGGATATTGGAAAGTAGGATCGGCTTCGGATAATAGACTTTCATAATGATAGACTGGGGAGAGTGTTGTTTTAGGTAGTTCTTTTTCGTCGGTCATAATGATAAAAGCTTTAACGGTTTTCAATTCAGAGGCACATTTTTCGAGCAATGGAAGGATGTCTGAATCAACGAGGAGAATCTTATCTTCTGCATGATTGATAATATAGGAAATATGCTGTGGGGAAAGGCGAATGTTTATTGTATGTAAAACAGCCCCCATACATGGAATAGCAAAATAAGCTTCTAGGTGGCGGTGATGATTCCATGCTAGTGTTCCGATCCGTTCGCCTTTTGAAACGCCTAACTTTACCAAGCTGCTTGCAAGCCTTCTTGTTCTTTCAGCAATTTGTTTGTAAGTAAATGTATGGATGCCACTTGTAGTCCTTGATACAACTTTTTTCTTTGGAAAATACTTTTCTGCCCTTTCCATCATTTGTGTCATCGATAAAGCGGTTTGCATCATAGATATATCCCCTCCTAATATGAAAACGTTTACCTAATTGAATACAAAAAATATGTTCAACTTTATAAATTATTCGTCATTACGATAATTTATTCCTTTATAAGAAACGAGATTACACGAAAAATCCCATAAAATAAATTCATATAGTAGAAGTTATTCTGGATAAATAATTCAAAACAAAAAAGATATCAACGGCACTGCCACTGATATCTTTGCAAGGGTTATTTTTTAATAATGTTCATCCTTCTTAAAAACGCAATTGGCTGCTGCTTTCTAAAATGTTCTTTGACCATATATGCAACACCATGTTCATTCTCTGACCGGGTAACCCAATCGGATGCTCTCTTTACTTCGAAATCGGCATTCCACATTGATACTCCTAGACCTACGGCTTCAAGCAATGGAATATCATCTAGACCATCACCGATATAGACCATTTCTTTTCGATCGATTCCAAGTTGGCTCGCTAGGTAGGATAAACCTGATAACTTTGAAACACCCACGGGTACAATATCTAACCGTAACGAGTCAAGCTCAATCAATTCAATCTCTGTAAACATTTTTCTAAGCGCCTTTTTGGCATCTTGAAGATCACTCTCTTCTTCAAAATATACTTCAATCTTAGGCGGGCTCACTGGTTGGTCATGTAAATATTCCGATAGTGATGAAACAAATTGCTGCGAATAGAAGACTGGATCTCCTGAGGTAAAAACGGTTTTAGCCAACAAATTATTATTTAGCTTTAATTTATTTGCTAATGAAAATTGTTCGTGGACTAGACGAATTTGACAGGGCAGGGCCTCTAAGAAGCTTACTGTATCGTAGGTTATATCTTCATTTATCCTTTTCACATAAATTGGTTTGTCCTCTGAACTGGCAATAAAAGCGCCTTGATGAGTGATTAATGGTGATTTTATTTTTAAGGCCTTCGCTACTTTCCTTGTAGAAGGAAAACTCCTTGATGTAACGAGTGTGACATAGATCCCTTTTTGTTGAACATATTCGATTGCTTCTTTTGTTGATTTATGAATTTTTCCATTTGTTTGAAGAAGTGTGCCATCAATATTTAAAGCAAGCAAGCGATAAATCATTACGTTGCCCCCTGTTCTTGGTGAATTAGCCTTTATATCACTTTTATGATTTTTTAGGCATTTATAGAACAGAAAAGCGGAAGCTTCCTTTGCAATGCAAATGGGAAGGCACGATTTTGCTAAGTTCGGGTGAATTGAATAGAAAAAGGCCTTCGGTTTACTTTTCCGAAGGCCAATTTATTAAGTTGTTACATTTTTCCATATAAATCTTCTAATGGCTTCATGATCACTTTGTTTAATTCCCCAATAACCATGCTCATCCGTTGTTCCGCTTGCATAAGCCGAGCAATTTTTTCATTTTGCTGAACGAGTCCAACGGTTGATTGTGCTTGTTGTACCTCTTGTTCTGATATATCCTGCCCCATCATTTGTTTCTGTTGCAGGTCCATTTGGATTTGACGGAACTTATCAAACATCTGTTTTGCTGCTGGATCAGCATTTACCTCTTTATAAGCTTGCTGTAGTTGGGTATATTCTGCACTTTGACGGATGGCTGTTTCTAACGCATAGGCGGAATCATATAAATTTACTGCCACTTGTGTCACTCCTTTTTAATGATGTCTAGCTCCAGCGCCGCTAAACGGGCGCTTCCGCTTTTTTATTCCGAATCAACTATAACAAACTATTCACTTAAATGCGAGAATGTTAATATCACCATCTAGATTAATGTTACATACATTACTATATCAACTAATGCCTATAAGCTCTAGGTAGAAATTGAGGAATGCTTATGTTTTTTCCAATAACTCCAATTACGATTAAACCAAGGAAACAAAAAAATAAAAATGACTGCATTGTGCAAATGTCCAACCAATTGTTTACAAATTTACTAGTGAATCATAACCTTGACTTAAATATCAAATTAGGACACAAGACGATAAATACAAAAGTCAAAACGATTGAAATGGACCCAAATATGATGCTTATACCCGAAAATATCTTAAAAGATTTTTGTCTCCCCATTCAGGACTATAAATTTCAGGCCATCTATCAGCCTGATTTACTTACACTTGAGCTTGGGCCTGTGATTGGACTTTTAACTGATTTCCCTTCAAATGAGGAAGGGGAACCCCATTTTCGTTCTATTCATGCTTTTTGCGAAGAGCTTCATCATGGAATTACCGAGACTGGCGGCTTTTTTTATGTTTTTTCATATGATCAATTTTTAAATCGTGGGTATTACCTTATTAATGGGAAATGGAGTCCCTTCGAACATCCTTTACCAGATGTTATTTACAACCGAATCCATTCCCGCAAACTTGAACTCTCTGAGCCATTCAAACATTTTCGTAAAAGACTTGAAACCTTACTGATTCCACTTTTTAATGAACGCTTTCTTTCAAAATGGGAAGTGTATAATCTAATATTTCACGAGAAACATCTCTTTCCGTTTTTACCAAAAACAAAAATTTATACAAAAGAACACTTATATGAACTTACTCAAGAATTTGAAACGGTATTTATCAAGCCAGTTCATGGCAGTCAAGGCAGAAATATTATGAAATTGAAAAAGGAAGAGGATAGCCAATTCTCTTTACAAACCTCTATCGCTGCTCTTAATGATGGATCTAGAAATAAATATCTCTTAGATGAAGTCCACCATCTTATAAAGCAAATACTCCATAATCGCTTTTATATTGTTCAACAGGGGATTGAGTTAGTTACTTTTGAATCCTGTGCCATGGACTTTAGAGTCTTGTGTCACAAAAATCTAAACAACCATTGGCAAGTTACCTCGATTGTGGCAAGGGTCGCATCGGAAAATGAGTTCGTTTCCAACATTGCTAGGGGAGGAAGAATTCTCAGACCCTTAAATGTTCTACACACTTGTCTCGGCCATAAAAAATCGATAGAAGTGCTTTCACATATGAAGGAATTAGCGCTTGAAACAGCTTCGACTATTAGTGGTTCTTCAACAGGGATAACCGGAGAATTAGGGATCGACATCGGGGTCGATCAAGAGGGACAGCTGTGGATAATAGAAGTAAACTCTAAACCTTCTAAAAACTTTGAGGATGGGTTAGGAAAAATTAGGCCGTCTGCTAAGGCGCTCATCCAATTTTGTACGTTGCTTGCATTTGAATCTACAATTATAAAGGAGGATCATTAAATTGATAGCATTTGGAATAATGACAGTTAGCATGGAAAGTGAACAGTCCTATATAAACGAAATCGCGCACCTTGCAGAATCCTGTGGGATGGAATGCTACCGCTTCATCCCTTCAAAAATAGATCCGCTGACACTTCAAGTAAAAGGGGAAAAATTTAATTTAACTACAAAATCCTGGGTCGACAGTGAATTTCACATTCCAACGATTATTTATGACCGTTGTTTTTACGGTGATGATGAGCATTCCAAACAATGCATTCCGATTGTATCTTGGCTAAAGACCAGAACTGACATAACCTTTTTAGGATATGGTCTGCCAAATAAACTAGAACTCTATGAAGAATTAAGAAAAACAGTTTTATCGGCTTACTTACCTGTAACTCAATCTGTTTCCGATACTAACATCGTATTAAATGAATTAACAACAAAGAAAAGGATTATATTAAAGCCCATTAACGGATCGCAAGGGAATGGCATTTACTATTTGAAAAAAAATGAAAAATCCTTTCATGTTAAAACTGAAAAACAAAAGAAGATTATTTCACGGATTTTCCCAAATGAAACGAAGCTAACCCAGTGGTTACAATCGCTCATTTGTAATCGTCAATACTTACTGCAACCTTATCTTGAATTATCAAATAATCAACTGCAGCCATTCGATATTCGCGTCCTACTGCAAAAAAATATGGATGGGAAATGGAACGAATTAGGAAGAGGGATTCGTAGAGGAAATACTGGGGGGATTTTATCAAATTTAAGTGCTGGCGGTACCGTCCTCCCCTTTGCCGATTGGTCACTTTCTCTCCCACCTGCTACTAGGGAATATATTAATCAAGAATTAACATACATTCTCACGAATCTTCCTCCTCTTCTTGAAAATGCATTTTTACCATTATTTGAAATCGGAGTAGATATTGGCATAGCGAAAAATGGTTCAATCTGGATTTTGGATGTAAATTCGAAACCAGGGCGAAAAGTGCTCTTGCAAACTCAACCAGACCTTAAAGATTCTCTGAACCTAGCGCCTTTGCTTTACGGGAAACACTTAACCCTGATAGATTCAAAAGAAAGGAAGAGCTATTATGAGAAAACATTATCTCATTGAAGTTGCTCAAAATGATCAATTAGTTGTTTTCTGTCCTCCATCATTTCTTAAAGATAAAGAGATCACAAGGATTGCCTTTGGTTCGAGATCCATAGAAGTTGATTTTATCCCTCATCCTGATAAGAATGACCGGGTTTCGATAAGCAGAGAAATTCAAAAAGCGCTCCATTTTCCTAATTTCAACACTCCACTTCATGTCTTTTTCAAAAACCATAGTCTTATTATCGGTCCACTTGTAGGTATTTTCACAGCGGGATTTACCTCTCTACCTTTGGAACCTATTGGTGAAAGAACATTGTTCTTTTCAAAACTTCTATCCGTTAATAAAATGGTGGGTGCTTTACCTTTTGTATTTGGAGAACAGCATATTGATTGGGACCAAGGAATCATAGAAGGGTACATTTTTCAAAATAATGCATGGGAGACGGTTGAAGTGCCTTTTCCTAATGTTATTTATGATCGGCTGCCCAATCGGAGAAGTGAAAATAACCCAAAATTAATTAAGGTGCGTGACCGCTTGCAAAAGGAATACCTTATCCCTTGGTATAATCCTGGATTTTTTAACAAGCTTGATATTCATGAAAGGCTTATTCATGATGACATAGTTGCAAGCTTCCTACCAGAAACACTGCCATTTACATCCTTCTCCTCAATCGAGACCATGCTTTCTACCCATGGCCATGTTTTTATTAAACCTAAAAATGGCAGTCTTGGTTTAGGTGTTCACCAAATAATATATGACAAGCACACCGATGATTATTTTTGCCGCTACCAAGATGAAAGTGGTGTAAACCGTTTGCGAAGATTTTCAAGTTTAGAACGATTGATGGGTATCGTATTCGCCAATCAATCACTTGAAAAAATGTTGGTACAGCAGGGTATTAATTTACTTAGAAGCGAATCAAGACCAATTGATTTTCGCGTCCACACGAATAAAGATGATCTGGGAAATTGGCATGTATCAGCCATTGCAGCGAAAATCGCAGGCCCTGGCAGCGTGACCACTCATACAAGAAGCGGTGGTAATGTTAAAACGCTCGAAGAAATATTCTCAGGGGATGAACGTACTTTGTATAAAGAAAGACTCTCCCATGCCGCCCTTCTTTTAAGCAGTTCTTTGGATAGGAATGTAGAAGGCATTATTGGTGAGATTGGTTTTGATTTAGGTATCGACCGAAATGGAGATGTTTGGCTCTTTGAAGCAAATTCAAAACCTGGAAGAACAATCTTTGCTCATCCCGAATTGAAAGATTTTGATTTGCTAACACGTAAATTGTCCATTGCGTTTGCTGTCTTTCTTACCGAGCAATCATTATTACACCCAGAGGAGTTATTCACATGAAAGCCAATCAAGCAGGGCCACTGATTGGCATTATGTCAGCGAGAAAATCAAATGGTTCTATTGCGGGTAATGGCCCGCTATTTATAGCATTACAAAAGAAGCTTATTTCACTTGATGGAATAAGCTTTGTCTTTACTCCGGAAGATGTAGATACAGATCTTATTACTGGCTATACCTATTTACCTGATCAAAATCACTGGGTTAAGGAAATATTCCCCTATCCAAACCTGGTTTATAATCGGGTGCCTTTCCGAAAGTCAGAACAAAATGAGCAATACCAACGTTTTTTTTCGATTTTAAAGGAGAAAAATATCCCTTTTTTCAATCCATGTTTTATCGATAAATTTGAGTTATATGAATTACTTAAAACCCATCCGTATTTGCAAACCTTTTTGCCGCAAACAATCCTCATCCAGCAAAAAAAGGACTTGATCACTTTTCTGCAGAAGCAAATAAGCATATATTTAAAGCCTGCGCAATCATCAAAAGGAAAAGGGATTTTCCGCTTAAAGTTGATGGGTTCTTCCAAGCTTCAATTAGAAGGAATCTATCTTCAGGAAATTTATAAATCCTTTAATCATTTTTGGGAGAACTGGGGTAAGGAGCTACTTGAGAAAAACTACCTAGCCCAAGAGGAAATAACATCAGCTGAATACGAAGGTAATCGTTTTGACTTTCGTATTCTTGCCCACGCAGATGAAGGTAAGTACATTTTAACTGGGATTGGGATTAGGCAATCACAAGAACAAGGAATTACTACTCATATACCCTCTGGTGGGAGACTTTTGCCCTATGAACTTTTGCATTCTGAAAAGCATGATCAATTTATTGAAACAATTATCCCTTATATTGGAAGGGCATTATCTGAACGATTTGGCTATTTTGGTGAATTTTCCATCGACGCTGGGGTAAGTAAAACGGGGCAGTACTATATTTACGAGGTAAATTCCAAACCCCAGAGCTTTGACGAACACGAAATAGAAGAAAAGAAAATTGAGCAACTTTGCCGCTTATTCCTCCAACTCTCAAATTATCAGAACAGATGAAAAAATTGACAGAAAATTCTATTTAAAAAATCTCCCAAACAAGTTAAGCTAATAGTAAGTAAATTAAAAGGGGGATTTCACGATGTTAATGCACTTTCAATTCAAGCCATTATTTGAAAATAAAAATATTCCGGGATGGAATTTTTCCTTTTATCATAAAAAGCAAAGAGTCACAGGAATTTATCATCAAACAGGGAATATAGAATGGACAACAAATGTACCTGAACGAGATGAGATCGAGGCATTATCAAGCCAAATCCATGAGCTGATGCTTTACCATGTTTATGAATAATGTAATGCCGGGATCTTTAAAGTGTATGAAAACTCACCTTTTCCACAAACTAGAAATAGTTTACGGAAAGGGATGATGGTTATGGATAAAGGAAAAGACGAGGTAACGGATTTAGGTTCTGCTTATGAAGGCAGAGATAAGGTGTTCATGGATGTGGACCGGATGATTAACGAAGGCATGTCTGGTGGTTCTGTCCATTCACGCCATGATACAACTAATATCGAAGAAGCCCATGGGTTCATTGAAGAACAACCACCCTATGAATGTGATTAATCTTTATAACCACCATATATGAGAGGCTAGCCCGCATTAACAAAGGCTAGCCTTTATTATTTTCTTGCTTTTATCAACTACTGGTATAATAAATGAATCAAGTAAATATTAAAAAACGGGGAAATCAACCATGTTAAAAAAATTATTGTCTATTTATGAGAATTCCATTTTGTTTCCAGTTAAGCCAGTGAATCCCTCTGAACAATTTTATATCTTCTTTAATGAGATTGAAAACGAATGGATCGCCATTCCTAAAGCTGTGGTAACTGAAAAGGAATTAGCCCTTCTTAAAACAATTTACCATTTAGTTGAATATAAAAATCCTTCGAGCAATTCCGCTGCAAAGGGATGGGATACCTATTTACTATTGGATGGTCCTCTCCCTACTTGTAAACCTGAGACATATCTTCGTTTCATTCAGTTCCAATTTAACAGCGATGATACGAATCAAAGCGAAATTGAGTCTGCCTTAAAAGGTTTTTTTACTGAAGAAATTATGATTATATGGGAAAACCACAGTCGAGGTATTGTCATTGAAGAGGGCAACGCGATTGCTCTTACAGAGGAAGATTTGATTTCAATGACTGAAACATTAGAAAGTGATTTTTATATAAAAATTTCTTTTTTTATCGGAAAGTTCCATTCTTTTTCCGATCAACTTCGCTCAAAATATCTTCAAGAGAAAGAATTCTTCTCTTTTGGGATTGCGAATCTTGTGACCCACCTGAATATTTTTACATTTGAGCGCGTCTTCCCATCCTATTTAGCTTATCACTTGCCGGCTGATTTAAAACAAAGGGTCAATCAATTAATCTTTGGAGTCTTTAATGAAGAAACAGAGATGTATTCAACTATAAAAGTCTTTCTCGAAAATAATTTAAATGCCAGCTTAACGGCAAAAAAGTTGTATATTCATAGAAATACACTTCAATACCGGATCGATAAATTCATCGATAAAACTGGAATCCAATTAAAGGATTTTTACGGTGCTTTTACAGTGTTTTTAGCTTGTCTACTATATGAGCAGAGTAAAGAAAAGTAACAATCTGCCCAAAAAAGCGCTTTCAATCTTTGTGCACTCTGTCCATACTGATTTTTTACCTCTAATTGTACAATATTGTTAACAAGATAAAGGGAGGAATTACAAATGGCAGAGTTAAAATTAGATCACATTTATAAAATTTATGATAATAAAGTAACAGCTGTTCAAGACTTCAATTTACATATTGAAGATAAGGAATTTATCGTGTTTGTTGGCCCATCTGGGTGCGGAAAATCTACTACACTACGAATGATTGCTGGTCTTGAAGATATTTCAAAAGGTGATTTTTACATTGATGGTAAAAGAGTGAACGACGTAGCACCGAAAGATCGTGATATCGCCATGGTTTTCCAAAACTACGCTCTTTATCCACACATGACGGTATATGATAATATGGCATTCGGTTTAAAACTGCGCAAGTTCCCTAAAGATGAAATTGATCGTCGTGTACAAGATGCAGCAAAAATTCTTGGTTTAGAGGCTTACTTAACCCGTAAACCTAAAGCACTATCTGGTGGACAGCGTCAACGTGTAGCATTAGGACGTGCCATTGTCCGTGATGCAAAGGTATTCTTAATGGATGAACCTTTATCAAATCTAGACGCAAAGCTTCGTGTTCAAATGCGTGCTGAAATTGCAAAACTTCACCGCCGCTTAGATACAACTACTATCTATGTTACGCACGATCAAACTGAAGCAATGACAATGGCTACTCGACTAGTTGTTATGAAGGATGGTGTCATTCAACAAGTTGGTTCACCTAAAGAAGTGTATGAAAAGCCTGAGAATGTCTTTGTCGGTGGCTTTATCGGCTCTCCAGCAATGAACTTCTTTAACGGAAAACTAGAAGATGGAAAATTTGTGATTGGAAAAACATCTATTTCTGTTCCTGAAGGAAAAATGAAATATCTTCGTGAACAAGGCTATGTTGGAAAATCAATCATTCTTGGAACTCGCCCTGAAGATATTCATGATGAGCCAGTTTTCATTGATGCGTCTGCAGGTACAAAAATTAATGCTAACGTTGATGTTGCAGAGTTAACTGGTGCAGAATTAATGATCTATTCGAGTATTGGCGGCCAAGATTTCGTAGCCCGCGTTGACTCCCGTGGAGATATTCATCCTGGCGATACTTTAGAACTAGCATTTGATATGAACAAAGCACATTTCTTTGATGTTGAAACAGAATCACGAATCCGCCCATAATAATAACCGATAAGCCCCGTTCAGGAAACGGGGCTTATTCTTTTATAAAAAATACTTCTTCTTTATTACAGGAAGGACATCGATACATATGGGGACACTTTTGACCTGAATTTGTATCAGGATAACCATCCTCCATCTTCATTAGATCTATTTCCATGTATGGACTATAATCATCATAAAAATCCATAAGACGTCCATTCTCCATCATAGGCTCACCGCAACTTGTACATAATAAGTAAGCTTCCCGAAAACCATTACATACTGGGCATACTGACATCCTATTCACCCTTTTTTTAGTTGATAATCTTAGTTTGTGTTAACTTGCAAACCATATGTGATGGAATTAATTACCAATTAAATTCTCGAATAAGTCTTTCCGTTTTAATCATAATAAGTATTACAAAGCAAGCAACACCTACTTACAACGATGGATGAAACCAAAAAGGGTAATAGCCGGTGCAAGTCCGACTCATCCAACCAAACAAAAGACAATGAATGAATCTCCAATTTGTAGAAGCTTATCAAAGGTAACATTGATAACATGGGTTAGGCCAAGGCGGCAATGGTTTAATCTCCATTATGGTTCAACTCCATACTGACCCCAAACTTATTAAGAGGAGTGTTATTCAACTATGGCAGCTAACAACAACTCTAATCAACTTCTAGTACCAGGTGTCGAGCAAGCTCTTAGTCAAATGAAGTATGAAATTGCATCTGAATTTGGTGTAAATCTTGGTGCCGATACTACTTCACGTGCCAACGGTTCTGTTGGAGGAGAAATTACAAAGCGTCTAGTAGCAATGGCTGAATCTCAACTTGGCGGATTCCAACGCTAATTTTTAGAAAAACCAGTAAATACAAATAAATATTATGGCTAAGCCCCCTTCTTTTGGAAGGGGGCTTTCATTGTTTAAATCATATTTTCAGGTCTAACCCATTTTGAAAATTGTTCTTCTGAAACATAGCCTATTTTTATGGCCGCCTCCCTTAATGAGCAATTATCTTTAAATGCAAGTTTGGCAATTTCTGCGGCCTTTTCATAGCCAATATGTGGATTTAACGCTGTAACCAACATCAAAGAGCGGTTTACATGCTCTTTGATAATTTCTTCATTGGCATGGAGACCTAAGGCACAATTTTTATTAAAAGAATTAATTCCATCCGATAGGAGCCTGATTGATTGGATAAAATTATTAATTATTACTGGTTTAAACACATTTAACTCAAAATTCCCTTGGCTTGCCGCAAATCCGATGGCGGCGTCATTCCCAAAAACCTGGCACGCAATCATCGTCAACGCTTCACTCTGAGTAGGATTAACCTTCCCCGGCATAATGGAGCTTCCTGGCTCGTTTGCGGGAATGCTAAGTTCACCGATTCCACTGCGCGGCCCACTAGCAAGCCAGCGGACATCATTAGCCATTTTCATTAAATCAGCTGCCAAAGCCTTTAACGCCCCATGAACATGAACAATTTCGTCGTGACTTGTTAATGCGTGGAATTTATTCCCAGAGGAACGGAATGGATAACCTGTGAGCATCGAAATCTGCTCGGCAGCCTTGTCACCAAACTGTGAGGGAGCATTGATTCCTGTACCAACAGCTGTCCCTCCTATTGCCAAATCAAGCAGATACTGGTTTGCCTCTGTTATCATCCTTTCACATTTTTCAAGCATTGCCCGCCATCCGCTGATCTCTTGTCCCAGCGTTAGTGGTGTTGCATCCTGCAAATGAGTTCTACCTATTTTGATTATTTTTGAAAAATCCTTCTCTTTTAAAAGCAGCGTGTTTTTTAATTCTGAAATAGCAGGAAGGAGATCCTCAACTATTTTTGTATAGGCAGCAATATGCATTGCTGTCGGAAAGGTGTCATTGGAACTTTGCGACAAATTGACATCATCATTCGGATGGATTTTTTCAAGATTGGCTTCTTGCTCTTTTAAATATTCATTCGCCCGATTGGCAATGACTTCATTTACGTTCATATTGGATTGAGTACCACTGCCTGTTTGCCAAACTACCAATGGAAAATGTTCATCCATCCCTCCGTTTTGAATAGAATCACATACTTTTATGATTGCCTTCATTTTCCTCTCGCTGAGTTTTCCTAATTGAAAATTGACGATTGCTGCAGCTTTTTTTATAAAAACCAGGCCATAAATTAATTCCAATGGCATTTTTTCGGAGCCAATTTTAAAATTTTCCTTACTTCGTTGTGTTTGCGCACCCCAATATTTATCTGCTGGCACACGAACCTCACCTAGCGTATCTTTTTCGATTCGATAATTCTCCACGTGTCATCCACACCTCACAAATTCGTATACTTCAATATATATACCCATTCCTATCCATTTTATTAAACTATTTACAATTTACTTATGTAAAAAAACTGCAGACACTTGTCTGCAGTTAATAATTTAATGTTTAATGATTGTATATCCGATATAATAAGAAAGGATTAAAAAACTACCGATCAATAGTACTACTGAATACTCTGACATATACATCCCACCCCGATATTATTAAATACTTAAACATTTTTAAAATATCACAAGCGGCGGGTTTGACAAGTGATGATTATTACACATTATTGACTAAGAGGTGAACTTTTTGTGAATATTTGCCTATTTGGTGCAACGGGCAGGGTAGGCTCGATCATTTTAGAAAATGCTTTGTCCCAGCAACATTCTATAACTACACTAGTGAGAGATATGAAAAAGCTAAATAGTAATGGTGCAGGTCTTGAGGTTAAGACAGGTAATGTACTTAATGAGACAGATATTGCTAATAGCTTAACTGGTTCAGATGTGGTCATTAGTGCATTAAATACAGATGGCACCACTACTCTGTCTGGATCGATGCCATTAATCATTAAACATATGAAAGAGCAGGAAATAAGCCGAATTATTACAATTGGTACAGCAGGAATTTTGCAGGCTCGTTCTGCCCCACATTTATATCGATTTCAATCCTCTGAGTCGAAACGAAAAAGCACTCGTGATGCGGAGGAACACTTAAAAGCCTATTTAATGCTAAAAGATTCTGGACTTGATTGGACGGTTGTATGTCCTACCTACTTACCTATAGGTGAAAGAAAAGGATATTACAGGTACGAAAAAGACTTTTTACCTGATCATCCTTCTTCCATCTCGATTTACGATACAGCTGATTTCGTATTTAAGCAGCTTATTAACAAACAATTTATCGGCTCGCGAGTGGGACTTACTTATTGAAAAAAGACCCCTTAACAAATTTCGTTAAGGGGCCATTTTTCTATCCTGCCATATCTGTGCTGCCCTGCTGAAGTTGGTACATCTGATAATATTTCCCCTTATTCCCCATCAATTCATCATGTGATCCCTTTTCAACGATCGTCCCTCGATCCAATACAATTATTTGATCGGCATTTCGAATCGTTGATAACCGGTGGGCAATGATAAAGGTTGTTCTCCCTTTTTTCAGGACATCCATAGCCTCTTGAATCACTGCTTCTGTCTCTGTATCAATACTAGAAGTGGCTTCGTCAAGAATTAGAATCGCAGGATTAAAGCTAAGCGCACGGGCAAAAGAAATTATCTGCCGCTGCCCGCTCGAAAGGGTGCTTCCTTTCTCAAGAACAGGTTCATCATACCCATTTTCTAAATTTTTGAATACCTTCTCTGCTCCAACATCCTTTAATGCTTTCTCGATTTTTTCTTTTGTAATCGAAGGATCATTAAGACTTACATTGGAAGCAATCGTTCCTGTAAATAGATAGGGATCCTGTAAAACGATGCCCATATGGTTTCGGATCGTTTGACGTGGGATGGATTCAATATCCCTTCCATCAATCGTAATTTTCCCCTTTTGACAATCATAAAAACGGAAAAGTAAATTCATGATCGAACTTTTTCCAGAACCTGTATGACCAACGAGGGCAATTGTTTCACCTTGCTTCGTTTCAAAATCAATATTCTTTAGCACGAATTCTCCTTCTTTGTATCCAAACGAAACATAATCAAATCTTACATTCCCTTTAAAACGAGCAATCCGCTCACCACTAACATTTTCCCCTGGCTCATCCATCAACTTGAATACTCGTTCACCGGCCACAAGTGCCTGCTCTAAATTAGCCAATTGATTGACAATCCCCTGAACAGGTTGGAAAAGGCGGTTGATGTAATCAACAAAGGCATATAGCATCCCAAGTGATAGGATAGTAGAAGTATTCAGCGCCTGGCCCCCGAAATACCAAATAAATGCCACAAAAATGAGATTTCTTAATATCCCAACCAGATTATGAGAGGTTAATGCATTTAAACTTAATAGCTTATTCTGGTACGTAAAATGCTCATGGTTTAGTTTTTCAAAATCTGCTTTTGTTTCTTTTTCGCGACTGAACGCCTGAATAATACTCATCCCTTGGATGGACTCATTGATGGTTGCATTTATATCGCTATTCCTAGACCGGATGACACGGTTATATTTAGAAGCATACTTCCGGTATATTAGCATCCATGCATATAGAATTGGCAATAATAACAAACAAATCGCTGCAAGCTTTCCATTCAAAATAAACAAGGCAACATATATTCCTGTAATATATATGGCACTAGTAAAAAAGGTAGCAAGAACAGTAACATATAACTCCCGGATTGCTTCTGTATCATTCGTGATTCTTGCTACCACTTTACCTGCAGGCAAATTATCAAAATAATTAATCGGCAACCGTTGTATCTGACCATAGACATCTTCTCGCATTTTTTGAATGATACGGTTGGCTGATTTTTGTAATAAAAAACGTTCTCCGTATTGAAAAACGGCTGATACAACCAAGAGCCCAAAATAGATGGCCAATAGTTGAAAGATAGCTGGAATCTCTGGCTGGTAAAAGGATAATATTTCAGACTCCTTTAGGATTTTCGCCCGATACTCTGCCTTTCGTCCACCTTTTTTAATCTCCAAAATTCCTTCTTTTAAGCTTCTCTTCCCATCAAATTCAAGTCTTTGGTCAATGAAAACGAACTTGGAACCGACTTGCAAAATTTGAATTTGTTTTCCCTCTTGTTCTGATATAGATAAATACTTTTCTCTTGTGTAAAATTTCCCGTCATAATTCACTGCCCGATTGCCACTTGCCGTTTCATACCAAACAGATTCAATCCCTAATATATGCTGATCTATAATATTTTTAGCAATAAACGGTCCTGCAAGGTCGGTTCCGACAGAAATGGTCAGCATGAGCAATGCCGCTATAATAATTTTTTTATAAGTAAAAGCGTACTTAGTTAATCGCTTCCCAGTTGTCATGCTGATACCCCCTCATCGACCTTACCTGCAATCTGTTGGCGGATAAATTGTTCCTTATACCACCCATTGTGTTCAATCAGTTGTTCATGTGTTCCCTCTTCAACAATTCTGCCTTCATCTAGAACGATAATATGGTCTGCATGCTCGATAGCAGACATTCGGTGAGTAGTAATAATCGTTGTTTTATCTGTTCTTACCAAGCGGATATTATCAATAATTTGTTTTTCTGTTTTCGCATCAACAGCTGATAAGGAATCATCAAGAATAAGGATTTCTGGATTTTTGATTAGCGCGCGGGCAATCGAAATACGTTGTTTTTGCCCTCCTGATAAGGCCACACCCTTTTCTCCTACCATCGTAGCTAATCCTTCCGGAAGCATTTCAAGATCCTTACGGAACGCCGCTAAATCTATGGCTGTTTCTAACTCTTCGTCGCTGGCATCTGTCCTGCCGAAAAGAATATTGTCTTTCACACTTCGAGAAAACAGGACATGATCTTGGGGCACATAACCAATCCAGTTACGGACTTGATTCAAGGTTTGTTCCTCTAATGATACCTCTGAAATAGATACCTTACCGGTCCCAAGTGGATATTGCCTTAATAACTGCTTAATAAAGGTGGTCTTTCCTGAGCCCGTTTTACCTACAATTCCTAATGTTTGCCCCTGAAGAAGTTTAACATCCACATTTTTTAGATTGTCATTTTTAGAAGATGGATACCTGAAGGTTGCCTTTTGATAATCAATACGATCCGCTGTAGCGATTGCAACAGGTTCGAGTGGATTGCCGACTTCTACCTTATAATTAAGTGTCTCATTCACACGGTCTAGAGAGGCATTCCCTCTTTGCATCACATTGATTAACTCACCAATAGCAAACATTGGCCATATCAGCATCCCTAAATACACATTAAAGGAAACCAGATTGCCTAATGTAATCGTTTGATGAAAAACTAAATAAGCACCATACCCGAGACCAATTAAATAGCTTATTCCTACAAGCACCTTTATCGTGGGATCAAATAAGGCATCAATTTTTGCAACCCTAATATTCTTATGATAAACATCCTCCGTGAGTTGATGAAACCGATTACTATCAGCCACTTCTTGAACAAAAGCACGGATGACCCTTACTCCTGCGACAGATTCAAGCACCCTGTCATTCAGTTCACCGAAGGCATCCTGCGCTTCCATAAAGCGAGTATGAATCCTTTTCCCATAAATTTTCATTAAAATGGCCATTAATGGCAGCGGGATAATAGCCGCTAATGTTAACTTCCAGCTAATGAAAAGTCCCATTGTCAACAGCAAGGTTAACATCCAGACGCTAGAATCCACTAGGGTTAGGATCCCAAAACCTGCTGTAATAGAGATGGCTTTTAAATCATTTGTAGCACGTGCCATTAAGTCCCCTGTTCGATTTTTTTCATAAAATCCCGGGGTCATTTTTAATAAGTGCTTGACAAATCGAGACCTGAGTTTCCTTTCAACGAGGAAGGCCCCTCCAAATAAACGATACATCCATACATAGGTGATCGCGTAGGATGACACCGTAATTAATAAAAGGATACCGAGGTACCTGAGAATTTTCTGTTTACTTATAATACCGATATGAATTTCATCAATCGCCATTCCAATTAATTTTGGCGGCATCACATCCAAAATACCAACTAAAATTAATAGCGTAATGGCAATCATATACCGCTGCCAATTTTCTCTAAAGAACCAACTTAATTTTTTTAATACCGCAAACATAACTGACTGCCCCCTTATGTTTTACTATCCGCCTTCTAGCGCCTCCGTTGTATTTCCAATCCTGACTAATTCTAAATTTCCCATCAAATTTACCTCCTTAAAGCATTTTTATTTATAAAAAAAGACATACCGCAGTAGTGCAGTATGCCTCCTTTTAAAAAAAGGGACAAAAAAACACACGTTACGTATCAAATAAAACGCAACCTGTGTTTTTGTCATTTATTAATTTTCGCGTCTAAAATTAACAGGAAAATTCTTCAGGACAGGTTACATTCAAATATTCAAATGGTAAAAAAGCTGGATTGAATTTAATCATTATTGTAACCCTCCCTTTCCTTTTTTTTCTTCTTTTGTTAGATTATCACCAGTTTATTTAAAAGTCAATTCCCATTTTTCAGAATTGTTTTATCTATTGTATATTCGGATAAAAATATTAGTGACCCTCACCATTCCCTCTATTCTTCCACCTCTTCTTCCACTTTTCCTTTTGCTTATTCCACTTCTCTTCCCATTTCTGAACCTCATTATTAAAGTTCTCTTGAATATTCCCTCGTTTCTTCGCCTCTTCTTCCAGCCTTTTCTTCTCTATCAATGAAGTAATATGTGGGACATTAAAGCTTTCCGATGGTGCATTCTTTAGTGCCTCCGTCATCACTTCACGAAAAACAACCGCCGAACCTTTATTACTTATTGGAGTTACGTAATGATTAGCATCTGTTTTATCATAGCCTACCCAGATAGCTCCAACAAGCTGTGGTGTATAACCAACAAACCATTGGTCCTTTACACCATTGATGCCCTTGATTGGAACCTGAGTTGAACCTGTTTTCCCTGCCGTTTCTCGGCCCGGTATTTGTGCAGCACTTCCTGTTCCTTGTTCAACTACACCAAGGAGCATTGTCGTCATATTATCGGTAACAGCTTTTGTAGTGACTCGCTCCTTTTTTGTTTTCCACTCAGCGATTACATTTCCGTCTGCATCCACAATTTTCTTGATTGCATGGGTCTTCACTCTTACACCATGATTCGGAAAAACAGCAAAGGCTTCAGCCATGTTGAGGGGAGAGACTCCTTTATGCAAGCCTCCCAGGGCAAGTGATAAATTGCGGTCATTTTTGTCCAATGAAATTCCAAACCGTTTGATAGAATCTAATCCTTCTTCGATCCCTAGCTCATTTAATAACCATACTGCTGAAACATTTTTTGATTCTTTAACGGCTTCATACATCGGCACTTCTCCAGCATATTGATGATCGTAATTACTCGGTTGATAATCGCCAAAAGTCATCGGTTCATCTTTTAACATATCGGTCATTCCCCAGCCATTTTCCAGTGCAGGTGTATAAACAGCTAATGGCTTAAAGGAGGATCCTGGCTGTGCTTCTAATTGTGAAGCACGATTATAGCCCCTAAAGGTGTGTTTCCCTCTACCGCCAACAATGGCCCTGATCCCGCCTGTCTTTGGATCAACTAATACTCCACCACTCTGTATAAGGCGATCCTTTCCTTTTGGAAATAATGTATCATTTTGATACGTCTTTTCCATTGCTGTTTGCATCGTCGGTTCTAACTCTGTATAAATTTGATAGCCGCCTGTTAGTAATTTATCCTGTGATAAGCCGTATTGGTTGATTGCTTCATCTAATACCTGATCAACATAATATGGAAATTTACCTCTGAACGGGTCCCCTCCCCTATAATTCAAAACCACTTTTTCATGCTTCGCCTTCTCATATTGCCGACTCGAAATATACCCTTGTTTTCGCATTTGTGTTAATACTAGATTTCGCCTTTCAGTCGCTTTCTCCATATGTTCATACGGATTTAAGGCTGATGGCGCTTTAATTAAACCTGCGAGTAAGGCAGATTCACTGATTGTTAGGTCTTTCACTTCTTTGGCAAAATATTTGCTGGCAGCAGTCTTTATTCCCCATGCACCATTTCCAAAGTAGATTTGATTTAAATACATTTGGAGGATTTCGGGTTTCGAATACTCCCGTTCAATCTGAAGTGCTAAAAAAACTTCCTCCATCTTCCTGTTTAAAGTTTTTTGTGATGTAAGTAGAGTATTCTTTGTCAATTGTTGAGTAATGGTACTGCCGCCTTCGACCATTCCTCCAGCTTTTAAGTCACGGATGAGTGCCCTAGAGGTTCCAATTAGATCGACACCCTTATGTTGATAAAACCGATGATCCTCAATGGCAATGATGGCAGTTTTCAATGAATCAGGAACCTGCTTGATTGAGACGCCTTCATTTTTATTGGCCGACACTTTACTTGCTACATCTTCGTTTACATCATAAAACACGGTTGCTTGGGGCAGCTCGTTTTTAAGTCCAGAAATATCTGCATCCTTGGAAAAAAAATAAAGAAGACCGAAAAAACTTAAGACGAGAACCAATACTGATAGCACTAATATTTGTAGTAAGTGCCACTTTTTCCAATTGGTAAAAATGGCACTTACTTTATCTTTAAATACCAAATGAAAAACATCCTTTAACTGTAATCTATAACAGGTATACTTTTTTGAGTATGGGGTTGATTTTATGATGGTTTTCTATGAAAGATAACTCCACCGATTAGTATTCCACAAAAAAGAAAAAAGATGGGCAGAATTCCCATCTTTTCAATGTCTATTATTCATTTTTTATCAATTCTTTAAAGCGTTGTCTCGAAAGTTTTTCATCAATACTGCTAAAGATGCGATAATTTCTTTCATCCAAGATGCGAAAATGTTTACTTAGAATATTTTGTTGAAGAATATAACCGTTTTTCTTTGATAATACTCTCCACCAGATCCTGCCGCCAAACGTTTTTGATTTACGAATATCTATTCCTTCACGGGCAACTGTTTCTAACACTTCGAGCGGTTCATTTCCAAATAAGAATTGGACTGTTTCCGTTTCACGAAAAAGAGCGCAAATAGAAACAGCGGTAGACCAGTTGGCAAGAACTCTGCCTTTCTCAATTTGAACAAGTGTTTTCTTTGAGACACCAATGATTTCTGCCATTTTATCCTGAGTATAACCTGCCTCGGTTCGTATGAGACGAAGTTTTTCAGAAACCTGCATCATAATTTCATCCCTGGTCACGTTCAGCCCTTCCTTCAATTGCAACTAGTGTAATTTTACACTAGATTGTCGTATCATTCAAATATTAACATTAAAAAACTGCTACCTCATGGATAGCAGTCTTTTAATAATTATTGTATTTTAGGAGGGATGCCGCACTTGCTAGAACATGAATCATTCAAAATAAATTTGTCAAAAGTTCGAAATCTTTTGTGGCTTTTACAAAGAAAATATAAACTGAGTGATGCTAGATTTTATTCTTATTTTCCCATATGATTCTAGTATTATGATTAAAATCGGAAGTAACACTTTTTATGATAAAATAAAGAAGGATTTTTGCTTTAATCATCGAATTTACACTGTAAGCAGTTTTGTCAATAGCATAGGGGGAAAACGGCATGTTCACGGAAAGCGAAACGGAGTTAATTGACTATTTTAATCAAAATAAACAGAAATTGATTCAAGAATGGGAAAATGCTATTGTTACCACTAAAGCAGACCCTTTTAAACTGAAGATTCATGAAAACGGAGCCGCCTTACTCGAAGCTTTGCTTAATATGCATAAAATGACTAAGCAAGAGCTTTTAAACATTATCGAAAAGCTAGCCATAGAAGTTTCGGAAGAAAGAGTATTGGCTGATATTAACCTTGGAGATTTTGTTTATAATGTAAATCTTGGGAGAACAGTTTTATACAGCTTTTTAGGTAACACTGGGATCCCATGGTCAGATATGCAAGAAGCGTTAAACAGGATAAATTTTTGCTTTGATAAATTTTTATACTATGCTGTTTCACATTATTCTGAAGCAAAAAACAAAATCATCGAAGAAAAAACAATGCACATCGATTCTACCCATCAGGATCGATTAACACTACTCGGCCAGATGACATCAAGCTTTATTCATGAGTTTAGGAACCCACTAACATCTGTTCAAGGATTTATTCAATTGCTGAAAGCTGATTATCCGGATATGAAATATTTAGATATCATTTCAAGTGAATTGGATCAACTTAATTTTCGTATTTCGCAATTCTTACTTTTATCAAAAAAGGAGTTAATTGGAAAAGAAAAGGATGACTTCAATTTAAATAAATTAATTGATGAAGTATTAAACTTTCTATATCCAAGCATTCTCGATGGAAAAGTAAAAATAAGAAAAGAATTAAGTGAAGATATTACTCTTAATGGGTATGCGGATGAAATTAGGCAGGTATTAATTAATATCATATTTAATGCGATAGATGTATTGAATCATGATGAGAATCCCACTCCAACAATTGAGATCAATAGCAGTCTCGAAAATCAGTCCATCAAAATCAATATTTCCAATAATGGCCCAGTGATCCCAGCTGAACTAAGAAAATCCATTTTCGAACCATTTTTCACGACAAAAAAACTGGGTACAGGTCTTGGATTGTTTGTATGTAAAGAAATTATTGAAAAACATAAAGGGAATTTAGTTTGTGATTCCACTCCTGATAAAACAACATTTTCGATTAGCTTACCAGTCACAGCCATCCCTAGTGGCAATGAACAAGGTCATTCATAGTCCTATTATCCAATCCCACTTTCATTTAAGCAGGGATTCTTTTTTTTCTCTTCAATATATCTTCCATTATAAACTCCTGTTGCATATGATGAACTAAAATTTTTTATCAGGAGATTAGGCCAATGTTTACATTAAAGGTTGATAATGAAATTGAGCTCCAGTTGTTCCAGCAGCATCACGCCTTAAGGCTGTATCAGCTAGTTGAGGAGAATCGTGAACATTTACGTGAATGGATGCCCTGGGTGGATAGCATGAACTCCCTTTATCAATTTGAGGCGATTATTCCCGTATGGCTGTCCCAGTTCTCAGAAAATAGCGGATTAAACGTAGGGATACTCTATAAAGGTGAACTAGTTGGCTCAATTGGATTACATCAAATTGATTGGCATAACCGTATGACAAGTATCGGCTATTATCTTTCCAAAAATGCAGAAGGTCATGGGATCATGACTCGTTCCGTTCAATCCCTTATAAACTATGCCTTTTTCACATTAGGCTTAAACCGTGTTGAAATTCGCTGTGGTATAAAAAACAAAAAAAGCCGTGCGATTCCTGAGAGATTCGGTTTTGTAAAGGAAGGGATCATTAGAGACGGCGAACAATTGTATGGACAATATCATGATCTTTTTGTTTATAGCATGCTTGCCCGCGACTGGAATAAAAGAATGGCCTATTAAAAAAAGTCTAATTACAAATCGTTACATGCTGCCTATTGGCAGCATTTTTTATAGGCCGATTTGCTAATAGAATTTTTTTTTGAAATAATGTATACAGTACAACGTAAGTGAGGTGGCATACCTTACCTTTTGTAAGGTGATAGATGATTTGGATGAATGTAATTATTATTGTTATCCTAATAGCCTTTACCGCACTTTTTGTCGCTTCTGAATTTGCGATGGTAAAGGTTCGAACAACCAGAATTGATCAATTACTATCAGAAGGAAACCCCAAAGCGGAAGCAGCAAAGAAAGTCATTTCTAATTTGGATGGATATTTATCAGCTACTCAGGTTGGAATTACGATCATCTCCCTAATATTAGGATGGCTGGGTGAGCCCACTATTCGAAAGCTGCTAGATCCCGTTTTTGAATGGATTCAATTACCCTTATCTTTAAAACACATTATCTCTTTTATCATTGCTTTTATTGCTATAACCTATTTCCATGTTGTAATTGGAGAATTATCACCAAAAACGATAGCGATTCAAAAAGCTGAAGAAATCCTCTTGTTTTTTGCACGACCGTTAATCATATTTTATAAGCTAATGTATCCCTTTATTTGGATTCTTAATCGTTCCGCCAGATTTGTTACTGGGCTTTTCGGAATACAGCCAGCCTCTGAGCATGATATCGTCCTTTCGGAAGAAGAACTGCGGTTAATCCTTTCACAAAGCTATGAGAGTGGGGAAATAAATCAATCTGAATACCGTTATATGAACCGAATTTTTGAATTTGATAACCGGATTGCAAAAGAAATTATGGTTCCGAGAACTGAGCTTGTAACTCTATCCAGGGATGCCTCAATGGAAGAAATTATTGAAATAGTCAAGGAAGAAAAATACACTAGATATCCCCTTATTGATGGTGACAAAGATAATATTTTAGGTGTTGTTAATATTAAAGAGGTCTTAACCGATTGTATTCAGCAAAAATGTACCGGCGAAAGACCGCTTATCCCTTATCTTAAGCCAGTCATTCATGTCATTGAAACAATTCCCATTCAGGAACTACTAGTCAAACTGCAAAAAAACCGTTCACACATGGCCGTTTTATCTGATGAATATGGAGGGACAGCAGGAATTGTCACGGTCGAAGATATTCTTGAAGAAATTGTTGGTGAAATACGGGATGAATTTGACTTAGATGAACTCCCACTGGTTCAGAAAAAAGCAGATGGTCATTTTATTTTGGATGGAAAAGTACTAATAAGCGAAGTAAACGATCTACTGGGCACATCACTTGATGAGCAAGATGTAGACACGATTGGGGGTTGGTTTTTAACACAAAAGTTTGATGTACATAAAGGTGATTCCATCGAAAACGACGGATTTGTATTCGAAATTAATGAGATAGAAGGTCACCATATCTTATATATTGAAGTATATAAAGCAAAAACAGAACAAAAAAAAGTGGAAGTGGCTCCTGAATAGGAGCCAGTATTATTTTAGATAATTTTTGTAATATTTCGTCTTCACTGTTCATATTCACTATGTTTTCCCATAAAATATAGTTATCAACCAATATACTAACCAGAACGTTTGACTGTACGGTTCAAATTCTTTATAATTATTGTTAATTTAGAAAATTGTCGAGGTGGTATAATGACCATTAGACGAGATTAGCAGAAAACTAGATATGAGTTTATTTTAAATACGAGTTAATTTTTTTTATTAAACTGGGAGGTGACTCCTTACCTGTCTAAAAGCGGGATAAGGGAACTTATTTGGACATATTTAACTTGGTTATTATAGCCATTTTAATTGCTTTAACTGCTTTTTTTGTAGCTTCAGAATTTGCTATTATCAGAGTAAGAAGCTCAAGAATTGATCAGTTAATCGAAGACGGAAATTCGAGTGCTGTGACAGCTAAACGAGTGATTTCGAACCTAGATGAATACCTTTCTGCCTGTCAGTTAGGAATTACCATTACTGCCCTTGGATTAGGTTGGCTTGGTGAATCGACATTTGAAAAGATCCTGCACCCTATTTTTAAAGGCCTGCATATTCCCGAAAGTTTTAACCAAATATTATCTGTGGGCTTTGCATTTGCAGCGATTACATTTTTACATGTAGTAATTGGTGAACTTGCACCTAAAACATTGGCGATCCAGAAAGCAGAATGGATTACCCTGATGATGTCACGTCCGCTCATCCTTTTTTATAAGGTGATGTATCCTGTAATTTGGCTGCTTAATGGTTCTGCACGAATTACAACACGTTTTTTTGGGCTAAAGCCTGTTTCTGAAAACGAAATCGCCCATACAGAAGAAGAGCTTCGAATTATTCTATCTGAAAGCTACAAAAGTGGTGAAATTAACCAATCAGAGTTTAAGTATGTAAATAAAATTTTTGAATTTGATAACCGTATTGCCAAAGAAGTTATGGTCCCTAGAACGGAAATCGTTTCCTTATCTAAGGATGATACATTAGAGACTTTTCTTCAGGTTTTACGTGAAGAAAAATTCACACGGTATCCCATCATTGATGGTGATAAGGATCATATAATTGGGCTTATTAATATAAAAGAAGTTATGACTGATTTAATTGGTAATGAAAAACTAGCTGAACGTACTCTAGAAAACTATACACGACCAATAATTAGAGTAATAGAAACGATTCCTATCCATGACTTATTAGTAAAAATGCAAAAAGACCGTGTCCATATGGCGATTTTAATGGACGAATATGGCGGTACTTCCGGGCTGGTTACTGTTGAGGATATCTTAGAAGAAATTGTTGGGGAAATTCGTGACGAATTCGATATGGATGAAATTCCAGAGATTCGCAAAATTAAAGAAAACCATTATATTATCGATTCTAAAGTATTAGTTAGTGAGGTCAATGATTTATTGGGAGTGGAGATTGACGATGAAGATGTCGATACGATTGGCGGTTGGATTCTAACCGAGAATTACGAAGCAAAAGAAGGAGACATCCTCCTTCATGAAAGCTATTCCTTTAAAATTCTCGATATGGAAGAGCACCATATTAAATATATCGAGGTCACCAAAATTGCCAATAATGGAGAGGCAGTTAGCCAACAAGTTTCAATATCCAATTCAGAAGTGCTATCTTAAAGAAGTTCTTAACCCAGATCAGTTTCCGGTCTGGTTTTTTTTATTGAGAAAAAATAAATGATTATAGGACTCTTGACCAGTCAACGATCCTCTTAAAGCATATTCTAATCACAAAGGAGGGATTTTAGAATGGATCGTTTAGCAAATTTATTTTTAGCTTGTATCTTAGCCGGTTTTGCCTTAGTTAATATGCCAACAATTTCATTTTTAGCTGGGCTGTCATCATTTTTCCATATAGTAGGGGCACTTGCTATTTTAGTATTTTCTTTTGTTTTGCTTTACCAAGGTGTCAAATCATTATTCAGTAAATTATAAGCGCTATCCTTATAAGAGCGAAAAAGATCAGAACCCTGGTTTCTGATCTTTTTTTGCTTTTATATAGTTGATGTTTATTTTGATTTAATAATAATCATATCTTCTTCAACTTTTGCGATTTTAATTAAATGCGAATCAAGACGTCGGCTTATATGCTGTATATGAACTAGTCGTCCAATATAATGAACTCTCAAGAGCAGCCGTATCTTAAAATCAATAAAAAAAACAAGCCAGCAT